>CAZNII010000221.1:0-1516 GCA_964573075.1 uncultured Novosphingobium sp. | reverse complement strand
GCGAGCCTGATGACATAGCATTGATCCACCCTGATTGAACAGCAAGGCCTCGTGGCGAGGCGCGGCGCGCAGCAGGGGCTGGTTGCCCCTGCAAGCAGCTGCAACGCTGTCCACGAGGCCTTGCTGTTCAACCCCCTCGGGGCGGGCCGATTTTGCTCCGTGGACAGCGTTGCTCGTCGATCACGATGCTACGGCATCGCTCACTCCTCGCGCCTCGCCACGAACCAAAATCGGCTCCGTCAGGGCGGGTCAATGCTATGTCATCAGGCTCTATCCGCGAACAAGTTCCTGCGGATAGGTGCCAAGAACGCGCAGTTCCTTGCAGTGAAACGCCAGTTCTTCCAGCGCGCGGTCCACCGCCGGATCGCCCGGTGCGCCGACGATATCGGCATAGAACATGGTCGCGGCAAAGCTGGCGCCTTTCTGGTAGCTTTCCAGCTTGGTCATGTTGACCCCGTTGGTGGCGAAACCGCCCAGCGCCTTGTACAGCGCGGCGGGGATGTTCTTCACCTCGAAGACGAAGGTGGTCATCGCCGTGCGCCCGGCCAGCGCTGCGGGATCGAGCGGCTGGCGCGACAGGACCACGAACCGGGTCATGTTGTCGGCCGCGTCCTCGACATTGTCCTCGACGATCTTCAGGCCATAGAGCTGGGCCGCGATCCGCGGCGCGATCGCGCAGGCCTGGGGATCGCGCATTTCCGCGACCAGCGCCGCGGCTCCGGCCGTATCGGCATAGCTGATCGGCACGATCCGCCGCTCGCGCAGGTAGAAGCGCGACTGGCCGAGCGCCTGGGGGTGCGAATAGGCGGCGGTGAACGGCCCTTCCCCCAGCGCCATCAGCGCGTGGTGGATCGCCACGAAATGCTCGCCGATGATGTGCAGCCCGCTTTCCGGCAGCAGGAAGTGGATATCGGCGACCCGGCCGTGCTGCGAATTCTCGATCGGGATGATCGCCCGGTCGGCGCGCCCTTCGCGGACCGCGTCGATCGCGTCCTCGAAACTGAAGCAGGGCAGCGGCAGGCAGCCGGGATCGTATTCCATCGCCGCGCGATGCCCGTTGCAGCCCGGCGCGCCCTGGAACGCAACCGCGCGTGCCGGATCGGCCGCAGCCAGGGCGGACATTTCCTCAACCAGGGCGAGCGCGGGGGCAGGGTAGGAATGCATGGCGCTCGCCCCTAAGCCTTCCGCAGGTTCAGCGCAATGAGGTCTTGGGTTGGGGTGCGCTGATCGCCTCCGCGATCAGCTTGGCAACACCGGCCCGCTCCCCCTCCCGGCCACCCATAGGGTACCCTGATTCTGGGTGGCCGGGAGGGGGAGCGGGCCGGTGTTGCAAGGACAGGGCGGACGGCCTGTCCGCACCATCAAAGTTCGCTGGTCTTCATTCCAAAGATCGGCTGATGCGGCTCGTGCGCGGCCATCCGGGTCAGCAGCAGGTCGAGCTCGGGCTCGGCGATAATGATCCCCTGGTGCGCCGGGCGGATGAAGCCGACCTCGATCATGTGGCGGTTGAAGGCAA
>CAZNII010000220.1:0-1598 GCA_964573075.1 uncultured Novosphingobium sp. | reverse complement strand
ACTGGCTCGAGCCGCTGGTCGAAATCGACGGCATGGGCTTTGGTCCGGCCACTGTTGCCGATGTCGCGGCGATCCTCGACGGCAGTTCGCCCAAGGCGATCGGCCGGATCGCCGATCACCCCTGGATCGCCAGCCAGCAGCGGCTGACCTTTGCCCGCGCCGGGCGGACCCGCCCGCTCAGCCTTGCCGATTACCAGGCCAGCGGCGGGTGGCAGGGCCTGAGCCGGGCCCGGGCGATGAGCGGGGCTGAAGTGGTCGGCGAAGTGCTGGCCTCGGGCCTGCGCGGGCGCGGCGGCGCGGGCTTTCCCGCCGGGATCAAGTGGCAGACCGTGGCCAATGCCCCGGGCACCGAGAAATACGTGGTCTGCAACGCCGACGAGGGCGACAGCGGGACCTTTGCCGACCGGATGCTGATGGAAGGCGATCCGTTCCAGCTGATCGAGGGCATGGCGATTGCCGCCCACGCGGTCGGCGCGGGCCAGGGTTACATCTACGTCCGCAGCGAATATCCGCACGCCATCGCCAAGCTGGAGGCGGCGATCGCGCTGGCCGCGTCGCATATCGCGCCGTTCCGGCTCGAAGTGCGGGTCGGCGCTGGGGCCTATGTCTGCGGCGAGGAAACCTCGCTGCTCAACTCGATCGAGGGCAAGCGCGGCGAAGTGCGGGCCAAGCCGCCGCTGCCTGCGCTCGAAGGGCTGTTCGGCTGCCCGACCGTGGTCAACAACGTGCTGACGCTGGCCGCGGTGCCGCACATCCTGACCGAGGGCGGGGCCTCGCTCTATGCCCGGCTCGGGATCGACCGGTCCAAGGGCACCATGCCGATCCAGCTGGCCGGCAACATCAAGCACGGCGGGCTTTACGAAGCCGCTTTCGGGATCACACTGGACGAGCTGGTCAATGATGTCGGCGGCGGCACCGCATCGGGCCGGCCGGTCAAGGCGGTGCAGGTCGGCGGGCCGCTCGGCGCCTATATTCCCCCCAGCCAGTTCCACCTGCCGTTCGATTACGAAGCCTATGCCGGCGCCGACGCGCTGATCGGCCACGGCGGGATCACCGTATTCGACGACAGCGCCGACATGGGCGCGATGGCCCGCTTCGCCTTCCAGTTCTGCGCGGCTGAAAGCTGCGGCAAGTGCACCCCGTGCCGGATCGGATCGACCCGGGGCGTCGAACTGATCGACCGGATCCGTGCCGGCGGCAAGGTTATGGCCGATGCGGTCGAGGCGCTCCCGCAGATGCACAACGCCCGCAAACAGGGCCGCAGCCGCGCCGAAGAGCTGCAGCTGCTCGAAGACCTGTGCGAGACGATGCAGTTCGGCTCGCTTTGCGCGCTCGGCGGTTTCACCCCCTATCCGGTGCGCTCGGCGCTGAAGCACTGGCCGGAGGATTTCTCGTGAGCGCGCGCATGGGCTTCGACAGGCTCGGCCTGAGCGGGTGTAGTGTTTGCGGCATTCCCCAATCCCCGCACGTGCTGAGCCTGTCGAAGCACCGGCACAGCGCGGCCCCCAAACCATGATCCTGGGCGCGGTTCTTGCCGGTGGTCAGTCCACCCGCTTCGGCAGCGACAAGGCGCTGGCCCGGCTGGGCGGCGAGACGCT
>CAZNII010000219.1:0-1636 GCA_964573075.1 uncultured Novosphingobium sp. | reverse complement strand
TGGCGAAACCGAAGGCTGATTTCCCGCCCGCCGCGGCGATCCGCGCGCTGGCCGATGCCGAGGGGCGGCTGGCGCTGCGCGTCACGCCCGGGGCAAGGGTCGAAACCGTCGAGCTGGGTGAAGGCGTGGTCGTGGTGAAGGTCAGGGCCAAGCCGCAGGATGGCAAGGCCAACGATGCCGTGCTCGGCCTGCTGGCCCAAGCGCTCGGCGTCGCCCCATCCCGGCTGAGTCTGCTGCGCGGCTCGACCGGGCGCGACAAGCTGGTGCGGATCGACTGACGGTCAACGCCTCGGGGTCTGCCATTCCTCGGCGTCGAGCCGCCTGTCGCGCAGCCGCAGGGCAAGGCCAAGGGCAACCCCGACCCCGATCGCCACGGTCAGATCGGCCAGCACGGTCAGGATCAGGGTAATCGCCAGCAGCACCCGATCGCTCGCCGGCGCCGCCCAGTACCCGGCCCATTTGTGCGGCTCGCTCATGTTCCAGGCCGTTGTCAGCAGCAGCGCGGCAAGCGCCGGCATGGCGAGGTAGCCGGCCAGCGGCGCGGCCAGCAGCATGACCAGCAGAATGACCACGGCATGGACCATTCCCGCGATCGGGGTTTTCCCGCCGGCGCGGACGTTGGTGGCGGTCCGGGCGATCGCGCCCGTCGCGGGCAGTCCTCCGAACAGGGCCGAGCCGATATTGGCCCAACCCTGGGCGGAAACCTCCGCATTGGGGCGGTGCTGGCCCTCGATCATCCGGTCCGCCACCATCGCCGATAGCAGCGATTCGATCGCGGCCAGGAATGCGATCACCAGCGCCGACGGCAGCAGCTCGCTGATCCGCGCCAGGCTGATTGCCGGCAGGGCCGGGCTTGGCAGTGTGGCGGGCAGGGTGCCATAGCGCGAGGCGATCGTATCGACCGGAAACGGGCCAAGGGCGACTGCCGCCGATATCGCCGCCATCGCCACGATCAGGCCCGGAAAGCGCGGAAACAGCCGCCGCAGCAGCACGATCAGGATGAGCGCGATCAGGCCCATGCCCAGGGCGGACGGGTTCAGGCTGCCACGCGCAGCCCACAGCGCTTCCAGTTTGGGAACGAATTCGGCCGGCAAGGTGCCGCCGGCCAGCCCGAAGAAGTCTTTCAGCTGGCTCGACGCGATGATGATCGCGATGCCAATGGTGAAGCCGTTGACCACCGCTTCGGGAACGAAGGCGATCAGGTTTCCCGCACGCAGCAGGCCGGCCAGCACCAGGATCACCCCCGCCATCAGCGTGGCCAAGACCAGCCCGTCATAGCCGTGTTCGGCAATCACCCCATAGACCACCACGATGAATGCCCCGGTCGGGCCGCCGATCTGGACCCGGCTGCCCCCCAGCGCCGAGATCAGGAAGCCCGCGACGATTGCCGTGACCAGTCCCGCCGCAGGATCGGCGCCCGATGCGATGGCAATGGCAATGCTCAGCGGCAAGGCGACCATTGCGACGGTCAGCCCGGCAAAGGCATCGGCGGCAAATTGCGCGGCGGTATAGCCGGGCAGCGTGGACAGCAATTTCGGCTTCATCAGCCTGGCTGTTAGGCCACGATTGCGTAATTTGCAATCAGTCGCGCGCCATGCCCTTGGCCATGCGCGAAAGGACATCGGCCATGGCATCG
>CAZNII010000218.1:0-1652 GCA_964573075.1 uncultured Novosphingobium sp. | reverse complement strand
TGCCACTGGGGAGAGTTGGCAATGGGCGAAGATGCGCGCGGACAGGAAAGCTTCGGGGTGCTGGTGGGCTGGGCCCATCACAGCTTCAACAACAAGGTCGATCTGACGCTGCAATGCGTCCAGTCGACCCGGCGTGACAATGCGGCCGAGGTCGATGACCATCACATCGTCATGACCCCCAGTCAGGCCGCAGTGCTGGCCAATTACCTGTTCAAGATCTCGGGCCAGACCCCGCCCGCGCCGCGCAAGGGCTTTTTCCGGCGGCTGCTCGGCTGAAGGCGGCTCGTCGAGCCGAGTCTGTCTTACATCGACAATACAGCTTGCATCGGGCGGGCAGTCATCCCACATTGGCGGCTCATCTCTTTGTGAGGATTTGAAATGGCCACCACGCCGACCGCCAGCGAAACCCCGACCCTGACCCTGACCCCGCCGGAACCGGTGCCGGTGGTTCCGGCCGAACGGGCCGCAGGGCTGGTTCCGGTTACCGACGAGAACAAGTCCAAGCTGGCAGCCAAGGTCGATGCCTTTGTCGCCGATCTGGTTTCGGCCGATGCCAATTCGCCCGAATTCGGCAAGAAGGTCGATCAGATCACCAACATGGGCCGCAAGGAAATCATGGCCGCGGCGGGCATGTCGAACCGGTTCCTCGATCGGCCGATCCGGGCGATGGACAAGGACACCGGGGTCGGCGCGAACCTGGCGGAGCTGCGCCGCACGGTCGAAACGCTCGATCCGGGCAAGCAGGGCAAGCTTTCCAAGGGCCGCAAGTTCCTGGGGATCATCCCCTTCGGCAATTCGATGAAGCGCTATTTCCAGTCCTACGAAAGCGCCCAGGGCCACATCCAGGCGATCCTCACCCATCTCGGCTCGGGCAAGGACGAGCTGCTGATGGATAATGCCGCGATCGATGTCGAACGGCAGAAGCTGTGGGAAGCGATGGGCCAGCTGGAACAGATGATCCACATTTCCAGGACGCTCGACGCCAAGCTGGAAGAAACCGCCGCCGATCTTGACGCGACCGATCCGGCCAAGGCCAAGGCGATCCGCGAGAGCGCGTTGTTCTATGTCCGCCAGCGCACCCAGGATCTGCTGACCCAGATGGCGGTCTCGGTCCAGGGCTACCTGGCGCTCGATCTGGTCAAGAAGAACAACGTCGAACTGGTCAAGGGCGTCGATCGCGCCAGCACCACCACGGTCGCCGCTCTGCGCACCGCGGTGACGGTCAGCCAGGCGATGGCCAACCAGCGGCTGGTGCTGGAACAGGTCACCGCGCTCAACAGCACCACCGCGGGGCTGATCGATTCGACCGGGCAGCTGCTGCGCGACCAGACCGGCAAGATCCACGAAATGGCCGCATCGAGCACGATCCCGATCGAGACGCTGCAGCGCGCTTTCCAGAACATCTATGACACGATGGACAACATCGACACGTTCAAGGTCAAGGCGCTGGAGAACATGAAGCAGACGGTCACCACGCTGTCGGCCGAGGTTGAAAAGTCCAAGGGTTATATCGCCCGGGCCGAAGGCGCCGCCCAGGCCCAGGTCGCCCACGACGCCCCCAGCCTGCTGAGCCTGGAGGGCTGATCGGCCGATGGCTGGCGAATCCCACCAGTCGGACCAGATCATCGGCGCCGCGCGGCGCGTGCTGGTCG
>CAZNII010000217.1:0-1693 GCA_964573075.1 uncultured Novosphingobium sp. | reverse complement strand
GCCCCGGCTGGACCGTCAGGTCGACATTGTCGACCACGGTGCGCGGCCCGAACCGCTTGGTCAGCCCGCGCACCGCAATGGCCGGAGCCTCGCTCACTGCGGCACCACTTCGACCGGCAGGCCCGGCGGCAAGGGCTTGTCCGAAGCCGGCAGCTGCGCCTCGACCAGGAACACCAGCTTGGCCCGGGCCTTTTCGGAATAGATCACCGGGGGCGAGAATTCGGCGCGCGGGGCGATGTAGCTGATCTTCGCGCTGCGCATCCCGCCGCAACCGTCGCAGGTATAGCTGATCGTCGTGCCCGGCTTCAGCCCGGCGATCCGGTCTTGCGGCACGTAGAAGCGCAGCTTGCGCTTGTCGTCGGGCAGGACCGAGACCACCGGCATGTTGGCCGGCACCCATTCGCCGGGGTTGTAGAAGGTCTGTTCTATCACCCCGCGCGCCGGAGCGACCGGGGCAATCTCGCGCCGGCGCTGGCGCTGGCCGCGCAGCGCGGCTTCGGCCCCGGCCACTTCGGCCCCGGCGGCGGCCTGCTGGCCGGCACGCCCGGCGGTCAGTTCGCCGGCGCGGATCTGGGCGCGGGTCTGGGCGAGATTTGCCGCAGCGCCATCGCGCGCGGCGCGGGCGGCATCGTATTGCGCCTTGCTGGCAAAGCCCTTGGCATAGAGCGCGGAAATGCGATTGAAATCGTTCTGCGCCTTGGTCAGCGCGGCGGCGGCGGCGGCTTCACCGGCGCGGGCGACGTCAAGCTCGGCCTGGCGCTGGCGGGCCTGCGAAAGGTCGGCCTGCTGGGCCCGCGCCGCCGCGACCTGGGCTTCGGCCCGGGCGGTATCGGCATCGGTGCTTTCGGGATCGAGCGAGAACAGCACCGCGCCCGCCGCCACACTGGTTCCGCGATCGACCGGGCGTTCGGCCAGCCGCCCTGATACCGGCGCGGCGACATACATCGTCTCGGCCTCGACATAGCCGAGCCAGTTCGCTTCGGCGCTGCCGCGGGTAAAATACCAGGCGCCGGCCCCGGCCAGGGCCAGCACGGCAACCGCGATCGCGGGTTTTGGCAGGCCGCTCATGCCGCTTCCTTTCTGACAAGCAAACCGTTCAGCACGATGTCGGCATGCGACCGGGCCATCGCCGGCGGATCCAGCACCTCTGCGCCGATCGGCTCGAAAGTGGTTTTCCAGATCGCCGCGATCAGCACCCCGCCGATGATCGTCCGCGCGGCCTGGGGCACATCGGCGCAGGCAAATTCGCCGCGTCCGATCCCGTGGCGCACAATCCGTTCGACCAGCGCCAGCCCGGTCGAGATCACGTGATCGTGATAGAACCGGGCAAGCTCGGGAAACAGGGCCCCTTCCCCGATGATCACCCGGGGGACGAAGGCCATTTCCGGCCGGGTCAGCCGTTCGGCCATGAAGCCGATGAATCCGCGCAGGATCGCTTCGGCCGGCAGGTCCCCGAAATCGGCCGGGGCTGCCTGGGGCAGCATGGCTTCGATCAGTTCCGTCACCAGCGCTTCGAACAGCGCCTCCTTGGACGAAAACTGGAGATAGAGCGCCGCCTTCGACAGCCCGACCGCGCGGGCGATATCGTCCATCCGGGTCCCGGCAAAACCGCGCGCGTTGAACACGTCCCGCGCGGCGGCAAGGATATCGGCACGGCGCGTGGGGACCGATGGACGCGGCATGATTCGTTTAT
>CAZNII010000216.1:0-1754 GCA_964573075.1 uncultured Novosphingobium sp. | reverse complement strand
GCGGTCCGCGCCAGCGCCGCCGGGCAGGTGATCTTTGCCGGCCAGGGCCCCGAGGACTACGGCCTGACCGTGATCGTGTTCCACGGCGGCCGCTGGACCACCACCTATGGCTTCCTGTCCAAGGTCACCGTCAAGGAGGGTGACCAGGTCAAGGCCGGAGAGCGGGTCGGGCTGGTCGGCGATACCGGGATCGCCACCGAACCGCAGCTGCACTTCGAAATCCGCAAGAACCGCGTCCCGCTCGACCCGGTCAAGTACCTGCCCAAGAAGCAGCCGGCACCGGCGCCTCAGCCCAAGGCATAGAACACCGCGCCCATCGCCAGGTAGGCCAGCACGAAGGCCGCGCTGTCGCGGATCATCGCGCCCTTCGCCGCCCCGCCGCGCAGCCCCAGCATCCACAGCGCCGGCAGGACGAAGGCCAGCGCCAGCCCGCCCGACTGCATGAAGTACAGCCACGGCTTCACCGCCAGCTTTTCCGCCCCGATCCGGGCCAGGGCATGGCCCAGCATCGCCGCCGGGATCAGCATCAGCGCATAGCCCCACAGCGCCAGCCGCCCGCGCCAGAACAGCCACAGCACCCCGCCCCCGGCCAGCGCCGCCAGGACCAGCGCGATCTCGTTCATGCCCACCATCGCCTCACTCCCATTCCAGCACCGCGACATGGCCTTGCGGCGCGGCGATCCATTCGCGGGCAAAGGCGCCCAGCCCCTGCCTGATCCGTTCCACCGCCGCCTCGTCCAGCGCGGCCGGTCGGGCGACGTGCGAAGTGGCGCAGGCCGTGTCCGCCAGCGCGATCAGGTCCGCCGCCGCGCCGCCGCCGCCCCACAGGTCGGCCTCGAAGGATTCGACCACCCGCTCGGCCTGGAGCAGCTCGACGATTTCCCCGTCCGGCACTTCGGCCCGCTTGGCGCTGGCATGGCCGGCGGCCTTGGCGATTTCCTGGATCGCCTCGGGGTGGAGCCCGCCCGCGACCATGCCCCAGAACCCTTGGCGCAGGCCCAGTTCGCGCTCGACGAACCAGTGGACGGCATCGTGCGGGACCGGCCCCTTGTGGGGAAAGGTGGTCTCCGCCCGGCTGCCATCGGCCCGGGTCAGCACGATCCGGTCCTGGTTCCGGCCCTTGGCAATCTCGATCCGCATTGCCTTTCCCTAGCACTTTACCGCGCACCGGTGTAAGGGGCCGCCCCCATGGCCACCCAAATTCCCCAGCAGAAGCGCATCGGCATGGTCAGCCTCGGCTGCCCCAAGGCGCTGGTCGATTCCGAGCGGATCCTCACCCGCCTGCGCGCCGACGGCTATGCCATGAGCGCGGACTACGATGGCGCCGACGTCGTGCTGGTCAACACCTGCGGCTTCCTTGACAGCGCCAAGGAGGAAAGCCTGTCCGCGATCGGCGAGGCGATTGCCGAAAACGGCCGGGTGATCGTCACCGGCTGCATGGGGAACGAGGCGGAGCTGATCCGCGCCCGGTTCCCCGAAGTCCTCGCCATCACCGGCGCGCACCAGTACGAGGCGGTGGTCGAGGCGGTGCGCGAGGCCGCCCCGCCTACCCAGGGGCCGTTCGTCGACCTCGTCCCCCAGACCGGCGACGTCAAGCTGACCCCGCGCCATTACAGCTACCTCAAGATCAGCGAGGGCTGCAACCACGCCTGCTCGTTCTGCATCATCCCGAGCCTGCGCGGCAAACTGGCCAGCCGGCGGATCGACGCGGTGCTGCGCGAGGCCGAAAAGCTGGTCCAGGCCGGCACCCGCGA
>CAZNII010000215.1:0-1854 GCA_964573075.1 uncultured Novosphingobium sp. | reverse complement strand
CGATTTCCCGCCCGAGCAGCGCCGCCTGGTTGAACCCGCGCCGCCACAGCCGCCAGCGGTGCAGCGGAACCGGCACGACCAGCCATTCCGGCCCCACCTCTTCCGGAACCTGGGCCAGCATCAATCTGGCCAGCAACGGAGCCAGCGCGATCCGGTGGCCGTGCTTCAGGGCCAGGATCAGCTTGCGTGATGCTTCGTTGTAGAGCGTTCCCGCCGCAATCCCGTCATGCTGCGGCGGATCGGCAAGGCAGACCGCGCAGACAATGCCGGCCGGTGCACCCTCGCCCAGCGGACGCCGGCAGGAGGGGCAGGCCGGCTCTCCGGGGATCGCCAGCTCTGCCCAACAACCCGCGCAAAGCCCAGACTGCGCCGCCAGGGCCTCTCCGCAAAGCGGGCAGCGCGGTGGGAAGACTAGATCGGCAACAGGGACAAGAAGCGGGTGCAGGCGCATTGCTCGCCCGGTATCGCTTGCCAGCCAGCCCAGCGCAAGGCAGGGCGGCGCGGTGAGCACACCCGCACCGCCCCGGATCTTCTCGCCCGCCCGCCGTCTGGCCGCGCGCCGCCGAGCGGGCCGGTTGCAGACGCTCCCCGATGCCGCCCGCTACCTGCTCGATGACATGGTCGAGGACGTGATCGAGCGACTCGCCTTCCTGCGCCACGAACCCGCCCGGGCGCTGGTCATAGGCGAGAGAACCGGCGCCCTCGCGGCCGACCTGCGAAGCCGGGGCTGCGCAGTGACCGAGGCCGATCCCGCCGAAGGATTCGCCGAGGAAGCCCCCTTTCCCGAAACCGGGTTCGACCTGATCGCCAGCCTGGGTACTCTCGACACGGTCAACGATTTGCCCGGCGCGCTGATCCACATCCGCAATGCGCTTGCTCCCGGCGGGCTGGCGCTGGCCAGCTATGCGGGTGCAGGCAGCCTGCCAGCCCTGCGCGAGGCGATGCTGGCCGCAGATGCCGACCGCCCTGCCCCTCGGCTTCACCCGGCGGTCGATGTCCGAGCCGGCGGACAACTGCTCCAGCGGGCCGGCTGGGCCATGCCGGTGGTTGACAGCCGCCACCTCGACGTCCGCTTTTCCAGCCTTGCCAGCCTGATCGCAGACTTGCGCGCCCAGGCCCTCTCGAACTGCCTGGCGAACCCCGGCCCGCCGCTGGGCAAGGCCGCCCTGGCCCGCGCCGCTGCCGCCTTCGGGACCGGAACCGTCGAGAGCTTCGAGATCCTGACCCTGACCGGCTGGCGGCCCTAGCGCAGCGCCGCCTGGGCTGCCGCAAGCCGGGCGATCGGCACGCGATAAGGGCTGGCCGAGACGTAATCGAGCCCAACCTTTTCGCAGAACGCGATCGAGGCCGGATCGCCGCCGTGTTCGCCGCAGATCCCGAGCTTGATGTCCGCACGGGTCGCCCGGCCACGCTCAGCAGCCAGGCTGACCAGCTGACCGACGCCTTCGATATCGAGGCTGACGAACGGATCGCGCGGGAAAATGCCCTGTTCGACATAGGGGCCGAGGAATTTGGCGGCATCGTCGCGACTGACTCCCAGGGTGGTCTGGGTCAAGTCGTTGGTCCCGAACGAGAAGAACTCGCCTTCTTCGGCAATCTCGCCGGCCATTAGCGCCGCCCGCGGCAGCTCGATCATGGTCCCGACCTGATAGTGCAGCGTCCGCCCCTTTTCGGCGAAGACCGCCTGGGCAGTGCGATCGACCAGCGCTTTGAGGATCGCCAGTTCCTTCCTGGTCGCGACCAGCGGAATCATCACTTCCGGCACCACCGCCTGGCCATGCGCCGCCTCGACATCGCAGGCCGCCTCGAAGATCGCGCGGGCCTGCATCTCGTAGATCTCGGGGAAGGTGATCC
>CAZNII010000214.1:0-1854 GCA_964573075.1 uncultured Novosphingobium sp. | reverse complement strand
CGATTTCCCGCCCGAGCAGCGCCGCCTGGTTGAACCCGCGCCGCCACAGCCGCCAACGGTGCAGCGGGACCGGTACGATCAGCCAGCCCTGCCCCACCTCTTGCGGCACTTGCGCCAGCATCAGCCGGGCAAGCAACGGCGCCAGCGCGATCCGGTGGCCGTGCTTCAGGGCCAGGATCAGCTTGCGCGAGGCATCGTTGTAGAGCGTTCCCGCCGCAATCCCGTCATGCCGGGGCGGATCGGCAAGGCAGACCGCGCAGACAGTGCCGGCCGGTGTACCCTCGCCCAGCGGACGCCGGCAGGAGGGGCAAGCCGGCTCGCCTGGTATCGCCAGTTCGTTCCAGCAGCCCGCACAAAGCCCGGACTGTGCCGCCAGCGCCTCACCGCACAGGGGGCAGCGTGGCGGGAAGACAAGATCGGCAACAGGAACAAGAAGCGGGTGCAGGCGCATTGCTCGCCCGGTATCGCTTGCCAGCCAGCCCAGCGCAAGGCAGGGCGGCGCGGTGAGCACACCCGCACCGCCCCGGATCTTCTCGCCCGCCCGCCGTCTGGCCGCGCGCCGCCGAGCGGGCCGGTTGCAGACGCTCCCCGATGCCGCCCGCTACCTGCTCGATGACATGGTCGAGGACGTGATCGAGCGACTCGCCTTCCTGCGCCACGAACCCGCCCGGGCGCTGGTCATAGGCGAGAGAACCGGCGCCCTCGCGGCCGACCTGCGAAGCCGGGGCTGCGCAGTGACCGAGGCCGATCCCGCCGAAGGATTCGCCGAGGAAGCCCCCTTTCCCGAAACCGGGTTCGACCTGATCGCCAGCCTGGGTACTCTCGACACGGTCAACGATTTGCCCGGCGCGCTGATCCACATCCGCAATGCGCTTGCTCCCGGCGGGCTGGCGCTGGCCAGCTATGCGGGTGCAGGCAGCCTGCCAGCCCTGCGCGAGGCGATGCTGGCCGCAGATGCCGACCGCCCTGCCCCTCGGCTTCACCCGGCGGTCGATGTCCGAGCCGGCGGACAACTGCTCCAGCGGGCCGGCTGGGCCATGCCGGTGGTTGACAGCCGCCACCTCGACGTCCGCTTTTCCAGCCTTGCCAGCCTGATCGCAGACTTGCGCGCCCAGGCCCTCTCGAACTGCCTGGCGAACCCCGGCCCGCCGCTGGGCAAGGCCGCCCTGGCCCGCGCCGCTGCCGCCTTCGGGACCGGAACCGTCGAGAGCTTCGAGATCCTGACCCTGACCGGCTGGCGGCCCTAGCGCAGCGCCGCCTGGGCTGCCGCAAGCCGGGCGATCGGCACGCGATAAGGGCTGGCCGAGACGTAATCGAGCCCAACCTTTTCGCAGAACGCGATCGAGGCCGGATCGCCGCCGTGTTCGCCGCAGATCCCGAGCTTGATGTCCGCACGGGTCGCCCGGCCACGCTCAGCAGCCAGGCTGACCAACTGACCGACGCCTTCGATATCGAGGCTGACGAACGGATCGCGCGGAAAAATGCCTTGCTCGACATAGGGGCCGAGGAATTTGGCGGCATCGTCGCGGCTGACTCCCAGGGTGGTCTGGGTCAGGTCATTGGTTCCGAACGAGAAAAACTCGCCTTCTTCGGCGATCTCGCCGGCCATCAGAGCGGCACGCGGCAGTTCGATCATGGTCCCGACGTGGTAGCGCAGGGTGCGCCCCTTTTCGGCGAAGACCGCCTGGGCAGTGCGATCGATCAGTGCCTTGAGGATCGCCAGTTCCTTCCTGGTCGCGACCAGCGGGATCATCACTTCCGGCACCACCGCCTGGCCATGCGCCGCCTCGACATCGCAAGCCGCCTCGAAGATCGCGCGGGCCTGCATCTCGTAGATCTCGGGGAAGGTGATCC
>CAZNII010000213.1:0-1876 GCA_964573075.1 uncultured Novosphingobium sp. | reverse complement strand
GCCTGCTCAATCACCTCAAGGGCACCCAGCAGCTGCCCCAACCCCGTCCGGGCGAGGCGGAAGAGCCCGGCTTCGGCCCGGACCTCAAACAGGTCAAGGGCCAGGAGACCGCCAAGCGCGCGCTGGAGATTGCCGCGGCCGGCGGGCACAACCTGCTGATGATCGGCCCGCCGGGGGCAGGGAAGAGCCTGCTCGCCAGCTGCCTGCCCGGAATTCTCCCGCCGTTGACCCCGGCCGAGGCGCTGGAAGTGTCGATGGTCGCCTCGGTCGCCGGGACGCTGGAGGAGGGGCGGATCAGCCGGACCCGCCCGTTCCGCAGCCCGCACCATTCGGCCTCGATGGCGGCGCTGACCGGCGGGGGCCTCAGGGTCAAGCCGGGGGAGGTCAGCCTGGCCCACCTTGGCGTGCTGTTCCTTGACGAGCTGCCTGAATTCCAGCGCGCGGTGCTCGATTCGCTGCGCCAGCCGCTCGAAACCGGGGTGGTCGATGTCGCCCGGGCCAACGCCCATGTGACCTTTCCGGCGCGGGTCCAGCTGGTCGCGGCGATGAACCCGTGCCGCTGCGGGCACCTGGGCGATCCGGCACTGGCCTGCAGCCGCGCGCCGCGCTGCGCCGCCGATTACCAGAGCAAGGTTTCGGGCCCGATGCTCGACCGGATTGACCTGCACGTCGAAGTCGATCCGGTCAGCGCCGCCGACCTCGCCCTGCCGCCGCCGGCCGAAGGCAGCGCCCAGGTCGCCGCCCGGGTCGCGGCGGCGCGCGCCGTCCAGACCGCACGGATGGAAGGAACCGGCAAGCGCAGCAATGCCGAGCTCGACGGCGACCTGCTCGAAACCCACGCCACCCCGGATGAGCCGGGCCGCAAGCTGCTTATGCAGGCGGCCGAAGCGATGCGGCTGTCGGCGCGCGGCTATACCCGGATGCTGCGGGTCGCGCGGACGATCGCCGATCTGGCGGGCAGCGAAGGGGTGGGCCGGATCCACGTGGCCGAGGCGCTGAGTTACCGGCGGGTTGCGCCGCGGAGCTAGCCCGGATCAGACCAGGATATCCATGTTCTCCAGATCGTCGCACCGTTCCGGATCGGCATAATGATCGGCGAGCTCGGTGTTCGCGGCCTTGAGCGCTTCCCCGATCCTCGCGAACGGCGGGGCGAGCGCCGAAGGCTCGATCTCCAGTGTCTCGAACACCTGCTTGCGGCTGCGGACCACCAGATAGAGCGGCTTGCCAGCCGCGCCCATGGCACTGACATCGCTCCAGTCTGCAGTCAGCCTAGCCCCGAATTGCAGCTTCTGTTTGCCGGCAATTGCGCCTTCGCCCTGCCATGGTGGGTTGGGATTGGCGCGTAGTTCCAGCGATATCCCCGGAGGCGTCTTGCGGCGGCCTTCAAGGTCGGTGCCATAGACGCGGTCGAAAAGGACCAGGCCTTTGCTCCAGTCGAAGCCGGACGGAGCAATCGCTTCCCAGCGTACGGTCATCCGTACCACCCGGTTCTGCGGGGTGCCGGGGATCCACAGCACGACCTGCGTTTGCACCTTGCGGTCCGCAGTGGCCCAGACTGTGGCCCAGATCTCGCCTTCGGGGGTCTTCTCAACGTGCTGGCACTGGTACTTGAGCGCCGGCGGCTTCTGTTTGGTAGCGGCTGCGCTGGCTCCGGGCGCCAGTAACGTGGCCGCCATTGCCAGCGGGAGGGCCCGTATCGCCGCCACGGTCTAGCGCAGCACGTTCAGCGCCGGCCGCACCACTTCATCTACGTATTCGGATTCGGGCTTCCCCACATCGGCGGCTTCGCGCCATTCGAGGTCCATCGGGCCGAGCAGGCGCCCGTCGTGGGCGTGGATCCCGATCAGCGCGATCGGCTGGCCATCGCGCGCGTCGC
>CAZNII010000212.1:0-1879 GCA_964573075.1 uncultured Novosphingobium sp. | reverse complement strand
GCGCCGCGACCTCGGCCTCGGTCTTGGTGCCATAGGGCAGCCCGCCGTTGTCGGCGGCATAAATCACCGGCGCCTGCGGCAGCGCGCGACGCAGCTCGGCCAGCACCGAAAGGCCGCCGACGCCCGAATCGAACAGCAGGATCGGAGCCGATGCGTCCATTTGCGTGGCAATCCCCCAAAGCGCGCTTGTTAATCGGCCCGCCTTGTAGCTACGGTTGAGCCCGGAAGGGAAGGTGCCGCGATGGAATGGCTGTATGCGCTGGGGTTGGGCTACCTGCTGGGGTCTGTGCCGTTCGGACTTATCCTCACCAACCTGTTCGGCGATGGTAACCTGCGCCAGATCGGATCGGGCAATATCGGCGCCACCAATGTGCTGCGCACCGGGAACAAGGGGCTGGCGGCGGCGACCCTGCTGCTCGACGGGGCAAAGGGCTTTCTGGCGGTCTGGCTGGCCTGGCGCTGGCTGGGTCTGGCCGCTCCGTTGGCCGGGCTCGGCGCGTTCCTGGGGCACTGCTTTCCGGTCTGGCTGGGGTTCAAGGGCGGCAAGGGCGTGGCGACGACCATGGGCGTCTCGCTCGGCCTCGCCTGGCCGGTCGGGCTGGCCTATGCAGTCGTGTGGCTGGGCATGCTGGCGATTACCCGGATTTCCTCGCTTGCGGGCATGACTGCGGCTCTTGCCGCGCCGATTGCCGCGCTGGCGCTGGGCAAGCCTGAATTCGTGCCTGTGTTGGGCGCGATTGCGTTGCTGGTGCTGTGGCTCCACCGCGCCAACGTCGGCCGCCTGCGCGCCGGGACCGAGCCGAAAGTCGGCCAGAAATCGTGACCGCGCTTTCGCAGGAGGAAGCCTTTGCGCGGATCCGCCTGCTGCGCAGCCCGAACATCGGGCCGGTATCCTATCGCCAGTTGCTGCGTCGGTTCGGCGATGCCCGCGCGGCGCTCGATGCGTTGCCAGATCTGGCCGGGCGGGGCGGGGGGCAATACCGGATCGCTCCCGAAGCGCGCGTTGCCGATGAAGTTGCCGCAGTCCGCGCTGCCGGTGCGCGCTACCTGTTTCACGACGGGGCCGATTATCCCGCCTTGCTGGCCGAGCTCGACAGCGCTCCTCCGGTATTGACCTATCGCGGCGATGCGGCGTTGGCTGCGCGGCCCTGCGTGGCGATCGTCGGCGCGCGCAACGCTTCGGCCGCGGCAGTCAAGCTGGCGCGGCAGTTTGCCGCCGACCTTGCCGAAGCCGGCTTCGTGGTGGTTTCGGGCCTGGCCCGCGGGATCGACGGGGCGGCGCACCGCGCGGCGCTTTCGGGCGGGACGATCGGGGTGATCGCCAGCGGGATCGACATTGCCTATCCCCCCGAACATGCCGAACTGCAGGAGCAGGTCGCAGCTGAGGGGTTGCTGCTGGCCGAACAGCCCCCCCGAACCGAACCGCTCGCCCGCCATTTCCCTTCGCGCAACCGGATCATCGCCGGGCTGGCCACCGGGACCGTGGTAGTCGAGGCCGCACCCAAGAGCGGCTCGCTGATCACCGCACGGCTGGCGGGAGAGGCCGGGCGCGAGGTGATGGCGGTGCCCGGGTCCCCGCTCGAACCGCGCTCGCAAGGTTGCAACCAGCTGATCCGCGAGGGCGCGGTGCTGGTCCAGTCGGCCGAGGATGTGATCGAACTGGTGACCGGCTTTGCCGGCAATCCGCGCTCCAGCTTCCGGGAAAGCGCCCCGTGCTTCGAGCCGCTGCCCGATGATCTCGGTGAAAGTCCCGCCGATGTGGCCGGGCTGTTGACCACGGCTCCGGTCGCGGTCGACGAGCTGATCCGCCAGAGCGGGGAAAGTCCGGCCGCGGTCCAGCTGGCCCTGCTCGAACTGGAACTGGCCGGGCGGCTGGTCC
>CAZNII010000211.1:0-1879 GCA_964573075.1 uncultured Novosphingobium sp. | reverse complement strand
TGCTGTTCGAGGCGCTGCTCGACCGGATCGATGCGGTCGAACTGGCCGGCGAGCCCAAGCGCGCGAAGAGCACTTTCGTCGGCGGGCTGAAGACCCTGCCGATTCGAATAAAGGTCTAGGCCGCCTTCGGCAGGTCTGCCGCAACCCGCGCCGCATTGCGCGCGCGGGGGGCAACCGGCGCGGGCAGTGCGGACACGGGCGCGGGACTGGCCGGGGCTTCGCCCCAGCCGGCGGGGATTCCGGGGATCGTGGCAAGCCAGCCGATCCAGTCGAATTGGGAAGGTTCTGTGTCCATGCCGCGATTCGTAGCGCGGCGATGTTGCGGCGCTGTGACAGGACCTAGCGCTGCGCGCGGCGGCGCAGGATATCGATCTGCACCCGGCTGATCTCGCCCAGGTGGACTGCTTGCACGGTGCCTTCGGCATCCAGCAGCAGTGTGGTCGGCAGCGCCCGGCTGCCAGTCAGGCTGGTGAGCGTGCCGGAGGGATCGAGCACGAAGGCCTGCCCGGGCAGCTGTTCGGCCGCCAGATAGCGCTGCACCGCGGCGCGCTCCTCGCCCTGGTTGACCAGCAGAACCCGCGCCGCGCCCGCTTCTGCCGCGGCGCGGCTCAGCATCGGGGTTTCGCGGCGGCAGGGCGGGCACCAGGTCGCCCAGAGGTTGAGGATAACCGGCTGGCCGCGCAGATCGCCGAGCCGCAGCGGGCTGCCGTCCAGCCGCTGAAACACCAGATCGGGCGGCAGCCGCAGCGGCGTTGGAGCGGCCCGGTTTTCCGCGAAGCCGTCCCATACCAGTGCCAGCAGGCCGAGCACGCCGGCGGCCTCGGCCATGGCGCGTGTGCGGCCGAGCCGCGCGCCCAGCACAGCCAGCGCTGCAATGACCCCGCTGAACCAGGTCCACCCACCCAGCCAGACCCGCAAGGCTTCGAGCGGTTCCAGCGCGAAGCTTTCCCGGTGCTCCACCACATAGTCCAGCCGCGCCGCGATCAGCCCGGCGGCAAGCGCCCACCAGCCAAGGCTGGCCCCGCCGGCCCCGTGGCGGCGCACGATCCTGTCGATTGCCCAGAGGAACACCGCGAACAGGCCGAGCGCTACCACCCGGTCCAGCGCCAGCACCAGCGGCCCCAGCGAAACGACGTCGTCCGGGTTCATGCGCGTGCCCCGGCTTCGCGCCATTGCCCCGGCGCCAGTCCCTCGAGCGTCCAGTCCCCCACCGCCCAGCGGACCAGTCGCAACGTGGGGTGGCCGACCGCCGCGGTCATCCGCCGGACCTGGCGGTTGCGGCCTTCGGTGATGGTCAGGCGGATCCAGCAGTCGGGCACCGATTTCCGGAACCGGACCGGCGGATCGCGCGGCCACAGGTCTGGCGGATCGATCCGCTCGGCCTTCGCCGGCCTGGTCATCCCGTCATTCAGCCGCAGGCCGCGGCGCAGTTGTTCGAGCGCAGCCGCGTCGATCTCGCCCTCGACCTGAACCAGATAGGTCTTGGCCAGCTTGAACCTGGGATCGGCGATCCGCGTCTGCAGGCGTCCGTCGTCGGTCAGCAGCAGCAGGCCCTCGCTGTCCCGGTCGAGCCGCCCGGCCGGATAGACCCCGGGCAGGTCGATGAAGTCCGACAGCGTCGCCCGCGCCGATCCGGCCGTCCCGCTGTCGGTGAACTGCGAAAGCACGTTCATCGGCTTGTTGAACAGGATCAGGGCCATGCTTCGCCCATAGCCCGCGAAGTCCGCTGTCGCACCAGCAATCGCGATAAACCCGATCTTGGTGGTCCTGTGCGATAGTCCTCGATGCCCGATGCGGCGGGTTGAGGCGCGATGTCAGCCCTCTGCCAGCAGCCGCTTCGCCATGGCCCGCACTTCGTCGGCCATGTCCTCGCGCTGCA
>CAZNII010000210.1:0-1887 GCA_964573075.1 uncultured Novosphingobium sp. | reverse complement strand
GCGAGACCGTGGCGATCGTCGGTCCTTCGGGAGCGGGCAAGTCCACCCTGTTCCAGCTGGCAGAGCGGTTCTACGATCCCCAGGCCGGGACCATCAAGATGGACGGAGTGCCGATCACCGCGGTCGATCCGGCCGAGGTCCGCCGCCGGATCGCCCTGGTCCCGCAGGAAGCGGTGCTGTTCGCCGCCAACGCCCGCGACAACCTGCGTTATGGCAATTGGGATGCCAACGACGAGGAAATCTGGGAAGCCGCCCGCGCCGCCAATGCCGAAGGCTTCCTGCGTGAACTGCCGCAGGGGCTCGATACCTTCCTGGGCGAGGGCGGCGCGCGCCTGTCCGGCGGCCAGCGCCAGCGCATGGCGATCGCCCGCGCGGTGCTGCGCCGCGCGCCGGTGCTGTTGCTCGATGAAGCGACCAGTGCGCTCGATGCCGAAAGCGAGCTTTTGGTCCAGCAGGCGCTTGACCGGCTGATGAGCGATCGTACCACCCTGGTCATCGCCCACCGCCTGGCCACCGTGCGCGGGGCCGATCGGATCGTGGTGCTCGATCAGGGCCGGGTGGTCGAAACCGGCACGCATGACCAGCTGACCCGGGCCAAGGGGCTCTATGCCCGGCTCGCTTCGCTCCAGTTCGACGAACGCGCCTTTGCGGCCCAGCAGGAAGCGCAATAGTGGACACCACCATTACCGCGATCCTGCTCGGCATCGTCGAAGGCGTGACCGAATTCATTCCGGTCTCCTCGACCGGGCACCTGATCCTCGCCTCCGAACTGTTCGGCTACGATGCCGAAACCTGGAAGGTGTTCAACGTGGTGATCCAGCTGGGCGCGATCCTGGCGGTGGTGGTGCAGTACTGGCGGACCTTCTGGGCGGTGGGCATGGGGCTGTTGCGGTTCGAGGCCAACAGCCTGGCCTTCCTGCGCAACCTGTTGCTGGCCTTTCTGCCCTCGGCGGTGATCGGGCTGGCGCTGAAGGACCAGATCGACGTGCTGCTGGGCAGCCCGATGGTGGTTGGCTGGGCGCTGATCGTCGGCGGGATCGCGATTCTCGCGATCGAACGGATGGCCAGGCCCGGCAGCTACGTGGGGATCGGTCAGCTGCCCGCGCGCCAGGCGCTGGGCGTCGGTTTCGTCCAGTGCATTTCGATGGTTCCGGGGGTCAGCCGCTCGGGCGCGACGATCATGGGCGCGCTGGCGATGGGGATCGAACGCCGCACCGCGGCCGAATTCAGCTTCTTCCTGGCAATCCCGACCATGCTGGGAGCAACCACACTCGAACTGCTCGACAACCGCGAAGCGCTTATGGCCGGGGCCGGCCCCGTCGGCTGGAGCGAGATCGCGATCGGCTTTGCGGTCAGCTTCGTGGTCGCGCTGGCGGTGATCAAGCTGTTCGTCGCCTATGTCAGCCGCGCCGGCTTTGCACCGTTCGCCTGGTACCGGATCGCGGCGGGGGCGCTGGCGGTGTTCCTGCTGAGCCGATAGGTCACAGACCCATAACCAGCACGATCGAGGTTTGAGGCCATTTTGTTCAGTGCAAGGCGGCAAGCGAAGGGAATATGTCGATATTTTCAAGCTTGCCAACGCGGCAATGGGCAAAATGGGTCAAATCCGAAGGACGCCAAAATGGCTTCGATCTCGAAGCGAAATGTCCTTGCAGGCAGAATAACTGCCTGACGGCGGACACTTCACTTCGATACCTTTGCCATTTTGGCGCCTCGAACGTGCTGGTTATGGGTCTGTGACCTAGACCGGCTTTGCCCCGCTGCCGCGGCCGCCGCGCAGGAAGTATTCCTGGGTGCCCCGGTGGAGCACGTCGTCGATGTCGATCACCGCAGTGTTGGCATAGGTGAAGCCGGGGGCAAGGCTCTTGTAGAGCCGGTCGAAATCGC
>CAZNII010000209.1:0-1894 GCA_964573075.1 uncultured Novosphingobium sp. | reverse complement strand
GCGCCGCGACCTCGGCCTCGGTCTTGGTGCCATAGGGCAGCCCGCCGTTGTCGGCCGCATAGATCACCGGCGCCTGCGGCAGCGCGCGACGCAGCTCGGCCAGCACCGACAGGCCGCCGACGCCCGAATCGAACAGCAGGATCGGCGCGCTTGCGTCCATCTTGGTGGTGATTTCCCTGTCTGCCCTTGTCTTGATCGCGCTTCTAGCTACCACTGCGGGGGAAAGGGAAGGGCGATGTCGTTTCATATCAGCTGGATTGAGATGCTTGCCGCTGGGATCGGCTATCTGTTCGGGTCGATCCCGTTCGGGCTGTTGCTGGCCGAAGCTGGCGGCGCGGGCAACCTGCGCGAGATCGGGTCGGGCAATATCGGCGCCACCAACGTGCTGCGCACCGGGCGCAAGGGCCTGGCCGCGGCGACGCTGCTGCTCGATCTGGCCAAGGGGTTCGTGCCTGTCGCCATGTTCAAGGTCTTCGGCTCCGGGACAGAGGTGTACGCCGCTCTCTTTGCAGTGATCGGGCACTGCTTTCCAGCCTGGCTCCAGTTCAAGGGCGGCAAGGGCGTGGCGACGATGATGGGGGTTTCGCTGGGCCTCGCCTGGCCGATCGGGCTGGCCTATGCGGCGGTCTGGCTGGCCGTGCTGGGGATCGGCCGGATTTCCTCGCTCGGCGGGATTGCCGCGGTGATCTCGGCGCCGGTTTCGGCCAGCTTGCTAGGATATGACCGCTACGTCGTGGTTCTGGCCTTTCTGGCGGCCATGGTGATCTGGCTGCACCGCGCCAACATCCAGCGCCTGCTGGCCGGGACCGAACCGAAGGTTGGGCAGAAAAGCTGATGCCTGCGCTTTCGCAGGAGGAAGCCTTTGCGCGGATCCGCCTGCTGCGCAGCCCGAACATCGGGCCGGTATCCTATCGCCAGTTGCTGCGTCGGTTCGGCGATGCCCGCGCGGCGCTCGATGCGTTGCCAGATCTGGCCGGGCGGGGCGGGGGGCAATACCGGATCGCTCCCGAAGCGCGCGTTGCCGATGAAGTTGCCGCAGTCCGCGCTGCCGGTGCGCGCTACCTGTTTCACGACGGGGCCGATTATCCCGCCTTGCTGGCCGAGCTCGACAGCGCTCCTCCGGTATTGACCTATCGCGGCGATGCGGCGTTGGCTGCGCGGCCCTGCGTGGCGATCGTCGGCGCGCGCAACGCTTCGGCCGCGGCAGTCAAGCTGGCGCGGCAGTTTGCCGCCGACCTTGCCGAAGCCGGCTTCGTGGTGGTTTCGGGCCTGGCCCGCGGGATCGACGGGGCGGCGCACCGCGCGGCGCTTTCGGGCGGGACGATCGGGGTGATCGCCAGCGGGATCGACATTGCCTATCCCCCCGAACATGCCGAACTGCAGGAGCAGGTCGCAGCTGAGGGGTTGCTGCTGGCCGAACAGCCCCCCCGAACCGAACCGCTCGCCCGCCATTTCCCTTCGCGCAACCGGATCATCGCCGGGCTGGCCACCGGGACCGTGGTAGTCGAGGCCGCACCCAAGAGCGGCTCGCTGATCACCGCACGGCTGGCGGGAGAGGCCGGGCGCGAGGTGATGGCGGTGCCCGGGTCCCCGCTCGAGCCGCGCTCGCAGGGTTGCAACCAGCTGATCCGCGAGGGCGCCGTGCTGGTCCAGTCGGCCGAGGATGTGATCGAACTGGTGACCGGCTTTGCCGGAAATCCGCGCTCCTGCTTCCGGGAAAGCGCCCCGCGTTTCGAGCCGCTGCCCGATGATCTGGGTGAAAGTCCCGCCGATGTCGCCGGGCTGCTGACCACCGCTCCGGTCGCGGTCGACGAGCTGATCCGCCAGAGCGGGGAAAGCCCGGCCGCGGTCCAGCTGGCCCTGCTCGAACTGGAACTGGCCGGGCGGCTGGTCC
>CAZNII010000208.1:0-1920 GCA_964573075.1 uncultured Novosphingobium sp. | reverse complement strand
TCAGTCCGATCTTCAGCCCCAGATAGACATTCGCGGCGGTAAACAGCACGGTCAGTACCGCGCCCAGAATCACGCCACGGATGGTCAGTTCGCGCATGGCAACCCCTCTTGCATTGCGACTTGGCCGCAGTTCCCGGGATCGCTCCCGGTTCGGCCCGCTCAGAATGGAAGTGTTGGCACAGTTTGGCCGCTCAGGAAACCGGCGCTATCCCGCAGCGGCAATAGCCTCGTGGAAAGCCTTGACCGCCGCCACTTCGTCGCCGTTCCACACAGCGCCGGAAACCGCCAGAAAGTCCGCGCCCGCAGTAACCAGCGGGCCGCAGTTCTCCGGCGTGATCCCACCGATCGCGACGCAGGGGATTTCCATCAGTTCCTGCCACCAGGCAAGCAGTTCCAGCTCGGCGCGGTAGTCGGTCTGCTTGGTCGTGGTCGGGAAGAAGGCCCCGAAGGCAACGTAATCGGCCCCGGCTTCGCCCGCTTCCATCGCCAGATGGCGACTGTCGTGACAGGTGACGCCGATCTGCGCCTCGCGCCCCAGCCGCTGGCGGGCCTCCTCGACCGTGCCGTCGCCCTGCCCCAGGTGCACACCATCGGCCTTGATCCGCTTGGCGAGGCTGATTGAGTCGTTGACGATGAAGGCCACCTCGCGCGCCGCGCAGATTGCCTGGAGCGGTTCGGCCAGTCGCGCCGCCTCGTGCTCGTCAATCCCCTTCACCCGGAACTGGAACGCCGCCACGGGCCCCGCATCGAGCGCGCGGGCCAGCCGGTCGGGAAAGGTACCGCCGACTTCGAGCGGCGAGATCAGGTAAAGCTGGCAATGGGTCATGCCGGCGCTCTAGCCTGCCGGCGCAGCAAGGCCAAGCGTTCGGCTGTGGTTCAGGCTGGTTGGCACAGGCTGGGTCGATGAGAAGCCTTGCCCTGCCGATAGTTGCGCTCGCCTTGCCCGCGGCGGCACTTGCCGCGCAGGCCCGGATTTTCACCGGCTCGGCCCTGCTCAACGAGGAGGCGCGACTGACCGAGACGGTATCGATCTGGCCGCTTTATGTCAGTGAAGACAGCCGCTGCCCGCCCGGGGTAGATTGCATTCAGGCGGGGCGGCTGGTGCTGCGGGTTCGATTCCAGGACGAAGACTCGTCGCGCCTCTACAACCTCGTTCTTGACGCTCCGCTCGAGATCGAGGCCGGCAAGCTGACCCTGACGAAAGTCACACCCGAGGACGCCGGCGATCTGGTCGCCCCCAGGGACCATCGCTTCGATTTCACTTTCGAGCCGAGCGAGACATGACATTGCCACGCCGCGGATCGCTGCTTCTTGCGCTCGCCCTTGCCGGCTGCATGACCGTGCCCACAGTGGGCGAGGACGGTTCAACCGAACTGCGGCTGGGTCAGCGCGCCAATCTTGGCGGGCCGAAAGTCACTCCGCTCAGGGTGCTCGAGGACAGCCGCTGCCCGATGGAGGCGCGCTGCGTCTGGGCCGGACGGGTACGGCTGGAGGTGCGGATCGAGCTCGGCACCGGCACTACGGTGCGCGAGCTGGCCAGCGAAAAGCCTCTGGCGGTCGCCGATGGCACGCTTGAGCTGCTCGGCACCATGCCGCCGCGCAGCACCCAGCGCGAGATCGCGCCGGGTGACTACCGGTTCGCGCTGAAATTCAGCGGCGGGCTTTAGGCGGACTTGACGGTCGAACCCTTGTAGATCGCGTCGATCGCTTCGCCCAGCGAGGCGTCGAATTCGGCATCGCTCATCTGGGCACGCAGGTCTTCGAGCAGCGCGCGGCTGAAGCTGGCGATGATCCCGCGGTTCTTCGACAGTTCGACGCAGGCTTCCGGACGCTTGTAGCCACCCGACAGCGCCACGACGCGCAGCACCTTGGGGTGATCGACCAGCGCATCGAACTTGCCCGGCACGACCGGCAGGCTCA
>CAZNII010000207.1:0-1951 GCA_964573075.1 uncultured Novosphingobium sp. | reverse complement strand
TCGAGCCGACCCGCACCGGGCTGCGCCTGACCAGCCACGGCGCGATCCACGCCGCGCAGGTCCTGCCGGCCTCGATCGCCCCGCTGACCCGGCACATGATCGAAAAGGTCCCGCCGGATCTTTCGAAGTTCCTGATCTGCCCGATGCCGGGCCTGCTGGTCGCGCTGCACGTGGGCGAGGGTGACAAGGTCGAGGCCGGCCAGCCGCTCGCCGTGGTCGAGGCGATGAAGATGGAAAACATCCTCCGCGCCGAAAAGAGCGCCACCGTGAAGAAGGTCAATGCCAAGGCCGGTGACAGCCTGGCGGTCGATGCGGTGATTCTGGAGCTCGAATAGCGGAAGGAGCAGGGGGCATGGGCAGGCACTGGATCGCATGGGCCGGGGCGGTGGCGGCTGGTCTTGCCGCGCCGACAGCCCTTTCCGCCGAGGATCTGGTCCGCCCGGGCTATGCCGTATCGGTCCAGACGGACCTGACCTATGGCCAGGGCATGGTCGGCGCGTCGAGCGCGAAGCCGCATCCGCGCGACCTGAAGATGGACGTCTATCGCCCGCTCGAAGCCGGCAAGGCGCTGTCTGGCCGGCCGGTGGTGATCCTCGCATTCGGCGGGGCGTTCCATCGCGGTTCGAAAGGCACCGCCCGGTTCGAGGAGGATGGCGCTTCGGATTCGGCCATGGGCGATTGGTGCCAGGCCCTGGCCGAGGCCGGCTATGTCTGCCTGTCGATCGAATACCGCCTGCTGCCCGAGGATCCCGCGCTGCCCGGCGGACTCGATCCGGCGCTGCTGTTCCCCAAGGCGATGCTCAAGGATCCGGTCGGGACCGCACGGATTGATGTGGTCCGCGGCCGGATGGGGCTGGCGCCACTAGACGATACCACCCGCGAGCAGCTGTGGAACACGGTGTTCGCCGCCGCCCAGGATGTCAGCACCGCGGTCAACTATACCCGCAGCCATGCCGCCGAGCTGGGGATCGATCCCGAGCGCGTCGCGGTCGGAGGCTTTTCGGCCGGCGGCCTTTCGGCGGTCAACGCGGCCTATGGGATGGGCGCGCCGGTCAAGGCGGTGGTCTCGCTGTCGGGCGGGGTCGGCGGCTTCAACCTGGCCAAAAGCGCCCGGGCCGGCATGCCGCCGGGGCTGTTCGTGATCGGCCAGAACGACCTTGAAGGGATCCAGGTCGGCACCCGCGGGCTGCTCGCAATGCTGGGCGGGGCAGGGATCAGGACCGAAACCGCCTGGATGCCCGGCTTCGGCCATTTCTATCCGATGGGTGCGGTGAGCCTGGGCTCGGACATGAGCAAGCTGACGCTCAAGAGCCGGGTGCTGCGGTTTCTGGACCGCACGCTGGGGGTAAAGCGCTAGGCGCCCCCTTGCACCCAAAGACGCGGCTCAACCGGGTACCGTGTCATTGCATGGGCGCCAGCTAATCGAACTGTTCTTGTACCCTATCGTCGAAGGTGATGTTGCCGCCCGTCCAGCCCTTGTTCGTCTTGACGAACAGGAGCTGCCAGCGGGTTACGTACCGGTCATGCTGGCAAACGTAGAAGTGCTTTTCGACCATCGTGCCGAACGTCTTGCGTTGAGCCAGCTCGCAGGCGCCGAACGGACCGTAGATCGAGATGGTCGAATTGATCTGGTCGACCAGCGCCCGCATCTGCGGGGCCTTTTCGTTAGCCAGACTGTTGGCGCCGAAAAAGGTGGCAAGGGCCTTTTCGGGCTTGCCCTGTTGCAGGCCATCCATGGTCGCCCGCCCGATCGTATCGGGCGTCCCGGACGACGCCGCCGAGGCCGAAACGCCCTCGGCCAAGGCAACCGAAGACGTCATTGAAAGCGCCACGGTCGCGGCAACGAGCAGAGAGGAAATGCGCATTGGCGGGTCCTTGCCTTCGTCAGTTGTCTATCAGCGCGACCGCCCGGATCCACCCCGCGCTGGCGCCGTCGATCTTCACCGGAAAG
>CAZNII010000206.1:0-2031 GCA_964573075.1 uncultured Novosphingobium sp. | reverse complement strand
CCGAACTTGTTCTGCGGGGCCTGGTCCTGCCCCTTCTTGAGCAGCGCGGAGACTTCCGCATCGCTGGCAAAGGCTTGCATGCCCTTGCCGGGCGGGGTCGAGTCGCGCTCGCCCCTTTGTGCCCCGCACCCGGCCAGGCCCAGCAAAACCGCGCCCAGCAGCACCTTTCCGATGGTCTTCATGGCATCCCTCCCACAGGATTGCAGGAGGTTATGTTACAATGTTACATTGAGGCAAGCAAGCCCTCGATATCGGCCATCGTCACCACGCTGGTCACCGCCACGTCGCTAACGCAGCGGCCAATCATCGGGCCGAGCACCTTGCCGCCCAGCTCGACGAAGTTGTCCACCCCGGCGGCCTGCATCGCGATCGCGCTCTCGCGCCAGCGAACCCGGCCGCAGACCTGCTCCACCAGCAGACGCCGCACCTCATCCGGATCGCTGACCATCGCGGCGGTGACATTGGCGAAAAGCGGCACGGAGAGCGGCCCCGGCGGGGTCTGTTCCAGCGCGGCGGCCATGGCATCGGCGGCGGGCTGCATCAGCGGGCAATGGAACGGAGCCGAAACCGGCAGCAGCACCCCGCGCTTGATCTCGAAATCCTTGACCATCGCCACGGCGCGCTCGATCGCCGCCTTGTGCCCGGACAGCACGACCTGGCCGGGATCGTTGTCATTGGCGAGCGTGCAGACTTCGCCTTCGGCCGCGGCATCGGCCAGCGCCTGGGCCTTGGCGACATCGGCGCCCAGCAGCGCGCACATCGCCCCCAGGCCGACCGGCACCGCCGCCTGCATCGCCTGTCCGCGCAGCTTCAGCAGGCGGGCGGTATCGGCCAGGCTGAAGGCCCCGGCAGCGCAAAGCGCGGTATATTCGCCAAGGCTGTGTCCGGCGACGAAATCGCCCTTTTCGGCAAGGGTGATCCCCCCTTCCCGCTCCAGCACCCGCAGCACCGCAATGGCATGGGCCATGATCGCCGGCTGGGCATTCTCGGTCAGGGTCAGGGCATCGTCGGGCCCTTCGGCCATGATCGCCGAAAGCTTCTGCCCCAGCGCGTCGTCCACTTCCTCGAACACCTCGCGCGCGGCCGGACTGGCGGCGGCGAGTTCAACGCCCATGCCGACTTTCTGGCTGCCCTGTCCGGGAAAAACGAATGCTCTCATCACTATTCTCCGATCATCCTGAGGAGCGGCGCAGCCGCACCTCGAAGGGCCTGCAATTGCGCCAGCGCCTATTGCCCGGCGAAGCTGCGGGCAAGCCCGAAGGGCACAATTGTGTTGTCGATATCGTGCCCGATCGCCGCGCGGCCGAGATAGGGGATCGCGTGGCGCTGGCACCAGTGGCGGGCGATTGCATCGACCGAATGGCCGAAATCGACCTCGTTCACCGGCACGTCGCTGACCCGTCCGAGCCGCAGCCCGGCAATCCCGCCAAGATGCGCGGTCAGGTGGAAGAACAGCCGGTCAACCGCATAGTCGTATTCGCTGACTTCCTCGACCAGCACCACATGCCCGGCCAGCCCCGGCATCAGCGGCGTGCCGCACAGCATGGCCAGCGTGATGAGGTTGAAGGCCACGGTCGGGCGCGCGTCAAGCTCCGGCTCGAGCCCGGCATTGTCCCCGGCGATGAAGCCCAGCACCCGCCGGATCGCCGCCTCGCCCCCGGCGCGGCGAATGTCGGCCGGCATCGAGGCGTGGACCGGCCGGCCGATCTTCTGCCGATAGAGCCCGCCGAGCAGATAGCCGCCATCGGAATAGCCGAGGAAGGCCTTGGCCTGGGCGGCATGATCGAACCGGGCCAGCGCATCTTCGGCGATCCGGTTGGAGCCATAGCCGCCGCGCGCAAACCACACCGCGTCGAAGGCCGGATCGTTGGCGCATTCGACCAGCGCTTCCAGCCGTTGCCGGTCGGTCCCGGCGAAATGGCCGTGTTCGTAGAAGCACTGCGGGTGGAAGTGCAGCTTCAGCCCGGCAAACGCCTCAGCCAGGGCGGAAACGCGCGCCGCGTCCTCATGGGTGATCGAGCGCGACGGGGC
>CAZNII010000205.1:0-2089 GCA_964573075.1 uncultured Novosphingobium sp. | reverse complement strand
AAATGGTGCCCAGAAGAGGACTCGAACCTCCACGCCGTTTCCAGCGCCGCCACCTGAAGACGGTGCGTCTACCAATTCCGCCATCTGGGCACGGAGGCAGCGGGCCGAAGCGCCTGCTGCCGGGTAGGAGCGCGCCACTAGCGGGGGGGTGGCGGGCTTGTCAACGCCTGTTTCGGGGGTGGGGCAAGATAATCGTCGCGAAGGGCGGAAAATGGCTTGCCGGGCCGCGCGGGGTCTGAAACCAATTGCACAAAGGGACCGATCGCGAGTCCCGCCAGCGGCACAGAGGAAGCGAACATGGCGCAGTTTGACCTGATCATCCGGGGTGGGTCGATTCTCGACGGGACCGGCGCCGCGCCGCAGTTGGGCGATGTCGCGGTGAAGGACGGACTGATTGCGGCGGTCGGCGCGGTCGCTGGCGATGCCGATGAAGTGATCGATGCCGCCGGGCTGCTGGTCACCCCCGGCTTCATCGACGTCCACACCCATTTCGACGGGCAGGTCACCTGGGAGAATACCCTGGCGCCATCCTCGGGCCACGGGGTGACCACCGTGGTGATGGGCAATTGCGGGGTCGGCTTTGCCCCCTGCCGGCCCGAGCAGCGCGATACCCTGGTCAAGCTGATGGAGGGGATCGAGGACATTCCCGAAGTGGTGATGACCCATGGCCTGCCGTGGAACTGGGAAACCTTCCCCGAATATCTCGACGCCCTGGCCGAACGCCAGCTCGACATCGATGTGGCCGCGCAGATCCCGCATTCGGCGGTCAGGGTCTATGTGATGGGCGAGCGCGCCGCGCGCAAGGAACCGCCGACCGCCGAGGATCTGGCGGCGATGCGCGGGCTGGTGGCCGAAGGGGTCCGCGCCGGGGCCTTCGGGGTCACCACGTCGCGCAATGTCATGCACCGCACCCGCGCGGGCGATCTGGCACCAAGCCTGTTTTCCGACGTTGACGAGCTCTGCGCGCTGGCCGACGGGCTCAACGATGCCGGGGCCGGGGTGTTCCAGATCATTCCCGCCCCGGCCGAGCCGGCCGAGGTTGAATTCCCGATCCTGCGCCAGATCGCCGAGCAGTCCGGGCGGCCGATCTCGTTCACCCTGCTTGAGGTGCCGGGCCAGGCCGGGGGCGGCTGGCGCCATCACCTTGCCGGACTGGAGCAGGCGGCGGCCGACGGGCTGAAGATGACCGGCCAGGTTGCGCCGCGCCCGGTCGGGATGTTCTTCGGGCTCGATCTGTCGCTGCACCAGTTCAGCAGCCACCCGAGCTACAAGGCGATCGCCCACCTGCCGCTGGCCGAGCGGGTGGCAAGGATGCGCGAACCGGAATTCCGCGCCCGGCTGCTAACCGAGCAGCCCGAGGACAGCAACCCGACCACGCTGATGCTGATTGCCGCCTTCCGCGCGGCCTGCCCGTGGGGTGATCGGCCGGACTACGAACCGCGCCGCGAGGACCGGGTCGAGGCCCGGGCCGAGGCGGCTGGGCTGTCGCTCGACGAATATGCCTATGACGCGCTGCTGGCGAACGAGGGGCGGGCGGTGTTCTACCTGCCGGCGGCCAACTATGCCGAAGGCAACCTCAAATCGGTGCGCGAGATGCTCGGCAGCCCCAACACGCTGATGGCGCTGGCCGATGGCGGGGCCCATTACGGGCTGATCTGCGATGCCAGCTTCCCGACCTTCTTCCTGCAGCGCTGGGTCCGCGATGCCGCGCCGGAAGAGGCGATCGCGCTGCCCGATGCAATTGCCGAACTGACCGGCCGGGCCGCAGCGCTGGTCGGCCTGGCGGATCGCGGGCGGATCGCGGTGGGGATGAAGGCCGATCTCAACGTGATCGACCTGGCAAACCTCAAGCTGCATGTCCCGACGATCGAATACGATCTGCCGGCCGGGGGCAAGCGGATGCACCAGAAGGCCGACGGGATCGTCGCGACGGTGGTTTCGGGGGTGGTTACCTATCGCGGCGGCCGTCATACCGGCGCGCTGCCGGGCCGGCTGGTGCGACGCCATGAGGTGGCCGAGGCAGCCTGAAGCCGGCCTCGCCCGCAGGCGAAAATCGTTCCTATTTCAAGGGATTGGTGCGGTCGAGAAG
>CAZNII010000204.1:0-2092 GCA_964573075.1 uncultured Novosphingobium sp. | reverse complement strand
GGCGATCCGCACGTGGTGCTGCTGGAAAAGCTGCTGCGCTGATCTAGGGTCAGGACCTAATAGCCGCGCCTTCGAGGCGGCGGAATGACGAACATATCGGGTGGAAATTCCCGCCGGGAAGGCTGGTTGCCATTCCAAGGGAATTTCCGCCCGAGATGGAAGTCATTCCGCCGTCCCGCAGGGATTTGGCCAGAATGGCCCATTGCTGCGTCAGGAAGCCTCGAAATATCGACATATTCCATCGCCTTCCTTCCTGGCACTGAGCCATTCTGACTCAAACCTCGAAGGTGCGGTTATTAGGTCCTGACCCTAGGGTCCGAACCCTGGCCCCTTGAAAGCGGGGCGCAACTGCCGCACAGGATCGGGCAACGCTGACAGGAGTTGCCCGATCCATGCCTACCGGCCTTGTTGCCCTGCTTGACGACATTTCGGTTATCGCCAAGGCAGCCGCCGCTTCGATCGACGATGTCGGCCTGGCCGCTACCAAGGCCGGAACCAAGGCTGCCGGCGTGGTGATCGACGATGCCGCGGTCACCCCTTCCTATGTCACCGAATTCACGCCAGACCGCGAATTGCCGATCATCAAGGCGATCGCGCTGGGCAGCCTCAGGAACAAGCTGCTGATCCTGCTGCCGGCGGCGCTGGTGCTCAGCCAGTTCCTGCCCTGGGCGGTCACCCCGCTGCTGATGCTGGGCGGGCTCTATCTGTGCTTTGAAGGCGCGGAAAAGGTGCTGGAGAAGCTGGGCGGGGAAAAGCACGGCGAAACGCTGGGCGATGCGATCGAGGATGTCGCCGAATTCGAGAAGGAACGCATCTCGGGCGCAATCCGCACCGATTTCATCCTCTCGGCCGAGATCATGGCGATTGCGCTCGCCGAAGTGGCCGCCGAGCCGCTGCTGAGCCGCGCGATCATCCTGGCGCTGGTCGGGGTGGTGATCACCATCGCGGTCTATGGCGCGGTCGCGCTGATCGTGAAGATGGACGATATCGGCCTGCACCTGGTCGACAACCGCCACACCGCGTTCGAGAAGAAACTGGGCCGCGGGCTGCTCCACGCCATGCCGCGGCTGCTGGCGGCGCTGTCAGTGATCGGAACGCTGGCGATGCTGTGGGTCGGCGGGCAGATCGTGATCCATGGCTTGCACGAGCTGGGCCTGCACGGGCCGTCCGATCTGGTCCACGCGGCGCAGCACGGAATAGAACAGGCGGCCGGGCCGCTGGGCGGATTGCTCGGTTGGGTCAGCAACGCGACGCTTTCGGGAATTGCCGGGCTGGTATTGGGCGCGCTCGTCGCCTTCGTGCTGCACTCGGTGCTGAAGCTGAAGACCGGGGCCCAGGCCTGACCGGCCGGTTGCCGCCTTATTGCGAGCCCCAGCCGCCGTCCTTGCCGGGATCGTAAGTGGGGATGTCTTGCCGGTCGGAACCGCGGCGGTCCCGCTCGATCCGGGCGCGCTCTTCGGCGCGCGATGAGCGCGACGAGGCGCCGCGCGTGCCGTTGCCCCAGCCGCTGTTCTCGGCATCGTCGCCTTCGTCGGAGAAGGCGGATTTCGTGGCCGGCTTCGAAGTCGCGCTGAAGGTGCCGTCCGATCCCGGCGCGCTGATCGACATGATTGCATAGGCGACCGCGATCAGCACCACGATCGTCGCTCCGCGCTGCAGCGGTTGCTTGAAGTTCGGCTCGTCCGTGTCGTTCACAGCCTGTCCCTGTCGATCGAATTGACCGCGAAGAGGATAGTGCGGCAGGCTTTCCAGCCGGTTAAGCCAGCCGCGCGAGCAGGTCCTTCGCGAACAGGGTCAGGGTATCGTCGCGCGCGCCCATGATCACCACGCGGTCGCCGGGCCGGGCCAGGGCGGCGATGCGGTCCGCGCAGTCGTCGCGCGAGGGGACATGCTCGGCCTTGCCCCCGGCCGCTTCGATCAGCCGGGCGATCCGCTCGCTGCCCTCGCTACGATCGACCGTGCCGCCGAAATAGACCGGATCGCACAGCACCGTCAGGTCATCCGGGCCGAGGATCCGGGCGAACACTTCGGCCAGTTCATGCCCCATCTGCCGCAGCGGGCCATAGCCGTGCGGCTGGAAAAAGGCGATCAC
>CAZNII010000203.1:0-2175 GCA_964573075.1 uncultured Novosphingobium sp. | reverse complement strand
GACATCACCGCGATCAGCCGCGACCTGGGCTATGCCCCGACCACCAGCATCGAGGTTGGGGTGCCGGCCTTTGTCGAATGGTATCGGGGATACCACGGGGTCTGACCCTTGAAGCCCTGCGCGCCTTGGGCAATCACCGGCCCATGGCGATTCTTTCAGACAAGTGGATCCGCAGCGAAGCGCAGCGCGCGGGGATGATCGAGCCTTTCGTCGAGCACCAGAAGCGCGACGGCTGCATCTCCTATGGCCTGTCGAGCTATGGCTATGACGCGCGGGTGGCGGACGAGTTCAAGATCTTCACCAACGTCCATTCGGCGGTGGTCGATCCCAAGAACTTCGACGACAACAGCTTTGTCGATGTGAAGACCGACTGCTGCATCATTCCGCCCAACAGCTTCGTGCTGGCCCGGACGGTCGAATATTTCCGGATCCCGCGCGACGTGCTGGTGATCTGCCTGGGCAAGAGCACCTATGCCCGCTGCGGGATCATCGTCAACGTCACCCCGCTCGAGCCGGAATGGGAGGGCCACGTGACGCTGGAATTCTCCAACACCACCCCGCTGCCGGCCAAGATCTATGCCAACGAGGGCGCGTGCCAGTTCCTGTTCCTGCAGGGCGACCAGCCGTGCGAGACAAGCTATGCCGACCGCAGCGGCAAATACATGGGCCAGCGCGGCGTAACGCTGCCCAAGTTGTAAGCGGAGAAGGACCGATGGAAGCGCCCTTGTTCGACCAGTGGCGCGCCCGCTCGCCGCATTATGACGACAGCCACGAGGCGGTCTGCGACACCGTCCGCGCCTTTGTGGCGAAGGAGATCACCCCCAACGTCGATGCGTGGGAAGCCGCCGGAGAGCTCCCGCGCGATCTGCACCGCAAGGCGGCGGAGGCCGGCATTCTCGGGCTCAATTACCCGGAGGAATTCGGCGGCACCGGCGATGCCTTCACCCTGTTCCACTCCCTGGTCCAGACCGAGGAACTGGCCCGCCCCGGCGCCGGCGGGATCTGTGCATCGCTGATGACCCACGGGATCGGGCTGCCGCCGATCCTCGCCATGGGCAGTGCGGAATTGCAGCGCCGGATCGCGCCCGATGTGCTGGCGGGCGAGAAGCTGATCTGCCTCGGCATCACCGAACCCGGAGGCGGATCGGACGTTGCCCAACTGCGCACCAGGGCGGAGCGCAAGGGCGCGAGCTATATCGTCAATGGCGAGAAGACCTACATCACGTCGGGCATGCGCGCCGATTACATCACCCTGGCGGTGCGCACCGGCGGGCCGGGGTTCGGGGGGATTTCGCTGCTGCTGGTCGAGCTCGACCGCCCCGGCGTGACCCGCACCCCGCTGGCCAAGATGGGCTGGCACGCCAGCGATACCGCGACGATCCATTTCGACAATGTCGAATTGCCGGCCGAGAACCTGATCGGGCCGGAAAACGGCGGCTTTGCCGGGATCATGCGCAATTTCAACGGCGAGCGGCTGGGGATGAGCCAGCAGGCCGTGGCTTTTGCCCGGATCTGCTACGAGGACGCGCTGGACTGGGCGAGGGCCCGCGAGACCTTTGGCAAGCCGCTGGTCACCAACCAGGTGATCCGCCACAAGCTGGCCGACATGGTCCGCCGGATCCAGGCGAGCCAGGCCTGGATCGATCACTGCGCCTGGACTGTGCTGAACGGCTGCGCCTTTCCCGGCGACTTCGCGCTGCTCAAGGTCCAGGCGACCCAGACCATGGAGTTCTGCGCCCGCGAGGCCTGCCAGATCCTGGGCGGGGCCAGCTTCATGCGCGGCGGCCGGGTCGAGCGGATCTACCGCGAGGTTCGGGTGATGGCGATCGGCGGCGGCAGCGAAGAGATCATGTTCGATCTCGCCAGCCGGCAATACCGGTTCTGAAGGGGAACAAATCTCCCCCCCCCCCCCCTCAACCCCGTCACCCTGAACTTGTTTCAGGGTCCATCGCGCCGAAAGACCGAAGCTCTGTGCCGCATGCCGGACCGCGCCGCTGGTGGCTTTCCGGCAAGCGCTGGCTTGACCGCGCCAAGGACCCTGAAGCAAGTTCAGGGTGACGAGCGAGGCGATTGAGCGGGCCCGGTCGAACCTGCCAGGCACCCGCTGCCGTAACGTCCGCCGAAACGCGTTTTACATTGCCACCGGAATGTGGCCTTCTCGGCCAAACCCGTCGC
>CAZNII010000202.1:0-2178 GCA_964573075.1 uncultured Novosphingobium sp. | reverse complement strand
GCCAGCATGGCGAGGCTGATGTCGCAGGCGCCCTTGTCCTGCCATTCGCCTTCCAGCGTCGCCATCCGCCCCGCCGAGATCAGCCGGCAAAGCCGGCCATAGGCCGCCCGATCCTGCGGATAGGCGAGGAATTCGAGGCCTTCGGCGGTCTCGATCCGGCAGCCGATCACCGGCCGCAGCCCCAGCGCCCTTGCCTCGCTATGCATCCGCACCACGCCGGCCATGGTATTGGCATCGGCAATCCCGATCGCGTCATAGCCCAGCGCCCGGGCCCGGCTGGCCAGATCGACCGCATCGGAAGCCCCACGCAGAAACGAGAAGCAGCTGACCAGCCCCAGCTCGACGAATGGCGCCGGCCCCTCCGGCGGCGGCAGCCGCGCCTCGACCCGGCGACGTTCCGGGGTAAGCGAGGCTTCAGGCATAAAGCCCCTGCAGGAACCACTCAGGCACCCCGCCCCGGCCATCGCCGGCCAGGCCATCGCGATAGATCCAGTAACGCCGCCCTTCCCCGTCCTCGATCCGGTAATAGTCGCGCAGCCGCACCTTGCCGCGCTCGCGCCACCATTCGGGCGCGATCCGCTCCGGTCCTTCGGCGCGGGCGATCTCGTGCACGGTCCCACGCCAGCTGAACCGTCGGGGCAGACCATCGGGGCTGGCATAGAGCACCGCGATCGGCTCGGCCCGGTCGAGCAGCTTCAACGGGCGGATCTGCCCAGCCTCACGGCTGGAAGCGGCACCAGTCCGCCCATCCGACCACGCCTCCCAGCGCTGGGCGCGTTCGGGAATGTGACTGGCAACAGGCTGCGGACAGCGGATCGCGGCCTCGCCCAGCCGGGCGTTCAACCGGTCGATACAGGCCGAGAGCGAGGTGCCATGCGCCTCGGCGGCCTTTTCGAAATCGGCCTGGCTCAGCGCCAGCGGCTCGCACCACGGAGCCGAAAGCCGCGCCAGCTCGATCCCGAACCCGGCGTCAAGATCGTCGAGCTTGCCGCCGAACAGCCGGGCGATATGCGCCGCATCGCGGCTGGCGGCGGCGAGTTCCAGCTTGCGCGCGAGGACTTCGCCATCGACCTTCCACAAGGCCAGCTCAAGCCGCCGCGCACCCTTGCCCTGCCCTTCGAGCAGGCGGGCCATGTCGGCGGCGAGATCCTCCAGCACCCGGTCGAGCAGGCTGCGATGGCGGATCGGCTCCATCAACCGGCGCTGGACCAGCGGCAGTTCGGCCGCGCGGACCGGCAGCAGCGGTTCGGGCACCCGCCCCAGGAGCTGGTCGAGCCGGATCAGCGGGTTGGCGGCAGGCGCATGGATGTTGCGGAACCGCCGCGCCAGTGCGTCGCGCGCCACACCCGAAAGCGCGCCGATCCGCTTGAGGCCAAGCCGGCGCAGCACCAGCAGGGTGGCGGGATCGAGGCGGAGGGCGGCGACCGGCAGTTCGTCGAGGCTGCCATCAGGATCGAGGATCGCCCGGTCCGGCCCGTAATGGGCCAGCGCCCAGGCCGCCCCGGCAGTCGGTGCCAGGGCCAGCCGTGCGGCCAGCCCGCGCGCCGCCAATCGCATGGCGGCATCGTCCAGCAGCGCCGCTTCGCCTCCGAACAGGTGAGCGACCCCGCTGATATCGACGATCAGCCCGTCGGGCGGATCGAGCGCCGACCATGGTCCCCAGCGCTGCGCCCACAATGCCAGCCGTTCGAGAAAGGCCAGGTCTCCGGCCGGATCTCCCGGAGCGACCGCCAGGTCGGGGAACAGCGCCCGGGCATCGGTGAGCCGCGCGCCAGGCTCCACCCCGGCCTCGCGCGCGGGCGGGTTGGCCGCAGCGATGCGCAGGCCGTGGGCGCTTTCGCTCAGCAGCGCAAAGGGGCTGGCATTGTCACCCCCGGCCAGCCGCCAGCGGTCGATCGCCAGCTGCGGCAACCAGATCGACATGATGCGTGGTTCGAGACGGGCCCCTTCGGCTGGCTGCTTGCAGCAGCCGCTCAGGACATGCTTCGACAAGCTCAGTCCCTCCTCACCATGAGCGGACAGATTCTCTTGCCTCCGATCGCAAGGAGGGATCGGGGCCGGAGGCCGAGAGCCCGTCTCGAAGGGCGCTCAAGGTCCATTTCCCCGGGGGATGCGCCCGCGCGCGGAACAGTTCGGCCTGCCAGGCCGGGGCGCCGGGCGCCGCCGCATTCCAGCGCG
>CAZNII010000201.1:0-2204 GCA_964573075.1 uncultured Novosphingobium sp. | reverse complement strand
TCAGGCAAGATCATGCGCCGGATCCTGCGCAAGATCGGCGAAAATGACGTTTCCAATCTGGGGGATACCTCGACCCTTGCCGACCCGTCGGTAGTCGACCATCTATTGGCCAATCGCCCGATTCCGGAGACTGCGTGACGCCCGAGATCCTGATTGCCGATGACCACCCGCTGTTCCGCCAGGCGCTGGCCCTGGCGGTCGGGCGGGTGCTGCCCGAGGCGCGGATCATCGAGGCGGGGACGCTGGCGTCGGCCGCCCGCGCGGCGAACGATGCCAGTGCGCTGAAACTGATCCTGCTGGATCTGAAAATGCCCGGCGCGGTCGGCTATTCGGGCATCGCGCTGATGCATGCCGAATGTCCGGGCGTGCCGATCCTGGTGGTCTCCAGCGCCGAAGGCGCCGCCGCAGCCGAAGAGGCGCGCGCCTTCGGCGCGATCGGCTTCCTGCCCAAGGACAGCGATCTCAGCGCGATCGAAGCCGCGATCGCGGCCGCGCTCGGCGGCAAGCGCCAAGGCAGCGCAATGGCGGCAGAACCGGTTGACACCGTGCGCGAAACGGTGGCCGGACTGACCGCGATGCAGCTCAAGGTGCTGCTGGCAGTGCTGGACGGGCAGCTCAACAAGCAGATCGCCTATAGCCTCGGGATCAGCGAGGCGACGGTAAAAGCGCACATGACCGCGATCATGCGCAAGCTGGATGTCAGCAACCGCACCCAGGCGGCGCTGGTCGCGCGGTCGCTAGGGCTGGACTTGCGCCACTGACAGGTCGGCCATGGCCCGCAGCAGGCGATCGGGATCGACCGGCTTGGCCAGCACGGGCACCTGCATGGCTTCCGCCTGTTCCAGCATCGCCTGCCCGCTTTCTGCCGTGATCAGCAAGGCCAGCTTGCCCGGACAACGCGCCCGCGCGGCGGCGATCAGCGTCAGCCCGTCCTCGCCATCATCAAGCTGAAAGTCGACCAGCATCAGATCGGCCTGCGCGCACCGGGCCAGGGCCTCGGCCATGGTTGCGGCGGCCAGCGGGCGGTGTCCCAGCCGCTCAAGCAGCGCGCACGTGGCGGCAACGATCCGCTCGTCGTTGTCGATCACCAGCACGTCCAGCGTCCGCGGCGGGGCCTGCTCTGCGCCGGGACGGGGCCCGGCCGGACTACGCCCCGCGCCTTCCAGCACGGGCAGGATCAGGCTGAACCGGCTGCCCTTGCCCGGCACCGAGGCGACATCGATCCGCCCGCCCAGCAGCCGGGTAATCCGCTCAACCAGCGCAAGGCCCAGCCCTAGCCCTTCGACATCGACTGCCCCGATCCGGGTGAATTCGCCGAAGATCGCCTGCATCTGGTCAGCCGGAATGCCGATTCCGGTATCGACCACGTCGATCCGCCATTCATCCCCGCGCCGCCGTGTGCCAATCAGGATGCCGCCGCTTTGCGTATAGCGCAGTGCGTTGGTCAGCAGGTTCTGCATCACCGAACGCAGCAGCCCGGGATCAGTGCAAACCGCGCCGGAACAGGGCCCCAGCCTGAGCGAAAGCGCCTTCTCCTCGGCCAGGGGGCGGAAACTTTCGACCAGATCACCCAGGAAGGTGTGCAGCACGACTGGTTCGGGCCGGGGCGTGGTGCCGCCCGCATCGAGCCGGGAGATGTCGAGCAGCGCGCGCAGCAGGTCTTCGGCCGCAACGATCGCGCCTTGCACCCGCCTGACCAGCGCCGCGCTTGGCCCGCTCGCATCGCGTTCGAGCGCGGCGCTGAACAACCGCGCGGCGTGCAGTGGTTGCAGCAGATCATGGCTGGCAGCGGCCAGAAAGCGGGTCTTTTCCCGATCTGCCTTGGCCAGCCGCCGGTTGGCATCGGACAATTCACGGGTGCGCTCGCTGACGCGGTGTTCCAGTTCGTCCAGGGTGCGCTGCAGTTCCTCGCGCGCACGCGCTTCGCCGGTAATGTCGGTGAAGGACATGACATAGCCGCCGCCCGACATCGGCCCGCCAACCGTTTTGATCACGCGCCCGTCAAACCGGCGGCGTTCGAACGCGTGTTCCATCCGGCGGCGCAAATGGCCAAGCCGCTTTTCAACGTGAAATTCCACCTCGCCCGGACCAAAATCGCCGTGCCGCGCGTTGTGGCGGATCAGGTCGGCAACCGGCACGCCCACTTTCAGCAGACCGGGGGGATAGTTGAACAGGTCCTCGTAGCGGCTGTTCCAGGCCACCAG
>CAZNII010000200.1:0-2204 GCA_964573075.1 uncultured Novosphingobium sp. | reverse complement strand
AAAGCGAGGCGTCGGGCGGCGGCTCCAAGGCCCGCTCGTGGCTGCGGACCAAGGCAAATTCGATCGAGGGCGGGACCAGCGAGGTCATGCTCAACGTCATTTCCAAACGCATTCTTGACCTGCCGGGAGCCTGATCGATGGCACTCTATCACACTGACGACCAGGCGATGCTCGCCGATACCGCGCGCGGCTTCATGGCCGACGAGGGCAACATCGCCAAGCAACTGCGCCATTTCCGCGACATCAATTGCAAGGACGGCTTCGGCCACGCGCTGTGGAAGCAGTTCGCCGAAATGGGCTTCACCGGGATCCTCGTGCCCGAAGCCGATGGCGGGCTGGGCATGGGCCATGTCGAGGCCGGGATCGTGCTTGAGGAAATCGGCCGCAATCTCACCCCCTCGCCGTTCTTGACCAGCTCGGTCATGGCCGCGACCGCGCTGGGCGCGGCCAGCGACGAGCTGAGGGGCCGCTATCTGCCAGGGCTGCTGGCCGGCGACAGCGTCTTTGCCGTGGCGATCGATGAAGGCCCCAAGCACCGTCCCGAACGGATCGCCTGCCGCGCCGAACGCGCCGGCAACGGCTTTCGCCTTTCGGGCAACAAGGCCTTCGTGGTCCAGGGCGGCAGCGCCGACATGCTGGTGGTCGCGGCCCGCACCGCCGGCAGCGACGAGGACGAGGACGGGATCACCCTGTTCGCCGTGCCGAAGGACGCCGCCGGCCTGAGCATGGACGTGGTCCGGCTGGTCGATTCCGCCCAGGGTGCGCATGTCCGGCTCGACGGGGTGCAGCTTGATGCCGATGCCGTGATCGGCGAGGTTGACGGCGGCCGCGCGGTGCTGAACCGGATGCTCAATGCCGGGCGAGTCGGTGCCGCGGCGGAAAGCGTCGGCGTGGCCCAGGGCAGCTTCGACATGACCACCACCTACCTCAAGCAGCGCAAGCAGTTCGGCAAGCTGATCGGCGAATTCCAGGCCCTTCAGCATCGCGCCGCGCACCTCTATTCCGAGCTTGAGATCGCCCGCGCCAGCGTGATCAAGGCGCAGCAGCTGCTCGATGCCGGCAGCGAAAAGGCCGAGCTGATGGTCTCGGTCGCCAAGGCCAAGGCCGGCAAGGCCGCCAGCCTCGCGGTCAAGGAAGGGGTGCAGATGCACGGCGGGATCGGCATGACCGACGAATACGACATCGGCCTCTACATGAAGCGCGACCGCGCGCTGGCGGAGTTCATGGGCGACATGTACTACCACGCCGACAAGGTCGCGCGGTTGAGCGGTTATTGACGACAATGCCGCGCCTGGGCCTTCGACAGGCTCAGGCCGAGCGGAACCTGTTTTAGACCCAACACCCGCTCAGGCTGAGCTTGTCGAAGCCGCAGTGCGAGGTCAGGTCAGGGAGAATTGCGATGGATTTCACGAAACTGTTCAGCCTTGAAGGCAAGGTGGCGCTGATCACCGGCGGCAGCCGCGGGATCGGCAAGATGCTGCTCGAAGGCTTCCTCGCCGCCGGGTGCGAGCGGGTCTACATCACCGCCCGCAAGCGCGAGCAGCTGGCCGAGACCGAGGCCGAATTCAACGCACAGTACCCCGGCAAGGTGATCGGCCTGCCCGGCGATCTTTCGCAGATGGACGAGATCAAGCGCCTGGCCGAGGAACTGGCTTCGCGCGAAAGCAGGCTCGACGTGCTGATCAACAATGCCGGGGCGGCCTGGGGCGCGGATTTCGACCAGTTCCCCGAAGCCGGTTGGGACAAGGTGATGGACCTCAACGTCAAGAGCCTGTTCTTCCTGACCCAGAAGCTGCATGGCTTGCTCAATGCCGCGGCCAGCTTTGACCGTCCGGCCAAGGTGATCAACATCGCCTCGATCGACGGGATGCGCCCCAACCCGTGGGAAACCTATTCCTACCAGGCCAGCAAGGCGGCGGTGATCCACCTGACCAAGCGGATGGCGGCGCGGCTGATCAAGGACAACATCGTGGTCACCTGCATCGCGCCCGGGGCCTATCCCAGCGAGATGAACAAGGCCGCGGCGAAGAACCCCGAAGGCAGCGCCAAGGGCATCCCCTATGCCCGGGTCGGCGTGGCCGAGGACATTGCCGGCGGTGCGATCTACCTCGCCAGCCGCGCGGGCGACTATGTGGTCGGCACCACGATCCCGATCGACGGCGGAATCGTCAACGGCTGGATCCCGACCGAATTCAACGATCCCT
>CAZNII010000199.1:0-2255 GCA_964573075.1 uncultured Novosphingobium sp. | reverse complement strand
ACCTGCTCAAGCGGCTGATCGGCGAGAAGATCCAGCTGGAGGTCAAGCACGACCGCGACCTTGGCCCGGTCCGCGCCGATCCGACCCAGCTGGAGCAGGTGATCGTCAACCTGGCGGTCAATGCCCGCGATGCCATGCTGGCCAAGAGCGATCACGGCAAGCTGACGCTGGCTACCCGCAAGATTACCGCCGCCGACGTGCGGGGCATGCGCAATGCGATCATGCCGCAGGTCGATTACACTGCGCTGGTGGTGGAGGATACCGGCACCGGGATCGCCACCGATCACCTTGCCAAGATCTTCGAGCCGTTCTTCACCACCAAGGAACAGGGCAAGGGCACCGGGCTGGGGCTGTCAACCGTCTACGGGATCGTCAAGCAATCGGGCGGGTTCATCTTCGCCGACAGCGAGCTGGGCAAGGGTACGCGCTTTACCGTCTACCTCCCGGTCCACCATGCCGCCCCGGGCGAAGCGGCGACCGGCGCCGCCAAGGTGGAAGAAGCGGTGCAATGGTCTGGGGGCGGGCGGGTGCTGCTGGTCGAGGACGAGGACATGGTCCGCGCGGTTGCCGAACGTGCGCTGAGCCGGGCGGGCTTTACCGTCACCACCGCCAGCGATGGCGACGAGGGGCTGGAAATCGTCGAGGGCGGGGCGCGGTTCGACATTGTCGTTTCCGACGTGGTCATGCCGGCGATGGACGGCCCCAGCATGGCCCGCGAGATCCGCAAGCTGATGCCGGAAATGCCGGTGCTGTTCATGTCGGGCTATGCCGAAGAGCAGCTGCGCAAGGAAATCGACATCGCCAATGTCCAGTTCCTGCCCAAGCCGTTCACCGTGCAGCAGATCACCGACAAGGTCGGCGCGGTACTGGCGACGGTCGCAAAGCAGGTGGATTGATTCGAGCCTCGCAATAGCATGGCCAGATCGGGTGCGATTCGCAGGGACCGGCGGGGGAGAAGACGATGCGTGGTTTGGCTTTATCGAGGTTGCTTTGCGGTGCAGCGCTGGTTGCAGGCGCAGTCGGGCTTTCGACTGCCGGATATGGCGCCAGTTCGAAATGCGACAAACTCACCGGTCGCGACAAATCGCGCTGCCAGTTCGAAGAACGGCGTGCCAGCCGCAACCAGCAGGACCAGACCCAGGCGCCGACAAAGCCCGCGGGTACCAATTCGACCAGCTCAAACGGCGGTTCGACAACCGTTTCGTCGAATGGGTGGAAGCGGATCGATGTGCCAAGCCCCCGCGGGTTCACGCTTTACGATCAACTGAATTCTTCGGATTCGCGGCTCTATTCGTCAAAGGAATGGGCCGATGGCATGGACACTGTGTCCAAGGCCCCGCGCAAGACCCTGGCCTGCCTGCTGGTGGTCTATGCGATGGTCGAGCACGCCCGCGGCAATTCTGCCTTCAAGGCCGGGCCCAGCACCTATACCGACAAGGCCGGCGCCTTGGGAATTTCCGGGATCGGTTCGCACCGTTCGATCGGTTCGATGGAAACCATCCGCAGCGAGTTCCTGGCCGGCCGGCCGGTGATCCTGTGGGGGCCGCTGACCCGCAATCCATCGGACCCGTTCGGGCATTTCATTCTGGCGATCGGAGTGGGCAGCGACGGCAAAATCATCGCGCACGATCCATATGGCGGGCGCCGGGTTTCGATTGATCCGGTGACCCGGGCGGTCAGCGGATCGATCGCGATCAGCACGGTCGAGAAATACCGGACCGTGTCGATGTAGACGCCGGGGTTGGCCGGTCAGCCCTGGCGGACCGCGCGCAGCCGGACTGTCTGGTAAAGCGCCAGCAGCACGAACGCCGCGACAAGGCTGAGGAAGACCGGCTGCAATTCCGGCGAACGGACCGAGGCGATCAGCGGGTTGCCCAGCGGAAACCGGGTCAGCGTTTAGGTAGCGCCGGGGATCAACTGGCACAGCAGCGTGAACGAAAAGGCGAGGGCGCTCAGCACGTGGCGCCACGATCCGGCCTGCGCGCCGCGTCCCACTACCAGTCCGAAGCCGATCGCGCCGATCGCCAGGATGGCAAGGACGTGTCCCGGTCCGAACCCGCCGCGCTGGTAGATCGCCAGCGCGGCCAGCGCGGTCAGCGCAGTGGCGCCGAGGAACAGGCGGCCGAGCGGCAGGTCGGGACGGATCTCGCCATGTCGGGCGATCAGCCAGATCCCGCTGGCCAGCGAGACCAGCGAGAAGGCCGTATGCGCCCAGCCGGTCGCGGTGAGTTCAAGCATCCTGTTTCCCCCGGTTA
>CAZNII010000198.1:0-2267 GCA_964573075.1 uncultured Novosphingobium sp. | reverse complement strand
CGGAACAGTTCGGCCTGCCAGGCCGGGGCGCCGGGCGCCGCCGCATTCCAGCGCGAGGGAAGCGAGGGCGCGGCCCGGGCCTGCCAGCGCTGGCGGGCGGAGGACAGGTCGGGCCGGGCATCGAGCCGGACCAGCCACAGCGGTACGCCATGCCGCTCCACCGCCAGGCTGAGCCGCCGCGCTGCGGTAAAATTGAGCGCGCGGGGATTGCCGGCAATCTCCCCCACCACGAAGGCCAGGTCGCGGCAGCGCAGCCCTTCTTCCAGCGCGAACAGCGCGTCTTCCGGCGTTCTGGCGGCGACATGGACCAGGCGGTGACGCAGGGCCGGCGGCAGGCCCGGCTGGTAAGGCCGCCCCCCCCGGCGCAGCGCGGCCTCGTCCTGGACCCACAGCCAGGCCCGCTCCTCCCCCGGCAAGGTCGCGTCGAGCGCCAGGGCCAGGGCCAGGCCTGCGCCGCTGCCCTCGCCGCCGGGAGCAAAGATCTCGCCATGCAGGGCCGCCCCGCCCAGCCCCGGCCGCCAGTGCGGCAGGGCACTGCCCATCCCGCTAGCGGGAAGGACAGGGGCACGACGCCGCGCAAAGGCGGCAAGCGGGGTAACGGCATTCATCTGAATCGCTCCAATGTTCTATTTATGTTCTCATTTGCAGCGATTCGCAATCGGGATCGTTCCGGACAAAGGAAAAGGGCCGCCCCCCTTGCAGGAGCGGCCCCTATTCAAGCACCGACTTAGATCAGTCGTTGATGTCAATCCCACCAGGCAGCGGCGGAACCGGCTGCTGCGGCGCATCGGGATCGTCCTCATGCACCTCAACCTTGCCGAGGCCGACGTGGCTGCGGCTGCGGCTATAGCCGAAATAGACCACCAGGCCGATCGCAGCCCAGATCGCAAACAAGACCTGGCTCTTCACATCCAACTTGTAGAACAGATAAAGGCAGCCCGCGATCGCCAGCGGCGCAGTGATGAAGATCGCCGGCGTGCGGAAGGGGCGGTGCCGGGCCGGATCGGTCCGCCGGATCACCATCACCGCCACCGAAACGGCCGCAAAAGCGAACAAGGTGCCCGAGTTGGAGATGTTCGCCAGCTGACCGACCGGGAAGAAGGCCGCAAACAACGCCACGAAGATGCCGGTCAACACCGTGATGACATGAGGCGTGTTGTAGCGCGGGTGGATCTTCGAAAAAGCCTCCGGCAACAGGCCGTCGCGGCTCATCACGAAGAAAATGCGGGTCTGCCCGAACATCATCATCAGAATGACCGACGGGAGCGCCAAGCCGGCCGCAAGGCCGATCAGATTGCCGATCTGCGGCCAGCCGATTTCGCGCAGCGTCCAGGCCAGGGCCTCGTCGGAACAGACCACAGCCTGCTCCTTGATTTCGGCGCAGCGCGCGGCCAGCTCGCGGCTGCCCGGTTCCAGCCCGACACCCGCGGCATCGACCAGCGGCGCAGCGCCCACCGAACCGATCACCCCGGCTGCGACCAGCAGATAGAAGATCGTGCAAATCGCAAGGCTGCCGATCAGCCCGATCGGCATGTTGCGCTGCGGGTTCTTGGTTTCCTCGGCCGCGGTCGACACGGCATCAAAGCCGACATAAGCGAAGAAGATCGAAGCAGCCGCCGCACCGATCCCACTGAAACCGAGCGGAGCAAACGGCTCAAACTTGCTCATATTCATCACCGGCACCGCCAGGAGGATGAACAGCGTCAGAGCCGTAACCTTGATCGCAACCAGAACCGCGTTGACGGTGGCACTTTCCTTGGTGCCGATCACCAGCAGCCAGGTTACCAGCCCGGCGATCAGCATCGCCGGCAGGTTGACCATCCCGCCGTCATAAGGCCCTTTTACCAAGGTATCGGGAATGTTCAGACTGAAGGCATTCTCGATCAGGCCGACCACATAGCCCGACCAGCCGACGCTGACCGCCCCGGCCGCAACGGCATATTCGAGAATCAGCGCCCAGCCCACCATCCAGGCAATGAGTTCGCCCATCACCGCATAGCTATAGGTATAGGCCGACCCCGAAACCGGGACCATCGAGGCCATTTCGGCATAGCACAGCGCCGCAACGGCACATACCACGCCGGCGATGACGAAGCTGATCATCATCCCCGGCCCGGCCTTTTGCGCCGCCTCGGCGGTCAGAACGAAAATCCCGGTACCGATCACCGCGCCGATTCCCAACATCGTCAGCTGGAAAGCACCCAGCGAGCGATGCAGCGATTTCTTTTCGGCGGTGGCCAGGATGGCGTCCAAAGGTTTGACGCGTC
>CAZNII010000197.1:0-2283 GCA_964573075.1 uncultured Novosphingobium sp. | reverse complement strand
GCGCTGCATCCCGGTACACCCCGCCCGGCTGCGGAACGACCGTCATCGGCAGGTCTACTGGCTCCCGGATCGTCGGTTCTGTCCGCCTTCCCGGTTTCCCAGTGGCATAGTGGACAGACCCTCCCCGGTCACAGTTGCGGGGGCAGCGCAGGGTTTGAACCTGCTTCCCTCTTAGGCCTGCTTGCACAGGCAACCCATGACGTGGACGGGGCATTAGTCCCACCCGCGCCAATGCACAAGTTCGAGCTTTTGCATGCACCGTTCACTTTTTTTGAGGGCTTAACCGTTACGACCCGCAATCGTCCCGCTTCGGAACGGCGCGAACGGCGCGCTGGCGCAAGGCGGGGTTCAGGGACTACGCGCCAAGGCGCGTAACCGGACCAAGAGAGCGAATGAACCAGGCCCACCCCATCTACTTCGAGCCCCGCCCGCGCGACTTTGCCGCGCGGTTCCGGCGTCGGGGTGTGCCCACGCTGGGCCGGCGCGGGCGGCGCAAGCATCTGGGCCGGCGCGCGCTGGTCCTGCTGGCGGCGATGGCGGTGCCGGCGCTGGCCACTCCCGGCGAATGGCGCCCGTTCGATATCGGCAATGCCGGGTCGCGCGATTTCGCGATGGAGCCGATGCCGTTCGAACGCAGCGGCGACAGCTTCCCCGGTTCCGCCTTCTATTACCTCGCCACCAGCGAGGACCTGCCCGATGGCGCCGATGCCGCGGCCACCGATTCGGCCGGATCGGGCCTGGCCGATTTCAGCGGCGGGCCGATCGCGCGGGCGATGCGGATGGACCTTTCGGGGGTCGATCGCAGCCGCGCGCTCGATTGCCTGACCGCCGCGGTCTATTACGAAGCGGCGAGCGAGCCCGACCAGGGCCAGCGCGCCGTGGCCCAGGTGGTGCTCAACCGGGTGGCACATCCGGCCTACCCGAACACGGTTTGCGGAGTGGTCTATCAGGGCAGCGAACGGACCACCGGCTGCCAGTTCAGCTTTACCTGCGACGGCGCGCTGGGGCGGCGGCCCAATCCGATGTTCTGGGAGCGCGCCCGCCGGGTCGCGGCCGCAGCGCTGGCCGGCTATGTCGAACCCGCGGTGGGGCTGGCGACGCATTACCACACGATCCAGGTTCATCCCTATTGGGCGCCCAGCCTGTTCCACATCACCACGATCGGCGCGCACCGGTTCTACCGCTTCCAGGGCAAGGCCGGCCAGGCCGGAACCTTCCGCTTTGCCTATGCCGGCGGCGAGCCGATGGCCGTACCCCATGCCCGCAACCCGGCGGCCGACAAGGCAGCCGATCCGGTGCTCGATCCGCTGGCGCTGCAGAAGGCCTATGACGCCGGCTATCAGAGCGCGGCGCAGGGAACGCCCGGTGCATTGGCCCAGCCCGGCGATACCGGGCAGGCCCCGGCCCGCCCGGCCCCGGCACCGCGCTATGCCCCCGAAGTCGAACAGCGCGGCGGCGATCGCCAGTACAGCGGCGACAAGCTCCCGGGAACGCAGGGAGTGAAGCCCGAATACCAGAATTCGGGGCAGTGGATCGGCCGTCCCGGCGGGTAAGACCCGCGCATCGGAAATCAGGGTAAAGGTCCTGGCAACCAAAGCCTCACACCAAGGCTTAGCCTGCCTGCGCTAGAACGTCTGTCCGTGTCGCCGAACAGAGAACGCACAGAATGACCCTTCGTTTTGCCGCTGCCCGTCCCGCAGCGCTGCATTCCTATCTTGCCCGCGCCGAAGTGACGCGCGTGGCGGCCCGTGCCGCCAACGACAACGGCGATGGCGAAAGCCACCAGCAGGTGCTGCGCGCCGCGTTGAAGCATTTTGCCCGGCTCGGCCTGGCCGCCGCCGCCGATGCCCGCGACAATGCCCGCAAGGCCCACTTTTCGGGCGACCGGCAGGGCTATCTGCACTGGCTGGCGATCTGCCGCGCGCTCGATCGGCGCATGGCCGTGGCGCTCGCCAGCAACCTCGCCAAGCGCCGCCCCTGAACCTCGCACCGGGCTGCCGTGCCCCCAGTTCACCGCTTGTCCGGGATTCTTCGCGGAGTCCCGGACTGCTGGCGCGTGACCATCTCGCGCTGAGCCGAAATGCATTATTGCAATTGCGAACTATTATCAGAAAATAGTTGGTCTTACGACCTTTTACCGGGTTGCAATCGCGAAATCACCGGCCTAGGGCACTCGGGTTAGCCGGATACCTGCGCCCAGCGGGATGGGTAAGGTCGTCCGAATGCCAGCCGCGATCCCGCATTCAGGGAAGGACGAATTCGCACCATGGCTCGCAAGAAGAT
>CAZNII010000196.1:0-2296 GCA_964573075.1 uncultured Novosphingobium sp. | reverse complement strand
TGGAGGCCGGATCGTGGCTATAGGCCGAAATCGCCACGATCTGCCCCGGATCGGCTACTTCGGCCAGCACCGCATCGGTGCAGGGGTTGAGGCTGACTATGGTGGGTCCGCGCGTTTCGCGCGCGACCGTGGGAGAGCAAGCGGCGATGAGCACGGGAACAAGGATTACAGAGATCCTTCCCATTTTTGCCGAATGGCACAAATGGGGAGGTGGATCGCCGCAGGCGAGACGGAGGGGTCTGGACGCAAGCGTCAAAACCCCTCCGTCAGCGGCTGCGCCGCTGCCACCTCCCCATTTGCACTGCGTGAAAATGGGAAGGATCTTTTTCCAATTCACCACTTCAGGCGAACCCCGCCATAGGCCGAGCGGCCATAGCTGCCGTATCCGGCGACGGTCTGGTACTGCGCGTCGGTAACGTTTTCGACCCGGCCGTAGAGCTCCAGATGCTCGCCCAGCGGCACTGTGGCGCGCAGGGTGAGAAGCGCATGGCCATCGAGCCGGGTGAAGTTCCCGGCATCGTCGAAGCTGTCACCAACCAGCCGCAGGTCCGCGCCCAGCGCCAGCCCGGCAAGCGGGGTGGTCCAGTCGGCCGAGGCCGACAGGGCATGGCGCGGGCGGCGGGCCAGCTGCTTGCCGGTCGCGCGGTTGGTCGCATCGAGGAAGGTATAGGCGGCGCGGACCGAGAAGCGCTCCGAAACCTGCGCCGCACCTTCCAGTTCGAAGCCCTGGGCGCGGGTCCGGCCGATGTTGAAATAGCCGCTGGGCCAGACGTAATCGATCAGGTTGGTGCTGTCGCGGCGGAACAGGGTGGCGGCAAAGTGCAGCCCGGCGTTGCGGTTGCCGTGCTCGATCCCGGCATCGAACGCGGTCGAGGTTTCGGGCTTGAGCAGGACGTTTCCGCCATAACCGTAGAGCTGGTACAGCGTCGGCGCCTTGAAGCCTTCGCCAAAGCTCGACCGCAGGCGCCAGCCATGGCCCAGATCGAGCCGCGCATTGGCACCGAAGGTAGCCTTGCCGCCAAACCGGTCATGATCGTCGTAGCGCGCACCGCCGCTGACTTGCAGCTTGCCGAACTGATGACTGAGCAGGGCATGGGCGCCAGACAGCCGCGAAGTCTGGCGCGGATCGAAGGTGGTCGAGAACCGCGACCAGGTCGAATCTGCGCCGAAATTCAACTCCCAGTCGCCGGACAGCCAGACCCGGCCCTGCAAATCGGCCCGGATCGACCGGCCGCTGGTTTCAAAACCCGGTGCGGAACCGAACGCCGGGTCGAAATAGGCGCGGCGGGTGTCGGACAGTGCGACGCCTGCCTCGACATAGTTCTGCCGGTTGGCATAGCGCAGGCCGACCCGGCCCGAGCCCTGTCTGGTGGTCTGGTATTCGGCAGTGTCGGCGAAGACATAGGCCGGCGCGGGATAGCCGTCGAAATCGACCTTGCTGTCGGCATAGCGGCCCGATGCAACCAGCGAGAAATCGTCGCTCAGCCCCAGTTGGCCGCGCCCGCCCACGTGCCACTGCCGAAAGGCGTCGACTTCGTTCCCGCCGGCAAAGGCGGAAATGCCATCGGTGCGGGTGAAGCCACCGGCCAGGCCCAGCCGGCTGTCGGTGCCGACCAGCCCGACGTTGGCCTGCGCGTCAAAGCTGTTCCGGGCGCCGTATTCCAGGCTGGCGCGCTGACCATCGCGGTCGTTGGTGGTCACCGCCAGCACGCCGCCGATCGCGTCGGACCCCCAGACCAGGCTGTTCGAACCGCGCAGCAGCTCGATCTTGCCGATCCCTCCGCCAACCAGCGTGCCCAGATCGAACCCGCCAGAAGGCGCTGCGGTGTCTTCGAGCGGAATTCCGTCGACCAACACTTTCAGCTGCTCGGAATTGGCGCCGCGCACGAACAGCGCGGTCTGGCTGCCCAGCCCGCCGCTGCGGGCGAAACTGACACCGGGCAGCCGCTCCAGCGCGCGGGTCAGGTCAGGTCCCTGCACCCGCTCCAGCTCTTCCACCGCGATGATGCTGGCTGACTGCCCCGAAAGCTCGACATGCTCGCGGGTACCGGTGACCACCACGGTCACCCAGTCGTCGCGGATCGGCTCGACCAGCACGATTTCGTCGAGCGGTTCATCCTGCGCGAAGGCAGGCGAAGCAACCAGCAGCGAGGCACCCAGAAAATAGACAGATTTCACGCGCAATACTCCCGTCATGAACTTGCCGTTCATGGCGTGAGCCCCGCCCCATTGCGGGTCTTCGCGCTGCATCCCGGTACACCCCGCCCGGCTGCGGAACGACCGTCATCGGCAGGTC
>CAZNII010000195.1:0-2327 GCA_964573075.1 uncultured Novosphingobium sp. | reverse complement strand
GACGCGTCAAACCTTTGGACGCCATCCTGGCCACCGCCGAAAAGAAATCGCTGCACCGCTCGCTCGGGCCGGTGCAGCTTACCCTGCTCGGGATTGGCGCGATCATCGGTACCGGGATTTTCGTGCTGACCGCGGCTGCCGCCCAGAAGGCGGGCCCGGGGATGATGTGGAGCTTCGTGATTGCCGGCGTGGTCTGTGCGGTTGCGGCGCTGTGCTATTCCGAGCTGGCCTCGATGGTCCCGGTTTCGGGATCGGCCTACACCTACAGCTATGCCGTGGTCGGCGAACTGCTGGCGTGGATGGTCGGCTGGGCCCTGATCCTCGAATATGCGGTTGCTGCTTCCGCTGTTTCGGTGGGTTGGTCCGGGTACTTCATGGGACTTGTGAAGAGTTGGACGGGGTTTGAGTTACCCCTGATGCTGCAAGCCGGGCCAACCTGGACGATGGCAGGCCCCGATTTTTCGACCGGCTGGATCAACGTTCCGGCGATCTTTGTCGCCTTGGCAGTCACCTGGCTGCTGATGATCGGAACCAAGGAGAGCGCCAACGTCAATGCCGCTCTGGTCGCGATCAAGGTGACCGCATTGACGTTGTTCATCTTCCTGGCCTTGCCGGTGCTGAATGAAGCGCATTTCGAACCCTTTGCGCCCAATGGCTGGTTTGGGCCCGAGGGCAGCAGCGGGATGGGGATTGTCGGCGCGGCTGCGTCGATCTTCTTTGCTTATGTCGGTTTCGACGCGGTCTCGACTGCGGCCGAGGAGACCAAGAACCCGCAACGCAACGTCCCGATCGGACTGATCGGTTCGCTGGCGATCTGCACCGTCTTCTACCTGCTGGTTGCGGCTGGCGCGATCGGGGCAATCGGCGCGGATCCGACGGCTCCCGGCGTCGCTGCCGGTTCGGCCCAGTTCAAGCAGCAGTGTGCCGCGCTGCTGGCCCAGGGCAAGGAACCGCTGGTCTGTTCGGACGAGGCGCTGGCCCACGTGCTGCGCTCGATCAATCAGACCTGGGCCGGTGACCTTGTCGGGCTTGCCGCCAATCTGGCGCTGCCCTCGGTGATCCTGATGATGATGTTCGGCCAGACCCGTATCTTCTTCGTCATGGCGCGCGACGGGCTGCTGCCTGAAAAGCTCGCTTCGGTTCACCCCAAGTGGAAGACGCCGCATATCGTGACCATGGTCACCGGCATTTTTGTCGCGTTCGGCGCGGCGCTGTTGCCGGTCGGGCAGCTGGCTGACATTTCGAATTCGGGCACCCTGTTTGCGTTCTTCATGGTCTCGATCGCGGTAATGATCCTGCGGATTCGCGATCCGAAGCGCGCCCGTCCGTTCCGCACGCCGCTGGTTTGGGTGGTCGCGCCGCTGGCTGCCGCCGGTTGCGTGTTCCTCTATGTGAATCTGCCGATCGACGCGATGATGGTGCTGCCGGTCTGGGGCGCGATCGGGCTGGTGTTCTATTTCCTTTATGGCTTCCGCAAGAGCCATGTCGGTCGCGGGATCATCGACGTTCACGAAGACGATCCGGATGCACCGCACCCGTCCGTCGCGCCGCTGCCGGGGATTCCGGCGCCGGGCGATCCGGACGAATAAGGCCGGGAATTCCCGATCGAAGGTTTGGGGCCGCTCCTGCAAGGGGGGCGGCCCTTTTCCTTTGTCCGGAACGATCCCGATTGCGAATCGCTGCAAATGAGAACATAAATAGAACATTGGAGCGATTCAGATGAATGCCGTTACCCCGCTTGCCGCCTTTGCGCGGCGTCGTGCCCCTGTCCTTCCCGCTAGCGGGATGGGCAGTGCCCTGCCGCACTGGCGGCCGGGGCTGGGCGGGGCGGCCCTGCATGGCGAGATCTTTGCTCCCGGCGGCGAGGGCAGCGGCGCAGGCCTGGCCCTGGCCCTGGCGCTCGACGCGACCTTGCCGGGGGAGGAGCGGGCCTGGCTGTGGGTCCAGGACGAGGCCGCGCTGCGCCGGGGGGGGCGGCCTTACCAGCCGGGCCTGCCGCCGGCCCTGCGTCACCGCCTGGTCCATGTTGCCGCCAGAACGCCGGAAGATGCGCTGTTCGCGCTGGAAGAAGGGTTGCGCTGCCGCGACCTGGCCTTCGTGGTGGGGGAGATTGCCGGCAACCCCAGGGCGCTCAATTTCACCGCGGCGCGGCGGCTCAGCCTGGCGGTGGAGCGGCATGGCGTGCCCTTGTGGCTGGTCCGGCTCGATGCCCGGCCCGACCTGTCCTCTGCCCGCCAGCGCTGGCAGGCCCGGGCTGCGCCCTCGTTTCCCCCGCGCTGGAATGCGGCGGCGCCCGGCGCCCCGGCCTGGCAGGCCGAACTGTTCCG
>CAZNII010000194.1:0-2328 GCA_964573075.1 uncultured Novosphingobium sp. | reverse complement strand
GCCAAGGGCGGGCTTGATGGCGGGTCGACTGCCTGGGCCCAGGGCGGGATCGCCGCGGTGCTCGATGCCGGGGACACTTTCGAGAACCATATCCGCGATACGATGATCGCGGGCGCGGGGCTCAACCGGCTCGAAACGGTCGAATTCGTGATCGAACGCGCGCCGCACGCGATCGACCGGCTGGTAGAACTGGGCGTGCCGTTCAATACCGAGGGCGAGCACCTGCACCTCACCCGCGAGGGCGGCCACAGTCACCGCCGGATCGTGCACGTGGCCGACGCGACCGGCTGGGCGGTGCAGCAAGCGCTGCTAAAGGCGGCCGGGGCCCATCCCAACATCACCCTGCTGCCGCACCAGGCCTGCATCGACCTGATCACCGGACGGCATGAGGAGCGCTATTCGGGATCGGGCCGGGTCTGGGGGGTCTATGCCCTCAACGAGCAGACCGGCCAGGTCGAGGCGCACACCGCCCGGGCGACCGTGCTGGCCACCGGCGGCGCGGGGCGGGTCTATCAGTTCAGCACCGCGCCACGGGGCGCAACCGGCGATGGGATCGCCATGGCCTGGCGCGCCGGGGCGCGGGTCGGCAACATGGAAATGATGCAGTTCCACCCGACCTGCCTCTACAACCTCGAGGTCAAGAACTTCCTGATCACCGAGGCGGTCCGCGGCGAGGGCGGGCGGCTGATCAACCCCCGCACCGGGCACCGCTACATGCCCGATTACGACGAGCGGGCTGAATTGGCCCCGCGCGACATCGTCGCCCGCGCCAACGATGCCGAGATCAAGCGCGACGGGCTCGATTTCGTCCATCTCGACATCAGCCACATGCAGCCCGAATTCGTCCGCGAACACTTTCCCAACATCCACGAAAAGCTGCTCGGCCTGGGGATCGACATGACCCGCCAGCCGATCCCGGTGGTGCCCGCGCAGCACTATACCTGCGGCGGGATCGTGATCGACCTTGCCGGCCGGACCGACCTGCCCGGGCTTTACGCCGCGGGCGAATGCACCGAAAGCGGCCTCCACGGCGCCAACCGCCTGGCCTCGAACTCGCTGCTCGAATGCTTCGTGTTCGGCGAAGCCGCGGCGGCCGACATCCTGGCGCGCTGGGACCAGTTCGACGCGCCCCCGGCGATCCGCCCGTGGGACGAAAGCCGGGTGACCGATTCCGACGAGGAAGTGGTGATCAAGCAGAACTGGACCGAGATCCGCCGCTTCATGTGGAACTATGTCGGGATCGTGCGGACCACCAAGCGGCTCGAGCGGGCCAAGCACCGGATCCAGTTGCTGTCGGACGAGGTCGAGGAATATTACGCCCACTTCCGCGTCTCGACCGACCTGGTCGAACTGCGCAACCTGCTGCAATGCGCCGAACTGATCGTCCGCTCGGCGCTGGCCCGGCACGAGAGCCGCGGGCTGCACTATACGCTCGACTATCCGAAGCTGGCGGCCGAGGCCCGGGACACGATCCTGGTCCCCTAGGACCTGCCCTGTGTCAGTTGCATGATCCGCAACATCCATTGCCAGCTATCCGTTTGACTCCACCCGCCTGCGGCGGGACACTCCGGTCAAGCCTTGAAGAGTCGGTTTGCCAAGCAAAACCGGGCCTTGGGGCTAACCAATCGGGAAGACTTGGCTGCTATGAGCGGTGGCCAGGAACCAAAGGGAGTCCATTCGAATGACCGTCAAGCGCCCCGCCCCCAGCGCCCGCCCCCGCAAGCCCGCGCTTGCCAAGGTGGTGGAAGAAAGCCTGGCCGCCGAACGCACCGAAGCCGCCGTCGAGGCCGAGGAAGCCGCGCTGGCCGAGATTGCCGGCGCGGCCGGGGCCGACGGGGTCGAAGCGATCATCACCGGGGCATCGCCCGACGATGCCGCCCGGATGCGCGATTACCTGGGCCTGCCCAAGCCGGGCGGCAAGCCGCGCAAGACCAGCGACGAGCTTTCGGAGGACTGGCGCAAGGGCGGCTATCCCTACAAGTTCAAGATGCTGCGCAAGGACTACGAGCGCGAAAAGTTCGTGCTCCAGACCGAGCTGCTCAAGCTCCAGCAATGGGCCAAGGATACCGGCCAGCGGGTGGTGATCCTGTTCGAGGGCCGCGACGCGGCCGGCAAGGGCGGCACGATCAAGCGGATGATGGAACACCTCAATCCGCGCGGTGCGCGCGTCGTCGCGCTCGAGAAGCCGAGCGAGGTCGAACGCGGCCAGTGGTATTTCCAGCGCTATGTCGAGCACCTGCCGACCAAGGGCGAAATCGTGCTGTTCGACCGTTCGTGGTACAACCGCGCCGGGGTCGAGCGGGTGATGGGCTTCTGCAGCGACGAGGA
>CAZNII010000193.1:0-2356 GCA_964573075.1 uncultured Novosphingobium sp. | reverse complement strand
TGGAGGCCGGATCGTGGCTATAGGCCGAAATCGCCACGATCTGCCCCGGATCGGCCACTTCGGCCAACACGGCATCGGTGCAGGGGTTGAGGCTGACGATGGTGGGGGCCGCGCCTGGCCGGGACTGTGGCGGAACAGCCTGACCGCAAGCAGCAAGGCTCAGCAGCAACAGAACGCCGAAGATCCTCTCCATTTTGCGAAGCCAAATGGGGAGGTGGCAGTGCGAAGCACTGACGGAGGGGTTTCGACGCCAGCGTCCAGGCCCCTCCGTCAGCGGCTGAACGCCGCTGCCACCTCCCCATTTGTGGCATGCGCCAAAAATGGAGAGGATCTTCGCGACTTTCACCACTTCAGGCGAACCCCGCCATAGGCCGAGCGGCCATAGCTGCCGTATCCGGCGACGGTCTGGTACTGCGCGTCGGTAACGTTTTCGACCCGGCCGTAGAGCTCCAGATGCTCGCCCAGCGGCACTGTGGCGCGCAGGGTGAGAAGCGCATGGCCATCGAGCCGGGTGAAGTTCCCGGCATCGTCGAAGCTGTCACCAACCAGCCGCAGGTCCGCGCCCAGCGCCAGCCCGGCAAGCGGGGTGGTCCAGTCGGCCGAGGCCGACAGGGCATGGCGCGGGCGGCGGGCCAGCTGCTTGCCGGTCGCGCGGTTGGTCGCATCGAGGAAGGTATAGGCGGCGCGGACCGAGAAGCGCTCCGAAACCTGCGCCGCACCTTCCAGTTCGAAGCCCTGGGCGCGGGTCCGGCCGATGTTGAAATAGCCGCTGGGCCAGACGTAATCGATCAGGTTGGTGCTGTCGCGGCGGAACAGGGTGGCGGCAAAGTGCAGCCCGGCGTTGCGGTTGCCGTGCTCGATCCCGGCATCGAACGCGGTCGAGGTTTCGGGCTTGAGCAGGACGTTTCCGCCATAACCGTAGAGCTGGTACAGCGTCGGCGCCTTGAAACCTTCGCCGAAGCTGGCGCGCAGGCGCAAGTCACCGCCCAGATCGAAGCTGCCGTTGGCTCCGAAAGTCCAGTGGCTGCCGAACCGGTCATGGTCGTCGATCCGCGCCCCCGCAGTCAGGTTGAGGCGGCCGGCGTGGTAGCCCAGCAGGGCATGCGCGCCGACGATCCGCGCAGTCTGGCGGGGATCGTAAGTGGTCGAGAACCGCGACCAGTCACCGTCGGCGCCGAAATCGAGCGTCACGTTGTCAGCGAGGTCAGCGCGGCCCTTGAGATCGGCATGGACCGAACGGCCGCTGGTTTCGAAATTGGGGGCCGAGCCATAGGTCGGGTCGAAATAGGCGCGGCGCGTGTCGGACAAGGCGATACCGCTGCTCAGCTCGAAGCCGTCGCCGGAATATTCGAGTCCGACCCGGCCCGAGCTCTGCCGCGTAGTCTGGTATTCGGGGGTGTCGGCAAAGCTGTAGGTCGGCGGCGGGAAGCCGTCGAAATCGATCTTGCTGTCGGCATAGCGCCCGGCGGCGACCAGTTTCAGGCCATCGCTCAGGTCAAAATGCCCGCGCCCGCCGACATGCCACTGGCGAAAGGCATCGGCTTCGGTGCCCGGCGCATAGGCCGAAATCCCGTCACTGCGGGTGTAACCGCCATTGAGCGCGAGGCCATAGCTGTCGCCTGAAAGTCCGCCCTGCAGCTGCGCATCGAGCGTGTCGTTGGCGCCGTACTCCAGGCTTGCCCGCACCCCGGTGCGCTCGTCGCTGGTCACCGCCAGCACCCCGCCAATCGCCTCGCTGCCCCAGGCCAGACTGTTCGATCCGCGCAGCAGTTCGATCCGGCCAACGCCGCCGGTCAGCAGCGTGCCAAGGTCGAACCCGCCCGAGGGCGAGGCGGTATCGGTCACCCGAATGCCGTCGACCATCACCAGCAGCTGTTCCGAATTGGCCCCGCGCACGAACAGCGAAGTCTGGCTGCCGAGCGGTCCGCTGCGCGCCAACGAGACGCCAGGCAGGCGCTCGATCAGGCGGATCGGGTCTGAGCCCTGGACGCTGGCGAGATCCCGGGCGGTGATGACCGAGATCGATTGGCCGCTATCGTCTCGCTTGGACCACAGACCGGTGGCGGTGACAGTGATTTCATTGTCCTCAACGTCTTGCCGCCCCAGGCCGGCATCGCAATCTGAAGTCCATTCTCCGCACAACAGTGCGGCGTCCTGAAGCGGCGGCTTCTCGCCTTGCGCCCAGGCAGGCGAAGCGACAACCAGCGAAGCACCAAGCAAATAGACAAATTTCACGCACAATACTCCCGTCATGAACAAAGCCGTTCATGGCGAAAGCGCCCGCACGTATTCACGGGCCTTGCGCTGCATCCCGGTACACCCCGCCCGGCTGCGGAACGACCGTCATCGGCAGGTC
>CAZNII010000192.1:0-2473 GCA_964573075.1 uncultured Novosphingobium sp. | reverse complement strand
CGAACCGCCGGGCGATCTCGGCGTCGAAGGCATCGTCCTTGGCAAACCACCTGGCCGGCCCGGCATCGCGCCAGAAGGCGACGATCTCGGCCGGACCCGGCAGCGGCATTACTTGCCGCGCAGCTTGCGGTGTGCCGAAAGGTCGAGCACTTCGCTCGGGCCGTTGTCGGTATCGAGCAGGCCGAGCCGGCGGGCCACTTCCTGATAGGCCTCTTCCTCGCCGCCCAGATCGCGGCGGAAGCGGTCCTTGTCGAGCTTTTCGCCGGTGACCATGTCCCACAGCCGGCAGCCATCGGGGCTGATCTCGTCGGCCAGGATGATCCGCGAATAGTCGCCATCCCACAGCCGTCCGAATTCCAGCTTGAAATCGACCAGCCGGATGTTGATCGCGGCGAACATCCCGCACATGAAATCGTTGATCCGGATCGCCATGGCGGAGATGTCCTGCATCTCCTCGTTGCTGGCCCAGCCGAAGCAGGCGATGTGCTCTTCGGCGATCAGCGGATCGCCCAGCGCATCGTCCTTGAAATAGTATTCGATCAGCGTGTGGGGCAGCGGCTCGCCTTCGGGAATGCCCAGCCGCTTGGAGATCGAACCGGCCGCGACGTTGCGGACCACCACTTCGATCGGCACGATTTCCACCTGCCGCACCAGCTGCTCGCGCATGTTGAGCCGCTTGATGAAGTGGGTCGGGATGCCGATGTGCGAAAGCCGGGTAAAGACGTATTCGCTGATCCGGTTGTTGATCACGCCCTTGCCGTTGATCGTGCCCTTCTTCTGGGCATTGAAGGCGGTCGCATCGTCCTTGAAATACTGGATCAGCGTGCCCGGTTCGGGGCCTTCATACAGGATCTTGGCCTTGCCTTCGTAGATCTGGCGGCGACGGGACATGAGAGCACTTCCTTGGGCAGAGAAACGGCAAACCCCGGCAGGTGCGTTTCCCGAAGGACTCGCGCGGCCGGGGCGGACAAGCGCGCCTTACGCGATTTGGCGCGGGGGTGCAATGTGGGGGAGGGGGAGGGGCCTATCGCATCGCCGGCGGTGAGGCGCTGACCGGTCCGACCCAGAAGGTGCCATCGAACCCGTTCGGCCTTGCATCAGCGGTCTTGGCCGAAAGCTCGATCCGAGGCGGCCCGGCGCGATTGGCATTGCCCGGCGCCGGGTTTGGGCCGCAGGTCATCTGTTCGGGGCCGATTGGCTGGCCGGGAGCAGGCCTGGCATCGGGCTTCATCAGGCAGTTCCAGCTGGTTCCGGTGGCGTAGCGCATGTCGAGCGAAACCACCTTGCCGTGGCTCGACAGCTGCAGCGCCATTGGATCCCAGGTCGTTCCGCGCCGTTCAACCGGTGCCTTGCGCGCATGCAGGTTGCCGACTAGCACGATCACCAGATCGGGCGAATGCGCCGTGGCCGCAGCGGCGATGTTCTCGGCCTGGGCGGCCTCGTGCGGACCCTGGCCTGGCAGGCTGCGGAACCTGTCGTGCTGCTGCTTGTCGCGGGCGCCGCTGAAAGCGGTGACGGAAATGGGCAGGCCGCGCTCCTTGAGCAGGTGCATCTGGACGAACAGATCGAACATCGCCTTGCTGGCAACGCCGTCCTGGCGCCCGGCCCAGCCGAGTTTCGCCAGCGCTTGTTCGAACTGGCCTGAGGGCAATTCCCAGGCCGTCTGCAGCGCATCGTCGAAATTGGCGCCGTGTTCCAGCGCCAGCACCACCCGTTTTCCCCGCAAGGCCTGCGAGCACACCAGCTGTCCCACGAACCGCGGGGATTGCTCGGTGCCGTGCAGCTCGCCAAAGACGACGAACTTCGGCTGCAACCGCGCGACACTGGCCCAGCCGGCCGGCACGGGACAGGACAGCGCCGAATTGGCAGCCTGTGCGGCAAGCATCGCGGGCGCGACCGGTCCACCGCAAAGCGCGAGTGCCAGGGCGATGGCAAGCGGGGTCTTCATGGCTGCTCTCCGGTCGCCAGAAGGGGCAATCGACCGGAAGGTGACTGCTCTGGCAAGCGAAATCAAGGTCTTGGTCTGCGCCAGGCCCGGGCCTGCAAGGGGCTGTCCTACATCGCTCCGGTCTGTCATGCTGCCCGCCAGGCCGCTCCTTCTCATCGTCGATGCCATCCCAGCGCCGCCCTGCCGGCCCGGCGCGAGGGGCTCTTTATGGCTGTTGCATAGAAACGCGCTGCGGATGTGTTTTATCAACAAGCTCAGGATTATCGTTTGTTTTCAGTAGGGCAACTTTGGAACTTGACGGCTTCGGTCTGCACGGACGGCAATCTGGCGCAGAACAAGCCAACGCCCGCCTCCCTTGCGGAAAGCGGGCGCTGACGGACCTATTTCGGGTCTGACGGAGCGGTTACTTTTCGCCGAGCAGGTTGGCCTTCCAGAACATCAGTTCGACCCAGAACTGATAGTCCTGGTTTTCCTTCTTGCCGAAGCCGTGGCCCTCGTTGTGGCCGATCAGGTGCCAGGCGGTGC
>CAZNII010000191.1:0-2508 GCA_964573075.1 uncultured Novosphingobium sp. | reverse complement strand
CATGGATCCGGCTCGGCACCAGAAAGTCGCGCGCGCCTTCGGGGCTGGAGGCGGTCAGGATCGGGGTCGAATATTCGGTAAAGCCGATGTCTTCCATCCGCCGGCGGGTTTCGCGGATGATCTGGGTGCGCTTGACGATATTGGCGTGGAGCGTTTCGCGGCGCAGGTCGAGGAAGCGGTACTTGAGCCGCACGTCCTCGGGATATTCCTGTTCCCCGGCCACCGGCAGCGGCAGTTCCTCGGCGCGGCTCAGCACGGTGGCGCTGCGGGCATAAACTTCGATCTCGCCGGTCGGCAGGTTCGGGTTGACTGTTGCGGCGCTGCGCGCCTTCACATCGCCCTCAATCGTCACGACCGATTCCAGCCGCAACCCTTCGAGGATCGGCAGCGCCGGGCTGTCAACGTCGGCGACGATTTGCGTGAGGCCGTAATGATCGCGCAGATCGACGAACAGAACGCCGCCATGGTCGCGCTTGCGGTGGACCCAGCCCGACAGGCGGATCGTCTGTCCAACATCGCTGGCGCGCAGCGCGCCGCAGGTGTGCGAACGATAAATGTGCATCGAAACTCTTTCCATCGGGCCCACTTTGATGCAGGGGCGAAAGCGCGGGCTAACAGGCGAATCCCGCGCTTTTGTCAAGCCGAGGCCCCGCACGGGGTCACCTACAGAAGATAAAGATGAAAATACATCCTTTGATCACCACGTCCGAAGCACTTGCGGACCTGTGCGCCCGGCTATCCAAGGCCGATTTCGTGTGCGTCGACACCGAATTCATGCGCGAGAACACTTACTGGCCGGAACTGTGCCTGATCCAGATCGCCGACAGCGAGGAAGCTGCCGCGGTCGATCCGCTGGCCAAGGACATCGACCTTTCCCCGCTGCTCGACCTGCTGGTCGATAACGAGGATGTGCTCAAGGTCTTTCATGCCGGGGGCCAGGACGTTGAAATCGTCTACAACCTGACCGGCAAGACCCCGCACCCGATCTTCGATACCCAGATCGCGATGATGGCGGTCAGCCAGAGCGAACAGATCGGCTATTCCAACCTGGTCGAGAGCTGGCTGGGCATGACGATCGACAAGGGCGCGCGCTTTACCGACTGGTCGCGGCGCCCCTTGACCGACCGGCAGATCGACTATGCGATCGGCGATGTCACCCACCTTGCCCGGATCTTTCCCAAGATCCTCCAGCGCCTGATCAAGACCGGGCGCGGCGAATGGCTGGATATCGAGATGGAAAAGCTGGCCGATCCGGCCGGTTACCGCAATGATCCGACCGAGGCCTGGCAACGGATCAAGGCGCCGGGCCGCAATCCGGCGATGCTCGGGCGACTCAAGGCGCTGGCCCACTGGCGCGAGCTGGAAGCGCAGGACAAGAACATTCCGCGCGGCCGGATCGCCCGGGATGAGACCGTGGCCGATATCGCCAGCCACCCGCCCAAGACCCAGGCCGATCTGGCCAAGGTCCGCGGGCTTTCGGCAGCCTGGAAGGACAACGAGATCGGCAAGCGGCTGATGGCCGCATTGGAGGCGTCGAAGCCCTTGACCGAAGCGGAGCTGCCGGCCCGCACTCCGCGCGGCGCCCCGTTGGGCAAGGAAGGCGCGCTGGTGGCCGACCTCTTGAAGCTGCTGCTCAAGATCCGCAGCCGCGAGATCGACGTTGCCGCCCGCCTGCTGGCGCGCAGCGAGGACCTCGAGCTGCTGGCCGCCGGCGTGCGCGAGCTGCCGCTGCTCAAGGGCTGGCGCTATGACGTGTTCGGCAAGGACGCGCTCGAACTGGTCGAGGGCAAGACCGCCTTCGCGGTGGTCAAGGGCCGGCTCAAGATGGCCCACATCGACGAGATTGGCGGCGAGCAAGCGCCGGCCGAACCCTCCGAGGCGGCCGAATGACCACCTACCTGCCCACGCTCAAGCAGCTGCAATACCTGGTGGCGCTGCACGAGCATGGGCATTTCGGGCGCGCGGCGGATGCCTGTTTCGTCTCGCAATCGACGCTTTCGGCAGGGCTGCGCGATCTGGAGAACCTGCTTGGCGTGGTGCTGGTCGAACGGACCAAGCGCGCGGTGCGGTTTACCCCGCTGGGCAACGCGGTGGTCGCCAAGGCCCATCGTCTGCTGCGCGAAGCAGAGGAATTGTCCGACATGGTCCAGTCGGCCGGCCAGCCGCTGTCGGGCGAAGTGCGGATGAGCGTGATCCCCACCATTGCCCCGTTCCTGCTACCCCGGATGCTGCCCCGGCTGCGGCGCGAACGGCCCGCGCTCAAGCTCTATCTGCGCGAGGAAACCAGCCAGGCCGCGATCGAAAGCCTGCACCACGGGCGCAGCGACTGCGTGCTGCTGGCTCTGCCTTTCCCGACCGGCGAGGTGGAGAAGGAAACGATCGAACTCGACGCGCTGTGGGTTGCCTTCCCCAAGGACGATCCGCGCGATCCGCCCGCAGAAGTGCCGCCAGAGCTGATCGACGAGCACCGGCTGCTGCTGCTGGAAGACGGGCACTGCCTCAAGGAGC
>CAZNII010000190.1:0-2528 GCA_964573075.1 uncultured Novosphingobium sp. | reverse complement strand
ACCACCCGCTTCGCCCCCAGCCCTACCGGCACGCTGCACGTGGGCAACGTGCGCACCGCGCTGCACAACTGGATGCTGGCGAAGCAGGCCGGCGGGCGGTTCCTGCTGCGGATCGACGATACCGACCTGGAACGCAGCCGCGAGGAGCATGTCGCCTCGATCAAGGCCGATCTCGAATGGCTGGGCCTCAATTGGGACGGGGAAGAGCGCCAGTCGGCCCGGTTCGATCTTTACGAGGCCGAGTTCCAGAAGCTGGTCGCCGCCGGACGGGTCTATCGCTGCTACGAGACCGCGCAGGAACTGGAACTGAAGCGCAAGGTCCTGCTCGGCCGGGGCCTGCCGCCGATCTATGACCGCGCCGCGCTGACGCTCACCGAAGCCGACCATGCCGCCCGCGAGGCGGCGGGCGAGCGCCCGCACTGGCGCTTCCTGCTGGACCGCGCGGCGCCGATCGAATGGACCGACGGGATCCGCGGCCCCCAGCATTTCGATCCGGCCAAGATGAGCGACCCGGTGGTGCGCCGCGCCGACGGTTCGTGGCTCTATCTGCTCCCCAGCGTGATCGACGATATCGCGATGGGCATCACCGACGTGCTGCGCGGCGAGGATCATGTCTCCAACACCGCCACCCAGATGCAGATGTTCGCCGCGCTGGGTGCGCCGGCCCCACGCTTTGCCCACGAGGCGCTGCTGACCGGGACCGAGGGCAAGCTTTCCAAGCGGCTCGGCTCGCTGGGCGTCTCCGCGCTGCGTCAGGACGGGATCGAGCCCGAGGCGCTGATTGCCCTTTTGGCGCGGCTCGGCACCTCCGATCCGGTCGATCCCTCGCTCGATCCGGGCGAGCTGGCAGAGGCCTTCAACCTGGCCCATTTCGGCCGAGCCCCGGCCCGGTTCGACGAGGCCGAGCTGCACCGGGTCAACGCCGCGGTGGTTCACCGCCTGCCCTACGCCCGCGTGGCGCACCTGCTGCCGGTCGGGATGGGCGAGGCCGCCTGGGCCGCGATCCGCCCCAATGTCGAGCATATCGGCGAAGCGGCGGACTGGTGGCGGGTGGTGACCGGGCCGGTGGCGGCGCCGGTGCTTTCGGGCGAGGACAAGGCCTACATAAAGGAAGCCATCGAAGTCTTCGCCCTTCTGGACTGGCGCACCTCTTTTGCGATTCCGGAGCTTTGGAAGACGCTTACAGCAAGCTTGAAGTCACGGACTGGTCGAAAGGGAAGGGAACTCTTTCAACCGCTCCGCCTTGCCCTCACCGGTCGCGAGCACGGGCCCGACATGGCGTCATTATTGCCTCTGATTGGCGAGGTCGAAGCATTGGAGCGGCTGAAGCAGGCAGTCGAATCGGCTTAGCGGCGATCAAAGTCCCCAACACCGCTCATGCTGAGCTTGTCGAAGCATTGTCCTGCCCCTTCGCCATCCGGTGCGAGGCCCAAGAACAAGGACAGCCCTTCGACAGGCTCAGGGCGAGCGGGTGGGGGTTATCGATTTCGGTGCTAGCAAGATTGTTTCACCGGATCGGCGCACCGGCACTTTACATTGCGGTGCAGCATGGCTAGGGGCCGCTCCCATGTCGAACATGCCGACCATTACCATTACCACCAAACCGACCGCTTGCGCGGGTCCGGTTGTGGCGGTGCTTGGCTGACGGCACCCAGACAACCCGCCCCGCACAGAGCAGGCGGGGCATCCAATCCAGGACAATCGAACCCCCGCGCTGCTCTCCCCATCTGAAGGAGTAGCATCATGGTTCATCGTTTCGCCCCGGGACAGCAGCTCAACGTCGGCGTGGTCGGCGCGACCGGCGTGGTCGGATCGACCATGCTGGCGATCCTCAAGGAGCGGAACTTCCCGATCAGCCAGTTGCGGCTGTTCGCCTCGGCCCGTTCGGCCGGCAAGGTGATCGACGGGGTGACGGTCGAAGATGCCGAAACCGCCGACTACGCCGGGCTTGATGTGGTGCTGTTCAGCGCCGGGGGCTCGACCTCGAAGGCGCTCGCGCCCAAGGTGGCCGCGGCCGGCGCGGTGGTGATCGACAACAGCTCGGCCTGGCGGTCCGATCCGGAAGTGCCGCTGGTCGTTGCCGAGGTGAACGCCCATGCCATGGCGAACCTGCCCCGGGGGATCGTCGCCAACCCCAATTGCACCACCATGGCGGCGATGCCGGTGCTCAAGCCGCTGCACGACGAAGCCGGCCTGAAGCGGCTGATCGTTTCGACCTACCAGGCGGTCTCGGGCGCGGGGCTGGAAGGGATCGACGTGCTGGCCCGCCAGCTTGCCCATGTCGGCGACAAGGCCCGCGAGCTGGCCGAAGGCGGGCATGACGATCTGCTGCCCCCGGCCGAGAAGTGGGCCGCGGTGATGGCCCACAACGTGGTGCCGCTGAACTATGTGCTGGGCGAGGACGGCTATACCGAGGAAGAGGCCAAGCTGGTCGCCGAAAGCCGCAAGATCCTTGAAATCCCCGGCCTGCCGGTTTCGGGCACCTGCGTGCGGGTGCCGGTGTTCACCGGCCACTCGCTGTCGATCAA
>CAZNII010000189.1:0-2545 GCA_964573075.1 uncultured Novosphingobium sp. | reverse complement strand
CGAGGCATTCCTGGCGCGCGACGTGGCGCTGGACGATGTCGCCGCGTTCCTCGATTCCGAGTTGCAGCGCTGAGGCGCGTTCCCGAAGGCCGCATTCCTCTTCCCGTTCGTCCCGAGCGAAGTCGAGGGACAGCGCACCTGGATTCCGTGCGTGTCGAGCGAAGCCGAGACATTCGCGCAATGGCATCTCGACTTCGCTCGATGCGAACGGGGTTGAGGTTGAATCGAACCTGCTCTAGCCACCGGTTGCACAAGAAACCAACGGGGAAGCACCATGACCGCAGCCGAAGCCACGCCGGAGCTTGACGCCGGCCCCCACGACCGCGCGTTCCTGGGCCATCCCAAGGGCCTCGGCTACCTCGCCTTCGTCGAAGGGTGCGAGCGGTTCTCGTACTATTCGATGCAGACGCTGCTGGTGCTCTACATGGTCAAGTACCTGCTGCTGCCGGCGAACATGGGCAACGTGATCGGCCTGCAATGGCTGCAACAGGCCGCCTATGACGGCAAGGAAGGCCAGCCGCTCGCCTCGGCGATCTTCGGTGATTATTCAAGCCTGGTCTATCTGACCCCGATCGCCGGCGGGCTGATTGCCGACCGCTGGCTGGGCCGGCGCAACACCCTGCTGCTCGGCGCCGTGGTCATGGCGATCGGCCATTTCCTGATGGCGTTCGAGGGGATGTTCCTGTTCGCGCTGCTTTCGCTGATCGTCGGTGTCGGGCTGTTCAAGGGCAACATCGCCAGCCAGGTGGGCGAACTCTACGGCCCCAATGACCTGCGCCGGGCGATGGCCTTCCAGATCTTCTACATTGCGATCAACGTCAGCGTGATCCTCGCCCCGCTGATCTCGGGCACGCTGGGCGAAGAGGTGGGCTGGCACTATGGCTTCGGCACCGCCGGGGTCGTGATGGTCGCCGGGCTGCTGCTCTACATCAAGGCCGGGCCCTGGCTGCCGAAGGAGAACCGGGCCGAACAGAAAGCGGCATCATCGGCCGGGGTGAACTATCCGGTGATGCTCGGTGCGGCGGCAGTCGTGCTGATCGCGCTGCGGCTGCTGGCCGGTTCGGTGCCGGCGATCGCGGCGGCCGGGATTTCCGGCCAGGTCGGCTTTTCGGTGGCGATGGGCCTTCTGGCCGGGATCGGTTCGGCTGACCGCCCGCGCCTGCTTGCCCTGCTGCTGCTGATCCCGATCCTGGCTCTGTCGATGCTGACCAACCAGGAGATTTTCAACGCCTATCTGGTCTGGGCCGACGAGCAGTTCCAGCTGACCTTCTTCGGCAAGACCCTGCCGACCAGCTGGATGATCACCATCGACGCCGCGCTCAGCTTCTCGATGCTCGCCGCGGTCGCGCTGTTCTGGAAATGGCGCAGCGACAGGGGCAAGTGGGAGCCGGACGAAATCGGCAAGATGATCCTCGGCAGCTTTTTCGTTATCGGCGGCGGGCTGTGCCTGTGGTTCGCGGCGGCAACGCAGGGCGATGCCAAGATCGGGCTGTTCTGGCCGGTGATGTTCCACCTGCTCAATTCGATCGGCTTTGCCCACATCATGCCGGTCAGCCTGGCGCTGTTCACCAAGGTCGCGCCCAAGGCGATCGTCGCGACGGTGGTGGGGATCTATTACCTGGCCTTCTTCACCGCCAACAAGACGGTGGGGATCATCGGCGGCTGGTATTCGACAATGGACACCCCCAGCTTCTGGCTGGTCCATGTCGGCACGGCAGTGGCCGGCCTGATCGGCTTCGTGTTATTCCGGGCGGTGATGGGCAAGCGGCTGGCGCAGGCATAGCGCCTGCGAATTCCCGTTCGTCCCGAGCGAAGTCGAGGGACTGCGCGCGTGGTGGTCCCTCGACTTCGCTCGGGACGAACGGTTGTTGTGCACCTTAACCGAACAGCGCGATAGACTGCATCCCCACGGCCACAGCCTCGCCATCGGCGTTCCAGATCGCCATGTCCTGGCTGGAGCAGCCCTTTTCGGCATAGTTCCCGGCCGAGCGCAGCAGCCACCAGCCATCGCGGCTGGTCGGGAGCGGGGTAAGCAGGTTGACCAGCCAGGTCATCGAGCTGATCGGCGCCGCACCCTGCATCATGAACAGCACACCAGGCGGCAGGGCATCGCCGCACAGCATCAGCTCGACCATCGGATCGAGCCCTTCGCGATCCTTGAGCTGGACCCACCAGGCAATCTCCGGCTCGGGCTGTTCGGTCCGCGGCAGGCCGAAGCGGCGGGTGAAGTGGCTGGCAAAGCCGGGACCGCGCCCTTCGGGCAGGGTCTTGGCCTGATCCACCGCAATCAGCCCCGGCGGCGGCGGGACGTCGTGGATATGCAGCGCGCTGTCGACCGCCCCCATGAACACGAAGGTCGCGGTCAACCCGACGCCGGCCTCACCGGTTACCTCGGCGCTGATCCAGCTGGCATTCTTGCCCCGCCGCAGCACCCGCGCACGCACTTCGACCTCGCCCGAAAGCGGGCCGACGAAGCTGACCTGGGCCGAACGCAGCGGCGGCAGATCGGGCGCCAGCCCGCGCGCCGCCTCAAGCGCCAGCGCGG
>CAZNII010000188.1:0-2548 GCA_964573075.1 uncultured Novosphingobium sp. | reverse complement strand
CCGCGCTGGCGCTTGAGGCGGCGCGCGGGCTGGCGCCCGATCTGCCGCCGCTGCGCTCGGCCCAGGTCAGCTTCGTCGGACCGCTTTCGGGCGAGGTCGAAGTGCGCGCGCGGGTGCTGCGGCGGGGCAAGAACGCCAGCTGGATCAGCGCCGAGGTAACCGGCGAGGCCGGCGTCGGGTTGACCGCGACCTTCGTGTTCATGGGGGCAGTCGACAGCGCGCTGCATATCCACGATGTCCCGCCGCCGCCGGGGTTGATTGCGGTGGATCAGGCCAAGACCCTGCCCGAGGGGCGCGGTCCCGGCTTTGCCAGCCACTTCACCCGCCGCTTCGGCCTGCCGCGGACCGAACAGCCCGAGCCGGAGATTGCCTGGTGGGTCCAGCTCAAGGATCGCGAAGGGCTCGATCCGATGGTCGAGCTGATGCTGTGCGGCGATGCCCTGCCGCCTGGTGTGCTGTTCATGATGCAGGGTGCGGCGCCGATCAGCTCGATGACCTGGCTGGTCAACCTGCTTACCCCGCTCCCGACCAGCCGCGATGGCTGGTGGCTGCTGCGCTCGGCCGGGAACTATGCCGAAAAGGGCTGCTCCAGCCAGGACATGGCGATCTGGAACGCCGATGGCGAGGCTGTGGCCGTCGGGATGCAGTCGATCGCGCTGTTCGGCTAGCGACCAGCACGCGCGCAGTCCCTCGACTTCGCTGGGACGAACGGGAATTCGCAGGCGCTATGCCTGCGCCAGCCGCTTGCCCATTACGGCCCGGAACAACACGAAGCCGATCAGCCCGGCCACTGCGGTGCCGACATGGACCAGCCAGAAGCTGGGGGTGTCCATGGTCGAATACCAGCCGCCGATGATCCCCACCGTCTTGTTGGCGGTGAAGAAGGCCAGGTAATAGATCCCCACCACCGTCGCGACGATCGCCTTGGGCGCGACCTTGGTGAACAGCGCCAGGCTGACCGGCATGATGTGGGCAAAGCCGATCGAATTGAGCAGGTGGAACATCACCGGCCAGAACAGCCCGATCTTGGCATCGCCCTGCGTTGCCGCCGCGAACCACAGGCACAGCCCGCCGCCGATAACGAAAAAGCTGCCGAGGATCATCTTGCCGATTTCGTCCGGCTCCCACTTGCCCCTGTCGCTGCGCCATTTCCAGAACAGCGCGACCGCGGCGAGCATCGAGAAGCTGAGCGCGGCGTCGATGGTGATCATCCAGCTGGTCGGCAGGGTCTTGCCGAAGAAGGTCAGCTGGAACTGCTCGTCGGCCCAGACCAGATAGGCGTTGAAAATCTCCTGGTTGGTCAGCATCGACAGAGCCAGGATCGGGATCAGCAGCAGCAGGGCAAGCAGGCGCGGGCGGTCAGCCGAACCGATCCCGGCCAGAAGGCCCATCGCCACCGAAAAGCCGACCTGGCCGGAAATCCCGGCCGCCGCGATCGCCGGCACCGAACCGGCCAGCAGCCGCAGCGCGATCAGCACGACTGCCGCCGCACCGAGCATCACCGGATAGTTCACCCCGGCCGATGATGCCGCTTTCTGTTCGGCCCGGTTCTCCTTCGGCAGCCAGGGCCCGGCCTTGATGTAGAGCAGCAGCCCGGCGACCATCACGACCCCGGCGGTGCCGAAGCCATAGTGCCAGCCCACCTCTTCGCCCAGCGTGCCCGAGATCAGCGGGGCCAGGATCACGCTGACGTTGATCGCGATGTAGAAGATCTGGAAGGCCATCGCCCGGCGCAGGTCGTTAGGGCCGTAGAGTTCGCCCACCTGGCTGGCGATGTTGCCCTTGAACAGTCCGACGCCGACGATCAGCGAAAGCAGCGCGAACAGGAACATCCCTTCGAACGCCATCAGGAAATGGCCGATTGCCATGACCACGGCGCCGAGCAGCAGGGTGTTGCGCCGGCCCAGCCAGCGATCGGCGATCAGCCCGCCGGCGATCGGGGTCAGATAGACCAGGCTCGAATAGTCGCCGAAGATCGCCGAGGCGAGCGGCTGGCCTTCCTTGCCGTCATAGGCGGCCTGTTGCAGCCATTGCAGGCCGATCACGTTGCCCATGTTCGCCGGCAGCAGCAGGTACTTGACCATGTAGAGCACCAGCAGCGTCTGCATCGAATAGTACGAGAACCGCTCGCACCCTTCGACGAAGGCGAGGTAGCCGAGGCCCTTGGGATGGCCCAGGAACGCGCGGTCGTGGGGGCCGGCGTCAAGCTCCGGCGTGGCTTCGGCTGCGGTCATGGTGCTTCCCCGTTGGTTTCTTGTGCAACGGGTTAGCATTGTTGCCGGTCGGAGCAAGATTTTCTTCTTCCCGGACCCGTCACCCTGAACTTGTTTCGGAGTCGATTTCGCCGGCTGTCCGACGATCGCAGGACAAGAACATTCCGCCCGGTTCCGCTGTCCCCGCGCGTCCTCGGTCCAGGACGCACCATGGACCCTGAAACGAGTTCAGGGTGACGGTGAAAATGGGGGTGGGTGGGGACTAACGCTGCAACTCGGCATCGAGGAACGCGGCGACATCGTCCAGCGCCACGTCGCGCGCCAGGAATGCCTCG
>CAZNII010000187.1:0-2628 GCA_964573075.1 uncultured Novosphingobium sp. | reverse complement strand
CCCGACGCGGCAATCACCGCCCAGGGCAGCTATAACGAACCGCCGGTCCCGGCCTGATCGGGCGGTCCGGTAAAATCGGACTCGTCCGGGTCCGATTTCGCTTGCCTTCCCCCGCAGCAACGTCAGTATTCGTTTGAAAGACGGAGAAAAGACGTGTCTGCGTTGCTTGCCCCGGAGAACCTGCCCTTCGCGGTTTCCTTGGCGCTTTTGGGGCTTCTAGTGATTGTCCAGGCCTTGGGATTCGGCCATTTCTTTCCGGATCCGGATTTCGACACCGATGTTCCGGATGGCGACATCGGCCTGGGTGACGGTTTGGCCAGCATGGTCGGATTCGGCCGGGTGCCGTTGCTGGTCTGGCTGGCCAGCATGCTGGCCTGTTTCGGCCTGCTCGGCCTGTCGTTGCAGCAGCTCATTGCCGGACTGTTCGGAAGCCCCTTCCCGGCTGGCGCGGCCAGCGCGGCGGCGCTTCTCGTGGCGGTGCCGGCAAACGCGGTTGTTACCCGCCTGCTTGGCGCGGTCTGGCCCCGCGATGAAACCACCGCGATCCCGATCGACGGGCTGCTCGGCCGGCGCGGGACCATCGCCGTCGGCCGCGCCAGCCGGGGCAACCCGGCGCGGGCCACGGTCCACGACATTCACGGCCAGCTGCACAACGTGATGGTCGAACCCCACGAAGACCAGGCCAGCTTTGGCGAAGGCGACGAAGTGCTGCTGGTGCGCCGCGAAGGCGAGATTTTTTACGCGCTGGACGGCCAAGGGCCGATCCGGCTGACCGATTGATTGACAGAGGAAACGATGGAATTGGACAACCTTATCAGCATCGGCGTTTACGCCGGAACGGCCCTTGCCGTAATCCTGATCATCGCATTCACGATTACCCGGCTTTACCACCGCGCCACCAAGGAGATCGGCTTTGTCCGGACCGGATTCGGCGGTGAGCGGGTGGTGATCAATGGTGGTGCGCTGGTCCTGCCGGTGCTGCACGAAACCATGCCGGTCAACATGAACACCGTTCGGCTGGCGGTTGAACGCAAGAACACCGACGCGCTGATCACGCTTGACCGCTTGCGGATCGACGTGAAGGCCGAATTCTATGTTCGCGTCCGGCCCGACGCCAATGCCATCGCCATGGCGGCGCAAACCCTGGGCATGCGAACGATGAACCCCGATGCGCTCAAGGATCTGGTCGAGGGCAAGTTCGTCGACGCGTTGCGCTCTGTCGCGGCGGGCATGACGATGAACCAGCTCCACGAACAGCGCGCCGAATTCGTCCAGAAGGTCCAGCAGGTTTCCTCGAACGACCTGGCGATGAACGGGCTTGAACTCGAATCGGTTTCGCTGACCGGCCTAGATCAGACCTCGATTGAGCACTTCAACGCCAACAACGCCTTCGACGCCGAAGGTCTGACCAAGCTGACCGAGCAGATCGAGCTGCGCAAGAAGGCCCGCAACGACATCGAACAGGACACCCGCGTCCAGATCGAGACCAAGAACCTCGAGGCGTCGCAGCAATCGCTGCAGATCGCGCGCGACAACGAATTCGCCCGGCTTGAACAGGAACGCGAGGTTGAAATGCGCCGCGCCGAACAGGCCGCCGAAGTGGCCCGTGAGCAGGCCAAGCGCAGCCAGGAAGCCGAAGCCGCCCGGATCGAGGCCAAGAAGATGGTCGACAGCCAGCAGATCGAGGCCGACCGCGCGGTGCAGGAAGCCCGGATCGCGCAGGAACAGGCGCTGGAAATCGCCCGGCAGGAACAACAGATCGCGGTTCAGAACAAGAGCCGCGAGGAAAGCCAGGCCAAGGCCGAAGCCGACGAAGCCCGCGCCAAGTCGGCAGCGGCCGAGGAACAGGTTTCAACCGCCCGCGAAACCGAAGTGGCCGAGCGCCAGAAGCGGATCGAACTGATCGAGGCCGCCAAGGTTGCCGAACGCGATGCGATCCGCGTCAAGGTCGAGGCCCAGGCCGAGAAGGAAGCCGCTGCCAACCGCGCCGAGGCAATCCGGCTCGAAGCCGAAGGCCAGGCCGAGGCGGAAAAGCTGCGGGCCGAGGCCAACCGGATCCGCTTCGAAGTCGAAGCCGCCGGCCAGCGCGCGATCAACGAGGCGGCCAATATCCTCTCCTCGCACCAGATTTCGCTGCAAACCAAGATGGCGCTGCTCAAGGTTCTGCCCGAACTGGTCCGCGAATCCGCCAAACCGCTTGAGGCGATCGATTCGATCAAGATCGTCCAGGTCGATGGGCTGACCCGAGGCGCCGGCGTCGAGGGCGCACCGGCCCAGCCGGGAAACGGCAATCTGGCGAGTGACGCATTATCGGCAGCGCTGTCCTATCGTGCGCAGGCACCGATCATCGATGGACTGATGAAGGAACTCGGCCTCGATGGCAGCTCGCTCGAAGGACTGGCCAAGGTCGGCAGCGAACCCGCCGAAACTGGCACCGCCCCGGCCACGCCTCGCCCGCGCAAGGCGAAGCCTGGCGAAGACGCCGGGGAACCCGCGGAAGGCTGACCGATCATTCGGATCGGGGATCTGGTGTCCCGCCCGCTTCAGGCGAAGCCGGGCGGGGCCTGCAATGTCCGGCCTAACCCCGGAACCGGATCAGGCGGCTGTCGGCCACCGCGGCGGTGCGGT
>CAZNII010000186.1:0-2708 GCA_964573075.1 uncultured Novosphingobium sp. | reverse complement strand
GCGAGACCGTGGCGATCGTCGGTCCTTCGGGAGCGGGCAAGTCCACCCTGTTCCAACTGGCCGAGCGGTTCTACGATCCCCAGGCCGGGACCATCAAGATGGACGGAGTGCCGATTACTGCGGTCGATCCGGCCGAGGTCCGCCGCCGGATCGCCCTGGTCCCGCAGGAGGCGGTGCTGTTCGCCGCCAGCGCGCGCGACAACCTGCGTTATGGCAACTGGGATGCCAGCGACGAGGAAATCTGGGAAGCCGCCCGCGCCGCCAATGCCGAAGGCTTCCTGCGCGAACTGCCGCAGGGCCTCGATACCTTCCTGGGCGAGGGCGGGGCGCGTCTGTCCGGCGGGCAGCGCCAGCGCATGGCGATCGCCCGCGCGGTGCTGCGCCGCGCGCCGGTGCTGTTGCTCGATGAAGCGACCAGTGCGCTCGATGCCGAAAGCGAGCTTTTGGTCCAGCAGGCGCTTGACCGGCTGATGAGCGATCGTACCACCCTGGTCATCGCCCACCGCCTGGCCACCGTGCGCGGGGCCGATCGGATCGTGGTGCTCGATCAGGGCCGGGTGGTCGAAACCGGCACGCATGACCAGCTGACCCGGGCCAAGGGGCTCTATGCCCGGCTCGCTTCGCTCCAGTTCGACGAACGCGCCTTTGCGGCCCAGCAGGAAGCGCAATAGTGGACACCACCATTACCGCGATCCTGCTCGGCATCGTCGAAGGCGTGACCGAATTCATTCCGGTCTCCTCGACCGGGCACCTGATCCTCGCCTCCGAACTGTTCGGCTACGATGCCGAAACCTGGAAGGTGTTCAACGTGGTGATCCAGCTGGGCGCGATCCTGGCGGTGGTGGTGCAGTACTGGCGGACCTTCTGGGCGGTGGGCATGGGGCTGTTGCGGTTCGAGGCCAACAGCCTGGCCTTCCTGCGCAACCTGTTGCTGGCCTTCCTACCCTCGGCGGTGATCGGGCTGGCGCTGAAGGACCAGATCGACGTGCTGCTCGGCAGCCCGATGGTGGTCGGCTGGGCGCTGATCGTCGGCGGAATCGCGATCCTGGCGATCGAACGGATGGCCAGGCCCGGCAGCTACGTCGGGATCGGTCAGCTGCCCGCGCGCCAGGCGCTGGGCGTCGGTTTCGTGCAGTGCATTTCGATGGTTCCGGGGGTCAGCCGCTCGGGTGCGACGATCATGGGCGCGCTGGCGATGGGGATCGAACGCCGCACCGCGGCCGAATTCAGCTTTTTCCTGGCGATCCCGACCATGCTGGGGGCAACCACGCTGGAACTGCTCGACAACCGCGAGACGCTGATGGCCGGGACAGGCCCGGTCGGCTGGAGCGAGATCGCGGTCGGCTTTGCGGTAAGCTTCATCGTCGCGCTGGCGGTGATCAAGCTGTTCGTCGCCTATGTCAGCCGCGCCGGATTTGCGCCGTTTGCCTGGTACCGGATCGCGGCGGGGGCCCTGGCGATTTTCCTGCTGAGCCGTTAAATCACTGGGACAATAAACGAATTTTCAGCATTGTATCGACTATCTTCCATCCCGACCTGGCAATCGGGGGACGTGAAGAATGAAGTTCCTGAAGCCCCTCGGCATCGGGCTAGTGATCTTGCTGGTGGGACAAGGGCTGGCAGTGGCCTTGTCCTTCCTCGAGGGATTATCGGGATTGTTCGGCTACTACAGCGAAGGGAACGGGTCACTCGCGTTGGCCGGCCTTTCTTATTACCTCGCTCTGGCAGTGACCGGCATTCTCGCGGGTCTGCCCGACCGCGGTCGGGCCGCCGCGCTGGCCATCGCCCTGATCTTGCTCGGGCTGATTGTTCCGACGCTGATCAAGGATGGCCTGCGTCTGCGCGAAGTATCCCGCATGACCGAAGCGATCGATCCGAGCGGACCTTTGCCGCAGCTTCCCACCACTATCGCGCTGGTTCGGCGCGGTGCCTATGGAAGCTCCCCTTCGGACCTTGCTTGCGACTGGCAGTGCCGCGAACTGCTCGCCTCGGGTGCGGTAACCAAGGTCGTCATGTCGGTCGGGTCGGACGAGATCGCATTTGACCATGCCGAAAAACAGGTTGCCTGGCGCTTTGAACCGAGCCCGAGCTGTCGTCAGTCCGTGAAGGACGCCAGGCTGTTCCGGCGTTTCGAAATCCGTCAGGAGCCCGATGCAATTCTGCCGCCGGTCGAAAACATGTCCGACAACCGCTCTTCCGCACCAGACCCGCTCGATGGCTGCTTCGTGCAGACTGGAGGCGGGATCAGGGACGCGCGAGCGGCACTTGTCGATACGATGGGCACCGGACCTGCTCCGGGTTCGCCCGATCGTCCGGCCTACGAACGCAGCCGCGAGATCATGCTCCGTACCGCCACCGGCTGGGAGGCCATCGGTCGCTCAGGAACCGTGACCTTTGCGCTGGAAGGCTATCCCTACTGGCCCACGCCTTCCAGCCCGCTTATGGCGCGGCCGCTTGGCGACAGGCTGAAGAGGCGCGAATATGGCTCAGTGACCGTCCTGACCGACTATGCCGATAGCCTGATCCGCGCTGCGCTCGCTTCGGCTGCGCAGTAATCGGGCTTCAGACCGGCCTGGCCCCGCTGCCCCGGCCGCCGCGCAGGAAGTATTCCTGGGTGCCGCGGTGGAGCACGTCGTCGATATCGATCACTGCGGTGTTGGCATAGGTGAAGCCGGGGGCAAGGCTCTTGTAGAGCCGGTCGAAATCGC
>CAZNII010000185.1:0-2747 GCA_964573075.1 uncultured Novosphingobium sp. | reverse complement strand
CTTGCCGCCCGGAAGTTTCCCGCTAAACGGAACGTCATGGACAAGATCATCATCGAGGGGGGCAAGGCCCTTTCCGGCACCATTCCGATCTCGGGCGCGAAGAATTCGGCGCTGACGCTGCTGCCCTGCGCGTTGCTGACCGAAGAACCGCTGACCCTCAGGAACCTGCCGCGACTGGCCGATATCGACGGGTTCCAGCACCTGATGAACCAGTTCGGCATCTCGACCAGCATCGCCGGCAGCCGTCCGGGCGATTTCGGGCGGGTGATGACGCTGGAAGCACCGCGGATCACCAGCAGTGTCGCGCCCTATGAACTGGTCCGCAAGATGCGCGCCTCGATCCTGGTGCTCGGGCCGATGCTGGCCCGGATGGGCGAGGCGACCGTTTCGCTGCCCGGGGGCTGCGCGATCGGCAACCGTCCGATCGACCTGCACCTCAAGGCGCTCGAAGCGATGGGCGCGACGATCGAGCTGGCCGCCGGCTACGTCAAGGCGATCGCGCCCGATGGCGGGCTGCCCGGCGGGCGCTATTCCTTCCCGGTGGTCTCGGTCGGCGCGACCGAGAATGCGCTGATGGCCGCAGTGCTGTGCACCGGCAAGACCGTGCTGCACAACGCCGCGCGCGAACCGGAAATCGTCGATCTGTGCAAGCTCTTGGTGGCGATGGGCGCGCAGATCGAGGGGATCGGCACCAGCGACCTCACCATCCACGGCGTACCGCGCCTCCACGGTGCGACCTATCGGGTGATGAGCGACCGGATCGAGGCCGGGTCCTATGCCTGCGCCGCCGCGATCACCGGGGGCGAGGTGTTCCTCAAGCACGCCGTTGCCGACGAGATGGACGCGACGATCCAGGCGCTGCGCGATGCCGGGGTCCAGGTCGAGCCGAAGAGCGACGGGATCCGCGTGTGGCGCGACGGGCCGATGAAGGCGGTGACCCTGGCCACCGCGCCCTATCCGGGCTTCGCCACCGACATGCAGGCCCAGCTGATGGCCATGCTGTGCCTGGCCGAAGGCAGCTCGGTCCTGACCGAGACGATCTTCGAAAACCGCTACATGCACGTTCCCGAACTCAACCGGATGGGCGCGCACATCGAAACCAAGGGCCGCACCGCCGTGGTCCACGGGGTGCAGAAACTGACCGGCGCCGAAGTGATGGCTACCGATCTGCGCGCCTCGATGAGTCTCGTCATCGCGGGACTTGCGGCCGAAGGCGAGACCCAGGTTCACCGGCTCTATCACCTCGATCGCGGGTATGAGCGGCTGGAAGAAAAGCTCGCGCTGGTCGGCGCACAGATCGAACGGGTCGGCGGGGATTGATGCGCGGGCTGCTTGCCCTGCTTGCCTTGATTGCTGCGCTGATAGCTCCGCCTGCATTGGCCTCTCGACTGCCCAGACTTTCATCTTGCTCGGTTAGCGATCCTGCAGCGCGCTCACCGGTTTCATTGGCCCGCCATACCCGGGAGAATGGCTCACCTTACTTCGAGGCGACCGCTGAGCTGTCGGTCGTTGCAGAGGGCAAGGGATCGACAAGCGCCTATCTGGTTCGCCAGCCTGATCAAAAAGGATGGCAGATTTGGATCGAGGTCTTCGACGAGCGGTCAATGGGGCAATACCCCTTGGGCATTTGGGACAGGGCGGATTTGCGCGCGCCGCTTGCCGAAGAGGTGCTCAATGGCGATCATGGGCTTTTCAAGCTCGACCTTGCAGGTCTGTTGAAGCTGGGGGAATCGGGCCGATTGGTCCACCTTGTCGTCGGATCTCCAACCGCAATACAGTCTGGCAAGAGCCGCAAGGTTTTGGGCCTGACCCTTGATTTGCAGCAGCTGAGAAGCAGCGCCGATTGGGCTCGATATCTGTCTGACAGCGCAGCGGCCGGTACTTTGGCCTGCGATCCGATCGCAAAACCACTGGACGAAGTCGTCGATCCGGCTGCCTATACGGAATGCGATGCCGCTGAAGTTGTGGACAATGTCAGGGTGGCGACTGTCCGGACATTCGATGGGGAAGGCTTCAGACTTTCATGGGGAAGCAAGGTATCGCCAGGCCTTTTTGTTCATGTCGACCAGATACTGTCTGGAGAGCAGTTTGCTGAATTGCTGGCTTTGCCGGAAACTGAAAGGACGCGGACGCTGTGGGCGATGGTTGCACCCCATTTCCGCTTCAATCGGCTTTCGGACGAAAATGGCAATCCGCAAGATTACTCCAGCTATGCGATCCGTTTCGAAGTGGGCGGTGTTGTCATGCAAGCTCCGCTTCTGCAGATAAATCGGCTGACCCGCAGCGCCGAAGGTCTTGATATGCTGAATGGAAGGGAAGCCATTGCGGTGACCCTGTCCGGACCAAAGATGCCATCTGCCCAGGCTGAAATCTTGCCGGCCGGGCTGTTTCGCAATGGCGCCGTGGCCATGATTTCAGCCATGACGAAACTTGAAGCCGGAATGTCCGATCCGGTGACCAATTGCACAATTCCGGGAATGATTGTGGTCACCTAGCGCGGCCCATCAACCCATCCGCCCCGCCAGCCAGGCCACCAGCCAGATCCGCACCGCGCCGGCCAGCCCAGGCGGGGTCGGCGCCTGGATCCGCTCCGCATCGATCCGCGCAACCAGCGCGTTGATCGGCAGACCTTCCGCCTCCGCCGCCTGCTTCAGCAGCGCCCAATAAAGCGGCTCGAGGCTGACCGAGGTCTTGTGCCCGGCAATCTCGACCGAGCGTTTGATCGGGGGGTGATAGGGCGTGGTCAT
>CAZNII010000184.1:0-2799 GCA_964573075.1 uncultured Novosphingobium sp. | reverse complement strand
GTTGAGCGTGCCGCCGGCCGAACCGTAGGCGTCGTTGTTCTGGAAGCTGACGCCCGGGATCTGGTTGATCGTGTCGAGCACGGTCTGGCCCGGAGCGGCGCGTTCGATCGCTTCGCTGGTCAGCACGGCCTTGGCCTTGGGCGTGTCGGGCGCGGAAACGCCTTCGACCTGCTGCACGGTGGTGCGGGTGCCGGTGACGACGATTTCGGATTCGAAGTCCTGCGAACCGGTCGACTGGGCGAAGGCCGGGCTGGCGATCGCGGCGACACCGATGGCCAGGGTGCTGGCCGCGGTGCTGAGAGCGGAGTTGAAGCGCATAGCGTTGAAAATCCCTGTTTTTGTCACGGGTTGCAAATATGCTCAGCAATGGCCCCAACGCGCGCGCGAATCGCCACGCCAGGCCGGCTGGGCACGCTCATAGTCGAGCGCGGGCCGAGGCTAAACAGGCCGGGACGACAAGGCTGTGACAAGACCGACGGCGGGCGGTGCGAAGGCAGGGAGTTGCGCAATGGTGTTACCAAACCTGTGGAAATTGCGTAACGATCGTACAACGACGCGCCAATTTCGGGATGCTCCGACGGTTAATCCACCACCGTCCCCCTGTCGATTCTTGCTGCACTGCGGCATTTGTGCAACGCATGTTTGCAAGGAGGGTTAATGTCCGGAACGGATCACGATCGGCACGGCGGGCATGGCCATGGGCATTCCCACGACCATGGCGAAGCTTGCGGGCACGATCACGCCGGCGACCATCCACATGCCCACGGGCATCACAAAGACGGACCTGCGCATGCCCACGGACATCACCACCATGGCCACGGGCATCACCATCACCCCCAGGGCAGCCACGGGCTGGCCTTTGCCCTGGCGGTGCTGCTCAACGGACTGTTCGTGGTGGCCGAAGTCATCGCCAGCTTCATCAGCGGATCGACCGCGCTGCTGGCCGATGCCGGACACAACCTGGGCGACGTCCTTTCGCTGCTGCTGGCCTGGGGGGCGAGCGTGCTGGCCGCGCGGCCGCCGGGGCCGGGCTTTACCTATGGCCTGAAGAGTTCCTCGATCCTCGCCGCGATCGCCAATGCCGCCTTGCTGTGGGTGGCACTGGGCGCGGTGCTGCTGGAGACGGTGCAGCGGCTGTGGACCCCGGCCGAGGTCAACGGCGGGCAGGTGATGATCGTGGCCGGGATCGGCATCGCGGTGAACGCCTGTTCGGCGCTGCTGTTCGTGCGCGGCAGCAAGACCGACCTCAACCTGCGCGCCGCCTTCCAGCACCTGATGGCCGACGCGGTGGTTTCGGCCAGCGTGGTCTTCGCCGGGCTGGTGATCGCGCTGACCGGGCAGAACTGGATCGATCCGCTGACCAGCCTGATCATCACCATCGGGCTTGCCTGGGGCAGTTGGGACCTGCTCAAGGAAGCGGTCAAGATGGGCCTGCTGGCCGTGCCGCGCCACATCGACGAGACCGCGGTGCGCGCCTTCCTGGCCGGACAGGACGGGGTCGAGGCGGTCCACGACCTGCACATCTGGGGAATGAGCACCACCGAAAGCGCGCTGACCGCGCACCTGGTGATGCCCGGCGGTCCGCCTGGCGACAACTTCCTGCGCGAAGTCGCCGACCAGCTTGAGGAACGCTTCGGCATCCACCACGCCACGATCCAGGTCGAAAGTGCCCGCGCCGGATGCAGTCTGCCGGACGGGCACGTGCATTGATCGATCCGTTCATCCCCGGTTCGCTTCGATGCTCTTAGCTGCGCGCCGGTTCCACGCTCAGCCGAGCGGCAAGGAGATACAACGATGAGCTTTTCTTCAATGCGCCACTGGCTGGCCGGCGGTGTGATCGCGGTGGCCGTGGCCGGTGCCGCCCACGCCCAGCAGGATCCCGCCGCAATGTTCGAGGCGCGCTATACCGAATTGCGCACCGCCATGCTCGGCAAGGATCGCCCCGCGGCCGAGCGGATCCTCGCGCCCGAATACCAGTCGACCGACATCCGCGGCGAAACCCACCAGCGCGCCGACGTGCTGGAGCGGATGGGCCAGATCCCCGAGGGCATGGAACCGCCGCAGGGCAAGGTACTGAAAGTGACCGTCAGCGGAGACAGCGCCGCGGTCGAAAACCAGATGACCATGCACATGAAGCGCCCCGGCGAGGACGGCGCTGAAATGGTGCTCGACGTCACCGTGATCTCCGACGACACCTGGGTCCAGCGCGGCGGGGTCTGGCTGCTCAAGACCAGCGTCCAGAAAGACCTGACCGTCGCCAAGGACGGCGAAGTAGTGTTCCACCAGGCGATCTGATGCGGCGCGCGATCCTGGCAGGGGCGCTGGCGGTCTTGTCGGCTGCCCCTGCGCAGGCCGGCGAGACACAGCGGGTGTGCACCGGGCAGGCCAGCGGCGCCAAGGGCGAAGCGGTCAGCGTTATGATCTACCTGACTGCCAAAGGAGAGCGGGTGGGCAGCTTCGCCAGCTGGGATCCGCCCCGCATGGATCAGCCCCGCCCCCCAGCAGCCGAAGTGCCGGATCTGTACTTCACGATGATGTACCACCAGGCCGATGCATCCGGTCTTGGCCCGGCGGGCGATCCGCTGATCAGCGCCAATGCCTTTGCCCCCCCGGGCAAGCGCGGCCGCAGCAATCCGGAGCGGCAGTTTGCCGGGCTGAGCGTTGAACTGACCGTCGACAGCGCCGCCCCGCAGATGCTGCCGCTGACCACCAACGAGCTGCTCGCGCCCCTGCCGATGACCGCAACCCGCGAGGCCAAGGCCTCCGCCCTGCCCGCTACCGCGCAGACGGTCACCCTGC
>CAZNII010000183.1:0-2810 GCA_964573075.1 uncultured Novosphingobium sp. | reverse complement strand
TCGCCGACGGTGCCGATCCCGCGGATACGGGCCGAACCGTTGGCTTCGCTGCCGGTCGAAGAGACGATCAGCGACGGAGCAACCTGGTTGAGCTGGCGGATGTCGTTGGCACCGCTGTTCTGCAGGGTTTCGGCATTGACCGCCGAAATCGCCACCGGAACGTCGGCCAGCGCCTGGGCGCGGCCCTGGGCCATGACGACGATGTCGGCCTCGTCGGCCGGTGCGGCTTCATCCTGCGGTGCGGGATCTTCCTGCGCAAAGGCCGGAGCGGCCGGAATCAGCAGAAGGGCGGCGGCCGATACGCCCGCGCCCAGAACTGTCGACAGTTTCATTGTACACTCCCTGCAAACTGGACCCGCTCCCCCCTCTCTGGAGAAGGTCGGACCTACCGGCGCTCCGTCTGGGGCGTCCGGCACAGACTTGCCCATAGACCAGCCGGCGCGGGTGTCAACGCCGGGCGGGGTGCGAACCGACGAACCGCACACCCGGCTCGACCGGTCGCAGCGCGCGATCCTGGGCAAAAATCAGCAGGTTGGCCGATCAGGCGTTGGGCCCGGCCATGGCGCTGGAGGTGGTGTTCATGGTCGTGCCGATTTCGTTGCCCACGCCTTGCAGCGCGGTGATCGAAGCGACCGCGATCAACGCCGCGATCAGGCCGTATTCGATCGCGGTGGCGCCATCGGTGCGGCGGAGGAGATTGCGCATGAACTGCATGGTGGTGGTCTCTTTCGTGCTGCTTTGGAGGGCAGTTTCGGCCAGCAATGTAAATTCCGCATGGCCGGGCACGGCTTGCAAAAGCGGTTAATCCGTCAAGCAGATCTGTCCTGTGTGGTCCGGCAGATGCCATTCGTCGATTGCACGGTTGCCCTGCCAGACGCACCGCGTCACAAGCCTGACCAGCAACCGAAAATCCAACCTCCACAGGGGATCGACCAAGCCATGCGCCACATTCTGCTTGCCCTTACCGCCCTCACCCTGCCCGCCGTCGCCGCCCAGGCCCAGGACGCCGCGCCTGCCGCTGCAGCCAAGCCCGCCGCGCTTGAAGCCGACGGGATTCCGGCCGTCCCCGCCAGCCTGGTCGAAGCGACCCGCCCTTATATGGAATTCCGCACCGCCAGCTTCCTCGACTGGGATCCGGTCACCCGCTCGATGCTGGTTTCGACCCGCTTCGGCAATGTCGCGCAGCTTCACACCGTCAAGGGACCGGGCATGGCGCGGCGCCAGATCAGTTTCGAGCCCGAGCCGATGGGCGGCACTTTCCTGCCCGGCGACGGCACGCTGATCGTCGTCAAGGACAAGGGCGGCAACGAATTCTATCAGCTCTACACCCTGAAGAACGGCAAGCTGACCCTGCTGACCGACGGCAAGAGCCGCAACGGGCTCAACGCGGTCAGCCTTGACGGCAAGTGGATCGCCTACAGCTCGACCCGCCGCAACGGGGCTGACAGCGACCTCTACATCATGGACCCGCGCGATCCCTCGACCAACCGGCTGATCAAGGAGGTCAAGGGCGGCGGCTGGGCCGTGGCCGGGTTTGCCCCCGGCAACGGCGCGGTGGTGGTGGCCAATTCGATCTCAGTCGCCAAGACCGATCTCTACTGGCTGGATCTGGCCAGCGGGGCGATGACCCCGATCGGCGATCACAAGAAGGCGATCTCCTATGGCGGCGGCCGCTTTGCGCCGGACGGCACCTTGTGGGTCACCAGCGACGAGGGCAGCGACTTCCAGCGGCTCGGCACGCTCGATCCCAAGACCGGCAAGTTCACCCCGCGCAGCCCCGAGAACAAGTGGGACGTCGAAGGCTTCGACATTGCCGACGATGGCAGCTTCATCGCCTATACCGTCAACGAGGCCGGCATTTCCAAGCTGCGCCTGCTCGATCCGAAGACCGGCGCGGTGCGCGAGGTGACCGGGCTGCCCAAGGGCACCATGGGCGGGGTCGACATTGCGCCGTGGGGCACGATCGGGCTGACCGTTTCGGCGGCCAAGGTGCCGTCCGACGCCTACTCGGTCGATCCGAACACCCTCGCGGTGACCCGCTGGACCGAAAGCGAGACCGGCGGGCTCGATCCCTCGGTCAATGTCGAGCCCGAATTCGTCGAGGTAAAGAGCTTCGACGGCGAGCTGGTCAGCGGCTTTCTCTATCGCCCAGACCCGGCGAAGTTCCCCGGCAAGCGCCCGCTGATCGTCTCGATCCATGGGGGCCCCGAAAGCCAGTTCACCCCGGGCTTCCGCGGCCGCAGCAACTACCTGCTGAACGAGCTGGGCGTGGCCGTGTTCCACCCCAACGTCCGCGGCTCGACCGGGTTCGGCAAGCGCTTCGTCAGCCTCGATAACGGGCCGTTCCTGCGCGAGAATTCGGTCAAGGACATCGGCGCCTTCCTTGACCGGCTCGAGGCCGATCCGGCGATCGACAAAGACCGCATCGCGGTTCAGGGCGGCTCCTATGGCGGCTACATGTGCTATGCCACCGCGATCCGTTACGGCGGGCGCTTCAAGGCGGCGGACTGCATCGTCGCGATCAGCAACTTCGTGACCTTCCTTGAAAACACCCAGTCTTATCGCCGCGACCTGCGCCGGGTCGAATATGGCGACGAGCGCGATCCCAAGCAGCGCGCCAAGCTGACGGAAATCAGCCCGCTGACCAGCATCGACAAGCTGTCGATCCCGCTGCTGGTGGTGACCGGCGCGAACGACCCGCGCGTGCCCAAGAGCGAGGCCGACCAGGCCGTCGCCGCAGTCCGCGCCAAGGGCCGCACCGCCTGGCACCTGATCGGCCACAACGAGGGCCACGGCTTCGGCAAGAAGGA
>CAZNII010000182.1:0-2813 GCA_964573075.1 uncultured Novosphingobium sp. | reverse complement strand
CGTTGCCGTTCGCCGCGCTTTCTTCCTCGACGTTGCAGACGTAGAGCACCGGCTTGGCGGTGAGCAGTTGGGCCTGGTTGAACACCCGCAGCTCTTCTTCGCCGTCGGGCCGGGCCAGGCGGGCCGGCTTGCCTTCGCGCAGCAGGTCGAGCGCTGGCTGGAGGACCGACACCAGCAGCTTGGCCTCCTTGTCGCCGGCGTTGGCCTTCTTCTGCGCGGCCGGGACGCGCTTTTCCAGGCTTTCCAGGTCGGCCAGCATCAGCTCGGTCTCGACCGTATCGGCATCCGAAACCGGATCGACACGGTTGTCGACATGCTGGATGTCATCGTTCTCGAAGCACCGGAGCACGTGGACGATCGCGTCAACCTCGCGGATGTTGCCGAGGAACTGGTTTCCCAGTCCTTCGCCCTTGCTCGCCCCGCGGACCAGCCCGGCGATGTCGACGAAACCGAGCTGGGTCGGGATGATCTTCTGGCTGCCGGCGATCGCCGCCAGCTTGTCGAGCCGCGGGTCGGGCACGCCGACGTTTCCGACATTGGGTTCGATCGTGCAGAAAGGATAGTTGGCCGCCTGCGCTGCCTGGGTTTCGGTCAGCGCATTGAACAGGGTGGACTTGCCGACATTGGGCAGGCCGACGATACCGCAACGAAAGCCCATTTCTTACTCCGCGTGGGGATTCAAGCGGCGGCCCATAGCGAGGGGAGGGCGCTGTGGCAAACCTTCGAGCTAGGCCTTGGTTGCCGCCGGGCTGCGCAGCCTGATCACCTGGCCGTCAAAGCGATCAAGCGCCTGGGCGTTGCGCGCGCGCCAGTTGCTGCGGAACGCGAGCACATAAAGCAGGAATTCCGGGTCCAGCCTTTCCGGGCAACCGTCGGTCATATCGGGTCGGGACTTTCCGCGGTACTGCCACCAGCGCTTCAGCACTCTCCACAGGCACAGCCGCGTCGGATAGTCGAGCCAGATTACAGTATCGGCCCGCTCTAGCCGCATCGGCAGCAGCGAGCCGTAATTCCCGTCGATGATCCAGCGTTCCCCGGCGAGCACTTCGGCCAGTTCGGCGCGGCCTTCATCGCGGTCGCGCTCGACCCAGCCGGGCAGCCAGTGCATGCGGTCAAGGTGATGGAGCGGCAGGCCGGTTTGCCCGGCCAGGGCGTGAGCCAGCGTCGACTTGCCCGCGCCGGGTGAGCCAATGACCAGAATGCGTTGCATCGCGGACTTCTAGCGCAGCCTGCGCTGGCTGGCGAGTCGGGCGGTTTCACCGAAACTTCAGGGTTTTGGCATATTGCTGACGTCATGAAGAAAGCCATTCTGCTGCCCGTTCTGCTCGCCCTTGCCGCTTGTAGTGTCAGCCCCGAAGAAGCCTTTGCCAAGGCCAAACAGGAATTTGCCGCCCACGATTATGTCGCGGCACGTGTGCACCTTGCCGCTTACCTGTCCGCCAATCCGGCCGACCGCGATGCGCAGCTGCTCCAGGTGCGAACCTTGCTGGCGCTCGGCGACGGCGATGGTGCCCAGGCCGCGCTGGCCCGCCTGACTGGCGGGAAGGCCCCGAGCGGCGAACTGGCCGAACTATCGGCCGAAGCCGCATTGCTGCGCGGGGTGCCTGATGCGGCACTGGAGATGCTGGCTCAGAGCAGCGGCCCTGAAGCCGAACGGCTGCGCGCGCTGGCTGCCTTGCAGAAGAACGATCCCCAGACCGCGCAGACTCATTTCGAAGCCGCCGTAGCCGCCGGTGGCAATGCGCGGGTCTTTGCCGACTATGCCCGCTTTCATCTGATGGGCGGCGACGTGGCCGAGGCCGAAGCGATGGCCGCGCGGGCTGCGAAGGCCGATCCGGATGGGATCGATACGTTGCTGGTACAGGGGCAGCTGGCGTTGCGCCACGGCGATCTGAACCGGGCGCTGCAAATCTATGCCCGCGCTGGAAGGCTCTATCCCGCCAGCCTTGCCGCGCTGACCGGCCAGGCCGCCGTCCTTGGCGACCTTGGCCGGCACGACGAAATGCAGGCGGTGATTGACCGCGCCGGGATGCTCGCACCGAAGAACCCTGATGTTGTCTTTCTCAAGGCCCGCGCCGCGGCCGGTCGCAAGGACTGGGCCGGCGTTCGTGCAACGGTGCAACCGGTCGAAGCGACGCTGGGCGCGGTCGATCCGCTGCGGGTGATCTATGGCGAGGCCTTGCTGCGGCTCGGCCAGGGCGAGCAGGCGATCGCCCAGCTCCAGCCAGTGGTTCGCGCCATGCCCGGCAATCGCGATGCGGTGCTGCTGCTTGGCGAGGCACTGCTGGCGCGAGGCGATGCCAGGGGCGCGCTGGCGGCGCTGCGCCCATTGGCGGACAGTCCGGCCGCGCGCGGCGAGGAACTGGCGCTGGCTGCAAAGGCGGCCAAGGCGGCGGGCGATCCGCAGGCCGCAACCTATGAGACCCGCGCGAAGCTGCCGGCGCTCCAGGCGGCAGGACGCGATCTGGCCGATGCCGATGCGGCGATGCGCGCTGGCAACTGGGCCGGCGCGGTCGAAGCCTATGACCGGATCCTCAAGGTAACCGACGGGCGCAATCCGCTGGTCCTCAACAACATGGCCTATGCCCAGCTGATGCTGGGTAACCATGCTGCCGCCCGCGGATATGCTGACCGGGCGATGAAGGAAGCGCCCGACAACGCCTCGGTGCTCGATACTGCGGGTTGGGTGCGGTTCAAGTCGGGCAAGGACATCGAAGAAGCCCGGCGCCTGCTGGGCCGTGCGGCACAGCTGGCGCCGGGCAATCCGGCGATCCGCGTGCACCTGGCCGAAGCCGAGCGCGCGGGCAAATAGG
>CAZNII010000181.1:0-2833 GCA_964573075.1 uncultured Novosphingobium sp. | reverse complement strand
GCGATCCGCCTGATCGAGCAGGAACGCATCGCCTTCCTGCCCGGCCCGCCGACGATCTTCCAGATGCTGCTGGCCGAGCGCGACAAGCGCGCCTTCGACTGTTCCTCCCTGCGCGGCGGCACCACCGGCGCGGCCACGGTGCCCCCGGTGCTGATCGAGCGGATCCGCGCCGAACTGGGGATGAAGGACATCATCACCGCCTATGGCATGACCGAATGCGTCAACATCACCTCGTGCCGGCCGGGCGATCCGGTCGATCTGATCGCCCACACCTGCGGCGCGGCGATCCCGGGCAACGAGGTAATCATTGCCGGGGATGACGGGCGCGAACTGCCGCGCGGCGAAACCGGCGAGATCCTGGTTCGCGGCATCGGCGTGATGCAGGGCTACCTCGACGATCCCGCCGCCACCGCCGAAGCGATCGACGCCGAGGGCTGGCTCCACACCGGCGATGTCGGGACGATGGACGAAAGCGGCTATGTCCGGATCACCGACCGCAAGAAGGACCTGTTCATTTCCGGCGGGTTCAACGTCTATCCAGCCGAGGTGGAAAAGCTGCTTGCGACCCATCCGGCCGTGGCGATGGTGGCAGTAATCGGAGTGCCGGACGAACGGATGGGCGAAGTCGGCAAGGCCTTCGTCGTGGTCCGGGCCGGGGCCACGCTCGATGAAGCCGGGCTGATCGCCTGGTCGCGCGAGAACATGGCCAATTACAAGGTGCCGCGCCATGTCAGCTTCCTCGACGAATTGCCCCGGAACGCTGCCGGCAAGGTTCAGAAGACCGAACTGAAGGACCAGCCATGATCGAACGACGCCTGTTTCTGGGTCTCTGCGCCGCCGGCCTGGTTGCCCCGCCGCTGCGCGCCGCAACGCTCGATACTCCCGGGCAGCTCGACCGCGAGCGGGCGCTGCTGCGGGTGCTGGCCAGTCGCGACATGCAGGCCGCGATCCGCCGGGTCGAAGCGATCTATCAGGCCGATCCGCAGGCCCGGACTCCCGCCGGCAAGGCCCGCCTTGCCCTTGCTGCCCGGTCAATCGCAGCCTCGGCGACCAACTATGCCCTTGGCGAGGACGCGAGCCGCCCCGCGGTGGTCTGGTCGGTCAATGCCCCGCACCGCTGGCATGGCCTGAACGTGCCCGGGTCGGGCTTCGGGATCGAGAACCCTGACAACATCTATCAGGGCTTCACCGTCGATGGGGCCGGCCGCTATCTGCTCCACGGACGGGTACCGAACCCTGGCCCGGTGCAACTGCATCTCGAAGTGCGCGACAGCATCCCGGGGATGGGCGAAATGCTGGTCGAGGGCGGGCGTCAGCTGGCGACCCTGCAGAGCGAACAGCTCCAGATCGCAGCCGACGGCACCTTCACGATCACCATAGACGCCGCGCCTGGCAATGGCCGACCCAACCACCTTGCCATTCCGCCAGCCGGAGTATTCGGCGTGGGGATTCGCCAGCTGCTGACCGACTGGGCGGTGCAGCACCCGATCGCCCTCAAGATCGAACGGCTCGACCCTGCCGCGCCGCCGCTTCCGCGCGACTTTCCGGCGCTGTCCCGACGCGCCGCAGCCATACTCGACAAGATTGCGCCGTACTGGCTCGACTACGATAACCGCTACATCTTCTCGCGCCCGGCCAACCAGATCGCCCCGCCCCGCCCCCGGCCCGGCGGGCGCGGCCTGTCCACCTCGGGGCACTATGCCCTGAGCGACGAAGAAACGCTGGTGGTGACAGTCGAGCACCTGGGCGCGATGTCGCTGGGTATCCAGATCGCCGACCCCTGGGGGGTGGCCTATGAATATACCTACCGCACCTCGAGCCTGAACCAGACCCAGGCCCGGCCCGATGCCGCCGGAACTTACACGTTCATCATCTCGGCGCGCGACCCGGGCTATGCCAACTGGCTCGATTCCGGCGGCCACGGCAGCGGGATCCCGGTTCTGCGCTGGCAGGGCCTGCCCGCCGGTGCAGATCCGGCTGCTGCAATCAAGACGGTGAAGGTGGTGAAGTTGGCGGATCTCGCCGCGACGCTCCCTCCCGGCCAGGGCCGCCTCGATCCGGCCCAGCGCAAGCAGCAGCGCCGCAAGCGCCAGCGCGACTATGCAGTGCGACTGACGACCTGACGAATTGCGAACCGGCCATCCGACCGCAAGCGGCGCCCGCAAACGCAAAAAAAGGCCTCCCGAAGGAGGCCTTTGAAACGATGGTTGCGGGGGCAGGATTTGAACCTGCGACCTTCAGGTTATGAGCCTGACGAGCTACCGGGCTGCTCCACCCCGCGCCATCGTGCTGCCCATGTAGGGCCTATTCGATCGGGCACAAGCCCCAGAGACACGAAAAGGGCCGCTAACGGCCCTTTGAGTGCGGGCTGATGCCCTGACATGTGAATGGGTTTATCCCGTGCCCGCCGGCTTTAATGCCTGGCGACGCCCTACTCTTCCAACGCTTGAGCGGTAGTACCATCGGCGCAGTCAGGTTTCACGGCCGAGTTCGAGATGGGATCGGGTGGGTCACTGACGCTATGGTCACCAAGCAATAAAGCAGGCGGACATGGGTTTTAATCGATGCACGTTTTACGTGTTGTAGGCGTATCTGGCTGTGATGACCGTCCGGTCAACGACAGCAGAGCTGTCATTGATGGTGGGATTCGTCAAGCATGATCAGAGTTATTAGGACCGGTTAGCTCCACACATTACTGCGCTTCCACATCCGGCCTATCAACGTGATGGTCTATCACGACTCGAAGATACCTTATCTTGAGGGAGGCTTCCCGCTTAGATGCTTTCAGCGGTTATCCCGTCCATGCATAGCTACCCTGCTGCGCTCCTGGCGG
>CAZNII010000180.1:0-2875 GCA_964573075.1 uncultured Novosphingobium sp. | reverse complement strand
AAGCCGGTGCTCTACGTCTGCAACGTCGAGGAAGAAAGCGCGGCGAACGGCAACGCCTTTTCAGAGGCGGTGTTCGCCAAGGCCCAGGCCGAAGGTGCCAACGCCGTGATCGTCTCCGCCGCGATCGAAAGCGAGCTGGTCGGCATGGAGCCGGACGACCGCATGGTCTTCCTCGAGGAAATGGGCCTCCACGAAACCGGCCTCGCCCGGGTCATCCGCTCGGGCTATGACCTTTTGCACCTGATCACCTTCTTCACGGTCGGCCCCAAGGAGGCCCGCGCCTGGACCGTGCACAAGGGCGCCAAGGCCCCCGAGGCGGCAGGCGAGATCCATTCCGATATGCAACGCGGCTTCATCCGGGCCGAAACGATCGCCTTTGACGATTACATAACGCTGGGCGGCGAAACCGCGGCCAAGGAAGCCGGCAAGCTGCGCCAGGAAGGCAAGGAATACGTGGTGCAAGACGGCGACGTGCTGCACTTCAAGTTCAACGTCTGATCGCGGCGCAATTCCTGCTCGGCGCCAACGGGTGATTGCATGGTCGAGGATCGCGGCTAAGCTTTCGCCATGATCCGCATCCTGGTTCTGCTGTTTGTCCTGCTGACCCCGCTTTCGCTGGCCCGCGCCGATGCTGGCGCGCAAGGCCGGGTGGTGATCCTGATCGCCTTCGACGGGTTCCGCCCAGACTATCTCGAGCGCGGCGTCACCCCCAACCTGTCGCGGCTGGCCCGGCAGGGGATCAGCGGGCCGATGCGTCCGGCCTTTCCTAGCAAGACCTTCCCGAACCACTGGACGCTGGTGACCGGCCTGGTGCCCGACCGGCACGGGATCGTCGCCAACCGGTTCGAAGACCCTGCGCGGCCGGGCGAGCTGTTCACCATGGCCAGCGACGACCCGTTCTGGTGGAACCAGGCCGAACCGATCTGGGTGGCGGCCGAGCGCGCCGGAATCCGGACCGCGACGATGTTCTGGCCCGGCTCGAACGTTGCCTGGGGCGGCACCAAGCCCGCCGGAAACGCCCCGCCCACCGGCGGCCAGCGCCCGGCTGACTGGCAGATGTTCAACCAGGAGGTCAGCAATACCCAGCGCGTCAACGCGGTGCTGGACTGGCTGCGCCGCCCCGCTGCGATCCGCCCGCGCCTCGTCACGCTCTATTTCGACACGGTCGACACCGCCGGCCACCGCTTTGGCCCCGACGATCCGCGCACCACCGCCGTGATTGCCGAGGCCGACCGCCACATGGGCGATCTGCTGGCCGGGCTGGAAGAGCTGAAAATCACCGCCGATCTGGTGATCGTGGCCGATCACGGCATGGCCGCGGTATCGAGCGAGCGGGTGATTGCGCTCGACACTCTGGCCGATCCGGCGCTCTACCGCGTGCTCGAAACCGGCCCCTATGCCGCGCTGGTCCCGACCGAGGGCAATGCCGAGAAGCTGCGCCAAGCACTGGCCAAACCGGGCGCGCACCACACCTGCTGGCCGCGCGAGGCCATTCCCGCCCGCCTGCGCTATGGCTCGAACCCGCGGGTCGCGGCCATCCTCTGCTTGGCCGAGCCAGGCTGGTCGATCCTGCCCACCGCGCCGGGCGAGGCCTTTGCGGGCGGGGCGCACGGCTACGATCCGGCCGCGCCAGACATGGCCGCGCTGTTCATCGGCCACGGCCCCTCCTTCGACCCCGGCGTCCGGCTTGCGGCGTTTGACAACGTTGCGGTCACGCCGCTCCTGCGCCACCTCCTCGGCCTTCCGCCCGCGCCCGCGCTTGACGGAACCACGGCCCCTTTCACGCGAGTGCTCCGCCCATGACTGCCAGCGACGACCTGATCTATTTCGAAGACCTGGAAATCGGATCGACAGCCTCGTTCGGGCGGTACGAGGTGACCCGCGAGGAAGTGATCGACTTTGCCGGAAAGTACGATCCGCAACCCTTCCACCTGTCCGACGAGGCGGCAGCGCAGACGCATTTCGGCCGGATCTCGGCCAGCGGCTGGCATACCTGCGCGATGACCATGCGGATGCTGGTGGACAACATCACCGAACGCAAACAGGCCGGGCTCGGTTCACCCGGGCTCGACGAACTGCGCTGGCTGCGCCCGGTCTATCCCGGCGACACGCTGCGGGTGGAGACCGAACTGCTGTCCAAGCGGCAGAGCCAGTCGCGCCCGGAAATGGGCAGCTTCCAATCCGCCGTGCGGGTCTACAACCAGGACGATGTGCTGGTCTGCACGATGAAGTCGATCGGGCTGATCCGGGTTCGGGGAAACTGATCAACTCGGCAGACCGAGAGCGAACATAGGAAAAGGCCCGCTCTCGTCTCTGAGGTTGGTTCTTAGATCGGCGTCCAAACTGCAAGAGGTAATTCGGCTAAGAATCTAGCTTCCCCTGTCAGTTGGGGTTCTAACGCGGGGTTCACGGAAAGCTCAAATGACCGCTCAGCAAAGACATAAACGGAAAGGCGCGGCAAGAATGGTGAAAATATCCTACGCAAACCAGTGAGACTATTCGTGCTCCATTCGATCACCACGATTCTACCTTCACCTTGGTCCTTCACTTTGAACGCGGAGAGAAGGTTTTCGAAGTCCTTTTTGTGAAAAATCAGACCGATTAGATCAAACTCTGTTCCAACCCGGCGCAATTCAATTGCCGCAAGCGAACCTTTTTGGCCTGGATGCATCTTGCTTACGATGCATGGTGAATCTGCGATCTGCTTCCAGTCACGATCCCCTAAAAGAATCTGCTGTTTGATTAATGACATCCCTGTCACCCCCCTCTGGACTCCCCCTACTTCCGCCCGAACAGCTTCTCCACATCGCTCAAGGCCAGCTTGACCCAGGTCGGCCGGCCATGGTTGCACTGGCCCGACCTTGGGGTGACTTCC
>CAZNII010000179.1:0-2886 GCA_964573075.1 uncultured Novosphingobium sp. | reverse complement strand
CCTGGTAGGCCGCGATCGCCCGCTCGCCCCGCAGGACCGAGGCCGGGTCGTACTTACCTTGGCCCACCGCGCCATATTGATCGGCCTGCTGGTAATAGCTGCTGTCGAGCTCGATCCGGATCGCCATGAAGCGGGCGGTTTCGGCCACCCAGGGATCGCCGGCCTGCTCCAGCGCGACGAACTTCACGCGGGCGGTGTCCCGCTCGCCAGCGTGGAATGCCTGGGCCGCCTGAAGGTAGCCAAGAAAGGCCTGTCCGGCGAGGCTAGAAATGCCGTCGGGCCAGCGCGGTGCCTTCGAAAAATCGGGCTCAGGCCCCTCCCACTCGTATTTGGGCGGAGCATGGCAGCCCGCCTCCAGGTCAAGGCGGGACTGCTTCAGCTTGCCCCGCTCCGCTTCGGGCAGGCCGCGATTGGCATCGAGCGCGGCGTTGAACTCGGCCCTGACCTGCGCCAGTCGTTCGCATTCCCCGCGTTCGGCATAAAGCGGGCGATAGCCGTCCCGCTCGGGTACCGGCAGGAACTGCCCGCGGATGTCGTTCCAACCGGTGAAGACATGGCCGAGCGAGCGGTTTTCCCGGTAGGGCTGCGGGTAGCCGAAGTCCGGCGGCAGCCCCTTGCGCCGGTCGGCGGTGAGGAAGAACAGGTTGATCCGGCTGTCGTTGCCGGGGCGCAGGATCGCCAGCCCGCCGCACTCGCGCCGGACGTTTTCGACCTTCCAATGGACTTCGCAAGCCCACCAGTCGCTGCTGGCGGCCGCCGGGCGCGCGCAGGCCAGCACAGCCGCGCCTGCCGCCGCCACTGCCAGCCACCACCGCATCGCCGACTCCGCAACAAGTGCTTCGGGAAAGGCTGAAAACTCTGCTCAATCCCGGGTTTAGGCAAGCGCTTTGTTGCTACCAGTAATAGCGCAGTTTCTTGGCCCAGACGCTTTGCGGATAGTCGCGCTTGAGCCGGTCATACCAAGCCTTGCGCTGGCCCTTGCCGACATCCGCGCCGCCGCAATCGTTCATGCCGCTGGGGGCGTAACACATCACCGCGCGGTACAGCGCATAGGCCTTGTCGTTGGCGCCGGCGCCAGGATCGGCGATGATCGCGGTGTAGAACTCGCTGCGGAAGTTGCGCTTGCCGGGGAAGCCGACGGCATAGCCGCCAAGGCTGTCCTTGTCCGGCCCGGTATCCCATTTGCCGCCCATGTAATCGAGCCCGTGGAGGCGGAAGAAATCGCCCAGGCACAGTCGGCCGGCAATGTCCTGCGGGTTCTTCGCCAGCGCCGCGACCGTTATCGCCAGTGCGGCGCAGGGATAGCCATCGGAGACCTTGCCACTGGTGAAGGCGCGGGCCTCAGCCTCCTTGCCCAGCACAGGCAGCTTCACGTCCGCCCCGAAGGCCGCATACTGCCCGCGCACAAGTTGCTGGGCGAGCAGGACGTAGAGCGCATGATCGCGTTCGTCAGCCGGATTGGCGCCGTTGCGGGTGATCGAGCGCAGCAGTGCCGGCCCGGCCGAATTGTCGATCAGGGTCGCGCGCAGCACCGGGTTGCGGATCGGCGAACCGGTGGCGAAGACCGCATCGACCTTGCCGCTGCGTTCCCAGTTCATTGCCAGCCCCAGCTCGACCAAGGGGCGCTGCCAGCCGCCTTTGGCCCCGCCCAGCAGTTCCTGCCAGAATCCGCCCTCGTTGCGGTCCTTGAGCGCAGCCAGCGCCATGCCGCGCAGCATCTGGCGGCTGAAGGCAAGGTTCGAATAGGCCGGCTGGCGGGCATCGTCGGGGATCAATTGCAGCACCCGGCGATAGTCCTTCGCATAGTGGAAGGCGTGGGTGGCCTGAAGGTATGAAAACAGTTCGGGCTGCCCCGCGAATGCTGGCGCCTGGGCATCGAGCTCGGTGGAGCTGATCCCCGGCTTGGGCGGCTTGCCATCCTCCCATTCGGTGTTGCGCATCGCCACCAGATCGTGGCTGGCCAGCAGCATAGCCCCTTCGCGCCCGGCATTGCCGGCGTCGCGGTTGAACAGCAGCTTGAGATCGACTTCCTCGACCAGATCGGCAGCGGCGGGCTTGGCCAGCGGAGTGTTTTCGAGCAGCCGGGCATAGGTCTTGCCGAGCAGGGCATAGTCCCCGGTCAGCCACAATCCGCGCCGCACCAGCCCGGCGGCCGATTGCGCGTAGCGGCCGTTCGGCCAGGCCTTGAGATAGGTTGCAAGTGCCTGTAGCCCGCGCCTGGCCGCTGCGCGATCGACCTTTTCGCCAGGTTCGAACGAACCGTAATCGGTAAAGGCCCCGGCCTGAGCCGCGGCGAATTCGACCCGGATCAGCATATAGGCGGCAGTTTCCCGGACCCAGGGATCGCCGGCCCTTGCCAGCGCGGCAAAGCCCTGCCGCGCCTCGTCGAAACGCTCGCCGTAAAAGGCATCGGCGGCCTGCATGTAGCCAAGGAACTCGTGGCCCGGAGCGCTGGTCACCGAAGGCCACTGGCCAAAGACCGGCAGCGGAGTCAGCTCAGACTTGCTCTTGTAGCGCCGTTCATAGGCAGTGCCTTGCTTGCACACTTCTTCGGCCTGCGCGCGCGCAGTGGCCAGAGCGGTCTGTTCGGCAGCGGGCAAACCCTTGTTGGCCGCCATCGCTGCGACCAGCGCCGCCCCGCCCGAGGCATAGGACTGGCAGCGGTTGCCCGAATAATCGCCCGAGTCTTCGGGGTTGCCTTCCTGCGGATAGAGCGCGAGGCGCAGCGTCGGCCAATCGACATAGACCGAGCTCGAATCGAGGTAGGGCAAGCCCAGCCCCGAATAGGCAAAACTGCCGTATTCGCGCTTGGGCGGGGCAAGGCTGCCCATGTTCATCCCGCCGCGATCGCCCATCAGCATCATCAGGTTGAGCCGGCTGTCGTTG
>CAZNII010000178.1:0-2897 GCA_964573075.1 uncultured Novosphingobium sp. | reverse complement strand
CCGAGGACGAGATCCGCGAGGAGCTCGACAACAACGCGCAAGGGCTGCTCGGCTATGTGGTGCGCTGGATCGACCAGGGCGTCGGCTGTTCCAAGGTGCCCGACATCAACGACATCGGCCTGATGGAAGACCGCGCCACGCTGCGCATTTCCAGCCAGCACATGGCCAACTGGCTGCTCCACGGGGTCTGCACCAAGGAGCAGGTGATGGATTCGCTGCGCCGCATGGCCGCCAAGGTCGATGCCCAGAACGCCGGCGATCCGCTCTACGAACCGCTGACCGGCAACGAAGACGCCCCGGCCTTCCGCGCCGCGCTCGATCTGGTGTTCAAGGGCGTGGAGCAGCCCAGCGGTTACACCGAACCGCTGCTGCACGCCTGGCGGCAGGTGAAGAAGGCGGGCTGAGAGTTGCGTCAGGGATCGCGCTTCAAGCGCTTGATCGCGGCCCTGTTACTGCTTGCCGGCATTGCAGTCGGTTGGGGCTGGCTGGCCGATCGTCATCCAGGCTGGAGCGCGCCGATCTCAACGGCGCAGCGCTATTCGCACGCCTCGTTCGAGCGCTGGCTGGCGGAGCAGCCGGGGCGGAGCGCAGACTTCGTGGCTTTCGAACACTTCCTTGCCGGCGAGGGCGTTTCGGGCGTGGTGCCCGACTGGCAATTGCTGCGCACCGACATGAACGACCGGATCGGCTGCCCGCGCCCGGCCTTTCTGCTGCCTCCGCGCCGGGACTGGGCGAATATCGTTCCGGCGCTGCGCCTGCTCAGGGACCACGTGATTCCTGTGGTCGGCAAGGTCGAGGTGGTGTCATCCTATCGCAGCGAAGGGTTCAATGCCTGCGTCGGCGGGGCCGGGCAGAGCCGGCACCTGAGCTTCTCGGCGGTCGATTTGGTGGCCGAAGCGGAAATCGAGAACCGGGACCTGTTCACGCGGCTTTGTGCCTTGCATGGCCGACTTGGACCGGCCAGCCGGTTCGGGCTGGGTGCCTATTTCGATCCGGCCAGCGATGGCCGCAACCGCCGCGGCCGCTTTCATGTCGATGCCACCGGTTTTCGCAGCTGGGGCTTCAGCAAGCAGGCGCAGAGCAGCGGGTGCCGGTTATTGGCCGGGGGATAGCTCCCGCGCCACCCCGACAAACTCCGCCACGCTCAGCGTTTCGGCGCGGCGTTGCGGATCGATGCCCAGCCGCTCCAGCGCCTCCAAGGCCCCCGGCAGGCCCTTCAGGCTCTGGCGCAGCATCTTGCGGCGCTGGCCGAAGGCGGCTTCGGTCAGGCGCTCGAGCATTCGGGCGGAGACGCCCTCGGGCATCGCCGCCGGGGTGACGTGGACCACCGCGCTCATCACCTTGGGCGGCGGGGTGAAGGCGCTGCGGTGAACCTTCATCGCGATCTTCGCGCTGGAGCGCCACTGCGCCAGCACCGCGAGGCGGCCATAGGCATCGCTGCCGGCCTCGGCTACGATCCGCTGGGCGACCTCGAGCTGGAACATCAGCGTCAGACTGGCCCATTGCGGCGGCCAGTCCTGCCCCGAAAGCCAGCCGGTGAACAGCATGGTCCCGACATTGTAGGGCAGGTTGGCGACCACGTGGAACGGGCCTTCGATGCCGTGATCGACCTTGGTGGCATCGCCCTCGATCACCCGCAGCTGGCCGGGAAAGGTCTCGGCCAGTTCGGCGAGGGCCGGGAGGCAGCGGCGGTCCATCTCGATCGCGGTGACCTGCGCCCCGGCCCGCAGCAGCGCGCGGGTCAGCCCGCCGGGGCCGGGACCGACCTCGAGCACATGCGCGCCCTTCAGCTTGCCGGGGATCGCCGCGATCCGGTCCAGCAGCTGCTCGTCGAACAGGAAGTTCTGGCCCAGCGCTTTGCTGGCGAACAGCCCGTGGCGGTTGATGACCTCGCGCAGCGGGGGCAGGTCAGTCATCGCCGTCGCCATAGCGGCGCGCGGCGCATTTGCCGGCCATGCGGATCGCCGCGATCATCGCGCCGGGATCGGCCTGGCCGGTACCGGCAATGGCGAAGGCGGTGCCGTGATCGGGGCTAGTGCGGATCACCGGCAGGCCCAGGGTGACGTTCACGCCCTGATCGAAATCAAGCGCCTTCAAGGGGATCAGAGCCTGGTCATGGTACATGCACAGCGCCACGTCATAGGTCTCGCGCGCGCGGGCGGTGAACAGGGCGTCGGCCGGGTGCGGGCCGGAAACGTCCAGCCCTTCGGACCGGAGGTGGGCAATCGCCGGGGCGATGATTGCGGCCTCTTCGTCGCCCATCCGCCCTTCCTCGCCGGCGTGGGGGTTGAGCCCGGCCATGGCGATGCGTGGGCGCTCGATCCCGAAATCGCGGGCCAGTGCCAGCGCGACAATCCGGGCCTTGCGCTCGATCATCGGGGCGGAAAGCTGCGCCGGAACAGCCGACAGCGGAATATGCACGGTCAGCGGCACGGCGCGCAGGTGCGGGCCGGCCAGCATCATCACCGCGTCGCCCGGGGCATAGGAACAGGCAACCGCGACAAATTCGGTCTGGCCCGGATGGGTAAAGCCGACCTCGGCCAGCCGGGCCTTGCTGATCGGCGCGGTGACCAGCGCATCCGCTTCTGCGGCGACAGCCAGACGGGCGGCTTCCTCGAGACTGGCCAGCGCCAGTTCGGCCCCGGCGCGGGTGGGCTCGCCGGGGGTATAGTCACCATCGGCCCCGGCCAGCACGGGCAGGGCGTGATCAAAGCATTCGAGCGCTTCCTGCGGGTGGAACACTTCCCTGACCGGGACGGTGAGTCCACGCCTGGCAGCGGCGGCGCGCAGGACCTCGGCGCCGCCGACCACCACGAACGGGAACAGCCCTTCAGACTCGCGCGCGGCCCAGGCCGCGGCGATCAGTTCGGGGCCGACACCGGCGGGGTCGCCCAGCG
>CAZNII010000177.1:0-2927 GCA_964573075.1 uncultured Novosphingobium sp. | reverse complement strand
ATCTCGCCCGAAAGGTACTGCTTCTTGGCCTTGGCGCGGCTCAGCTTGCCCGAGCTGGTGCGCGGCAGGGTGCGCGGGGGGACCAGTTCCACGATCGCCGGGTGGCCGAGGATCGAGCGGACCTTGTCGCGGATCGTATCGTGCAGCTTCTGGCGTTCCTGCGGATCGGATACCCGGCAGTGGACCAGTACCGCGACCGATTCCTCACCGGTCTCGGTCTCGACGGAGAAGGCGGCAATATCGCCGTGGTTGAAGCCGGGCAGCTGTTCCACCGCCCATTCGATATCCTGCGGCCAGTGGTTCTTGCCGTTGATGATGATCATGTCCTTGGCGCGGCCGACGATGAACAGGTAGCCATCGACCATGTAGCCCATGTCACCGGTATCGAGCCAACCATCGACCATGCAGGCCTCGGTTGCTTCGGGATCGCGGAAATAGCCGACCATCACCGAGGGGCCCTTGCACCAGACCTTGCCGATCTGGTGATCGCCCAGCACCTCGCCCCGCGCCCCGCGGATTTCGATCTTCATGTCCTTCACGGCCTTGCCGCAATTGACGATCGCGCGGTAGCGGGCCGGGCGCGACAGGTCGCGCTTGGCGCCGGACAGGCGTTCTTCCTCGACCAGCTCGACCCGGATCCCTTCGCCCGGGGGCATGATCGTGACCGACAGCGTCGCTTCGGCAAGGCCATAGGAAGGCAGGAAGGCGCTGGCCTTGAACCCGGCGGGGGCGAAGGCGTTGACGAAGCCCTGCATCACGTCGGGGCGGATCATGTCGGCCCCGTTGCCGGCGATCCGCCAGCGCGACAGGTCGAACCGTTCGGCGACATTGCTCTGGCTGGAAATGCGGCGGGCGCAGATGTCATAGCCGAAAGTCGGCGAATAGCTGGCAGTGGTGCCGGGATTGCGGCTGATCAGATCGAGCCAGGCGAGCGGGCGGCGGGCGAAGTCCTCGGTCTTGAGGTAGTCGGCCGAAACCTGGTTGGCGATCGGTGAAAGGAAGCAGCCGACCAGCCCCATGTCGTGGTACCACGGCAGCCAGGAAACGCAGCGGTCGCTCTCGATCAGCTTCATCGCCTCGCCGTGGCCGGCCAGGTTGTTGAGCAGGCTGGTATGGGTAACCGCGACGCCATGCGGGAAGCGGGTCGATCCGCTGGAATATTGCAGATAGCAGATATCGTCGCCGCTGGCCGGCGGCAGGGCGCATTCGGGCGCTTCCCGGGCGGCGAATTCCTCCCAGATGATCCCTTCGCAGCCCTGGCGATCGGCCGCAGCGCGGGTCATTTCGGCGATTTCGGCGGGGTAGAACAGGACCTTGGGGTCGCTGCTGGCCAGCTGGACTGCCAGCTGGTCGATATAGGCCTCCTTGCCGCCGAAGCTGGTCGGCAGCGGCAGCGGCACCGGCCAGGCGCCGGCATAGATGCAGCCGCAGAACAGCGCGGCAAAATCCGGCCCGGTTTCGGCGATCAGCGCGATCCGGTCACCCTTGCCGATCCCGTGCGCGATCAGGCGGCTGGCCATGGCCAGCGCATCGCTGCGCAGTTCGGAATATGGATAGACCCGCTTCAAGGTGCCGCGCGGATCGTGGAAATTGAGCCCGCGCTTGCCCTTGGCGGCATAGTCCAGCGCCTCGCCAAAGGTGGGGAAGGTTGAAAGGCGGCGCTCAAGTTCGTCCTCGTTCGGCGTCGGCACCAACGCGGCGACAGCATTCGGCTCCAGCAGGGAAGCATCGGTCATGCGCGAAAACCCGTTTGTTATCCGTGCGATGCGCCGGCGATCCGGCTTCACCGCGTGAAAATGTTCCACCACGGGCCCCTGAAGCCCGCATCCACAGGCTTTCCCAATCGCGGCACAGTGTGGCACGAATAAGGCCATGGTAACCAGTGTCCGCCCCAAACGGCCGCCGCGCCCGCTCGATTCCGCCCGGCTGGAAGAGCTGGCGCTGGCCTATGTCGCGCGGTTCGCGACCAGCGCGGCGAAGCTTGAAGGCTACCTCGCGCGCAAGCTGCGCGAGCGGGGCTGGGACGGCGAGGGCGAAGCGCCGCTGGGCGCGCTGGTCGCGCGGTTCGTGGCCAACGGCTATGTCGATGACCTGGCCTATGCCCGGGCGAAGAGCGGCAGCTTGCTGCGCCGCGGTTATGGCCAGCGCCGGATCGGCCAGGCGCTCCACGCCGCGGGGATTGGCGAGGAGGTGCGCGAGGAAGTCCGCGCCGACGAAGCGGCACAGCGCCGCGCCGCGCTGGCCATGGCGCAAAAGCGCGGGTTCGGCCCGTTCGGCCGGAGCGAGCCGGACCGGGCGGTGCGCGAAAAGCAGATCGCGGCGATGCTGCGCGCCGGGCACCGGCTGGACAGCGCCCGCGAATTGGTCAATGCCGCCAGCCAGCAAGCCGCGCTTGACTGGGCGGGCGAGCCAAGCGACGAGGATGATCGATGCGCATGATCCAGCTTTCCGGCCTGCTTTCCGCCGTGGCCCTGGCGCTCGCCGGCTGCTCGCCAAGCAGTTCCGACGCCGCCCCGCAATCAACCCAGGCCGCCGCCCCGGCGGTTCATCCCGAAAGCGGCCTGCCGGTCGTGCCCTTGCGGGTGATCCACGGCAACAAGACCTTCGCCTTCCGGGTCGAGGTGGCCCGCACCGGGCAGGAACAGGCCAAGGGGCTGATGTTCCGCACCGCGATGGGTCCGGACGAGGGGATGATCTTCCCGATGGACCCGCCGCGCGGTGCCAGCTTCTGGATGCGCAACACGGTGATCCCGCTCGACCTGATCTTCGTCGGCACCGACGGCCGGATCAGCAACATCGCCGCCAATGCCGTGCCCTATGACGAAACCCCGTTGCAATCGACCGGGCTGGTCAAGGCCGTGCTCGAACTCAACGGCGGCCGCGCCGCGCAGCTCGGGATCGTGCCGGGAGACCGGGTGGAGTGGTGA
>CAZNII010000176.1:0-2946 GCA_964573075.1 uncultured Novosphingobium sp. | reverse complement strand
CCGAGGACGAGATCCGCGAGGAGCTCGACAACAACGCGCAAGGGCTGCTCGGCTACGTGGTGCGCTGGATCGACCAGGGTGTCGGCTGTTCCAAGGTGCCCGACATCAACGACGTGGGCCTGATGGAAGACCGCGCCACGCTGCGCATTTCCAGCCAGCACATGGCCAACTGGCTGCTCCACGGGGTCTGCACCAAGGAGCAGGTGATGGATTCGCTGCGCCGCATGGCCGCCAAGGTCGATGCCCAGAACGCCGGCGATCCGCTCTACGAACCGCTGACCGGCAACGAAGACGCCCCGGCCTTCCGCGCCGCGCTCGATCTGGTGTTCAAGGGCGTGGAGCAGCCCAGCGGTTACACCGAACCGCTGCTGCACGCCTGGCGGCAGGTGAAGAAGGCGGGCTGAGAGTTGCGTCAGGGATCGCGCTTCAAGCGCTTGATCGCGGCCCTGTTACTGCTTGCCGGCATTGCAGTCGGTTGGGGCTGGCTGGCCGATCGTCATCCAGGCTGGAGCGCGCCGATCTCAACGGCGCAGCGCTATTCGCACGCCTCGTTCGAGCGCTGGCTGGCGGAGCAGCCGGGGCGGAGCGCAGACTTCGTGGCTTTCGAACACTTCCTTGCCGGCGAGGGCGTTTCGGGCGTGGTGCCCGACTGGCAATTGCTGCGCACCGACATGAACGACCGGATCGGCTGCCCGCGCCCGGCCTTTCTGCTGCCTCCGCGCCGGGACTGGGCGAATATCGTTCCGGCGCTGCGCCTGCTCAGGGACCACGTGATTCCTGTGGTCGGCAAGGTCGAGGTGGTGTCATCCTATCGCAGCGAAGGGTTCAATGCCTGCGTCGGCGGGGCCGGGCAGAGCCGGCACCTGAGCTTCTCGGCGGTCGATTTGGTGGCCGAAGCGGAAATCGAGAACCGGGACCTGTTCACGCGGCTTTGTGCCTTGCATGGCCGACTTGGACCGGCCAGCCGGTTCGGGCTGGGTGCCTATTTCGATCCGGCCAGCGATGGCCGCAACCGCCGCGGCCGCTTTCATGTCGATGCCACCGGTTTTCGCAGCTGGGGCTTCAGCAAGCAGGCGCAGAGCAGCGGGTGCCGGTTATTGGCCGGGGGATAGCTCCCGCGCCACCCCGACAAACTCCGCCACGCTCAGCGTTTCGGCGCGGCGTTGCGGATCGATGCCCAGCCGCTCCAGCGCCTCCAAGGCCCCCGGCAGGCCCTTCAGGCTCTGGCGCAGCATCTTGCGGCGCTGGCCGAAGGCGGCTTCGGTCAGGCGCTCGAGCATTCGGGCGGAGACGCCCTCGGGCATCGCCGCCGGGGTGACGTGGACCACCGCGCTCATCACCTTGGGCGGCGGGGTGAAGGCGCTGCGGTGAACCTTCATCGCGATCTTCGCGCTGGAGCGCCACTGCGCCAGCACCGCGAGGCGGCCATAGGCATCGCTGCCGGCCTCGGCTACGATCCGCTGGGCGACCTCGAGCTGGAACATCAGCGTCAGACTGGCCCATTGCGGCGGCCAATCCTGACCCGAAAGCCAGCCGGTAAACAGCATGGTGCCTACATTGTAGGGCAGGTTGGCGACCACGTGGAACGGGCCATTGATGCCGTGATCGACCTTGGTGGCATCGCCCTCGATCACCCGCAGCTGACCGGGAAAGGCCTCGGCCAGTTCGGCGAGGGCCGGGAGGCAGCGCCGGTCCATTTCGATCGCGGTGACCTCAGCCCCGGCCCGCAGCAGCGCGCGGGTCAGCCCGCCGGGACCGGGACCGACCTCGAGCACCTGTTGCCCGGCCAGCTTGCCGGGGATCGCTGCGATCCGGTCCAGCAACTGCTCGTCGAACAGGAAGTTCTGGCCCAGCGCCTTGCTGGCGAACAGCCCGTGGCGGTTGATGACCTCGCGCAGCGGGGGCAGCGTCACTCGCCATACCTCCGCGCGGCGCATTCGCCGGCCATGCGGATCGCTGCGATCATCGCGCCGGGATCGGCCTGGCCGGTACCGGCAATGGCGAAGGCGGTGCCGTGATCGGGGCTAGTGCGGATCACCGGCAGGCCCAGGGTGACGTTCACGCCCTGATCGAAATCAAGCGCCTTCAAGGGGATCAGAGCCTGGTCATGGTACATGCACAGCGCCACGTCATAGGTCTCGCGCGCGCGGGCGGTGAACAGGGCGTCGGCCGGGTGCGGGCCGGAAACGTCCAGCCCTTCGGACCGGAGGTGGGCAATCGCCGGGGCGATGATTGCGGCCTCTTCGTCGCCCATCCGCCCTTCCTCGCCGGCGTGGGGGTTGAGCCCGGCCATGGCGATGCGTGGGCGCTCGATCCCGAAATCGCGGGCCAGTGCCAGCGCGACAATCCGGGCCTTGCGCTCGATCATCGGGGCGGAAAGCTGCGCCGGAACAGCCGACAGCGGAATATGCACGGTCAGCGGCACGGCGCGCAGGTGCGGGCCGGCCAGCATCATCACCGCGTCGCCCGGGGCATAGGAACAGGCAACCGCGACAAATTCGGTCTGGCCCGGATGGGTAAAGCCGACCTCGGCCAGCCGGGCCTTGCTGATCGGCGCGGTGACCAGCGCATCCGCTTCTGCGGCGACAGCCAGACGGGCGGCTTCCTCGAGACTGGCCAGCGCCAGTTCGGCCCCGGCGCGGGTGGGCTCGCCGGGAGTATAGTCACCATCGGCCCCGGCCAGCACGGGCAGGGCATGATCAAAGCATTCGAGGGCTTCCTGCGGGTGGAACACTTCCCTGACCGGGACAACCAGCCCGCGCCTGGCGGCGGCGGCGCGCAGCACTTCGGCCCCGCCGACCACCACGAACGGGACCAGCCCTTCGGACTCGCGCGCGGCCCAGGCTGCGGCGATCAGTTCGGGGCCGACACCGGCGGGGTCGCCCAGCGATACCGCAAGCGGCGCCCCCTCCATCGGGTGCTAGTTGCCGTAGTCGATCACCGCGT
>CAZNII010000175.1:0-2972 GCA_964573075.1 uncultured Novosphingobium sp. | reverse complement strand
GCGCTTTCGGCCTGATAGCCCTGCTGCTCATAGCTGTCGGCCAGCAGCGCGCGGGCTTCCTTGTTGGCCGGATCGGCAAAGACCAGCTGGTTGAGCAGGTCCGAGGCCCAGCGATAGTCGCCCGCGGCCATGGCCTTCCTGGCGCTGGCCAGCACCTTCTTCGACCCGCCCATCGCCGCGACATACTTCTTCGCGCGCTCCTGCGGCGGCCAGGGATTGAGGTTGGCCGGATTGCCATCGTACCAGCCCAGGTAGAACTGATAGACCGCCTTCGAATTGTGGCTGTAGGTGCCGTAATAGCCGCGGTTGAACCACTGCCCTGCAAGCTCGGGCGGCTGGGTCAGCCCTTCGGCGAGTTCCACCGCGGTTTCGCCGCGGTTCATCCGCCGCACCGTCTGATCGTGCAGATAGCGATAGTTGTCGCGCTGGCTGGCCAGCATCGAGACGACCTCGCCCTGCCCGAAGCGCGGCCAGCAATGACTCGAGATAACGATGTCACTGCGCCCGCCGTAAAGCCGCAACGCCTCGTCGAGGAAGCCGGCCCAGGCATGGCTGTCGCGCACCTTGGCGCCGCGCGGGGTCAGGATGTTGTGGAGCGAGCAGGTGCTCATCTCGGCGGAGAGGAACACCCGCCTGGGCACGATATAGACGTTGAGCTCGCTCGGCGCCTCGCTGCCAGAAACGATCTGGAACTCAAGATTCACCCCGTCGACCGTGCGGGTATCGCCGGTGCGGACGATCGTGTCGGTCGGCGGAATCAGGGTGATTTCGCCGGCGGCCAGGCCCGGGCCGATCCCCGATCCCATCTGTCCCTGCGGGCCCGGGGTCAGGGCGGTGCCGAACTGGTAGGTTGCGCGGCGGCCCATCGCGGCCCCGGCCATCACGCTTTCCGAAGCGGTTTCCTTCATGAAGTGGTCGGGGGCGATGATCGCCACCTTTCCGGCCTTGACGTCGGCCTCGCTAACGATCCCGCGCACCCCGCCGTAGTGGTCGCCGTGGCTGTGGCTGTAGATCACCGCTACCACCGGCCGCGCTCCCAGCTTGGCATTGGCGAGGGCGAGGGCGGCCGCGGCGGTTTCGCGGGTGGTCAGCGGGTCGACCACGATCCACCCGGTGTCGCCGCGGATGATCGTCATGTTGGAAACGTCGAAGCCGCGAACCTGCCAGACCCCGTCGCTAACCTCGTAAAGCCCGTGAAGCCGCAGATTGGTCATCTCGCGCCACAGCGAGGGGTTGACCGTGGCCGGGGCTGGACCGGTGACGAAATCGTAGGCTGCGAGGTTCCAGACCGGCTTGCCCTGCTTGTTGCGGATCAGCGGATCTTCAAGGCTGCCAAGGAACCCGCGCCGCGCGAATTCGGCATCGCGGCCATCTTCGGCCGGAAGGGTCTTCACTGCGGCCTGCTGCGCGGCGACGGTTGCGGCGCTGGCCGGCTTGGGCTGCAGCGCGGGATCGGCCGGGACGGACGGGGCCGGGGCGGTCTGGGCAAGGGCGCTAGTCGCGCTCAGCAGCAGGGCGGCGGCGGACATCGGCAACAGGCGGCGGTTCATCGGTGGGTCTCCTCTCTCCGGGAACAGGAATGCGATTGCGCGGGTTGAGATGCAAGCGACTTCAACCGGGCGCTTAATCGTCATTCTCGATTACACATTCCATTTTTGCCAGTTTCACCGATAAATCGAACCCGGGTATCGGGGCGGCAAGCAAGGAGACATTTCAATGCAAGGCCGTACCATTCCCGACGTTACCCTGAAGACCCGCGTTCGCGACGAGGCGGTTGGCGGACCCAATCCGTTCCGCTGGCAGGATCTCAAGGTTCGCGATGCATTCGCGGGCAAGAAGGTGGTGGTGTTCTCGCTGCCCGGCGCCTTCACCCCGACCTGCAGCAACGAACAGTGCCCCAATTACGAACGGCTCTACGACCTGTTCAAGGCCGCCGGCGCCGACGAGGTCTATTGCCTGTCGGTCAACGATGCCTTCGTGATGTACCAGTGGGGCAAGCACCTGGGCCTCGAAAAGGTCAAGCTGCTGCCCGACGGTTCGGGCCACTTCACGCGCCGGATGGGCATGCTGATCGACAAGGATCACCTCGGCTTCGGCTACCGCAGCTGGCGCTATGCGATGATCGTTGAAGACAACACCATCACCCACTGGTTCGAGGAACCGGGCATCAACGACAGCGGTGCCGACAGCGACCCCTATGGCGAAACCGCCCCTGAGAAGCTGCTGGCGGCGCTGACCAACGAGCCGGTGGCCGAAACGGCCTGAACCGGCTAGGTGCGGGCGGTGGCCTCAACTCCCCCCTCCCGAACGCCGCCCGCACCTTTCATCGTCACCGGCGAGCTGCCCGACGATATTCTGGCCTGGGCCGATGGCCTGCGCCGCGCGCATTTTCCGCCCGAGCGCAACAAGCTGTCCGCCCACGTCACCCTGTTCCATTCGCTGGCGCCTTCGCTGCGCGAGGAGCTGCCGCGACTGCTGGCCCGGCTGGCCGGCGAATTCGCCCCGCCTCCAGCCGAAATAACCGGGCTGATGGACCTGGGGCAGGGGACCGCACTGGCGATCCACTCGCCCGGGTTGCTGGCGATCCGGCAGATGATCGCCGAGCCGCTGTGGGACATGCTGACCAGGCAGGATCAGGGCGGCAAGAAATTGCACATCACGATCCAGAACAAGGTTGATCGCCAGGCAGCGATTGCCTTGCAGCAACAGCTCGCGCCCACCCTGCCGCAACGCCAGTTCGCCTTCACCGGGCTTGGCCTGCACATCTACCGGGAAACCCATTGGGAACCGGTCGGGATCTGGAAGTTCCGCGGCAAACACAGCGCTTGACCGAAGCCGGGCGGCACCCTATGTGCGCCGCCTGCCCGCACGACGGCGGCGGGCAAGCCATGGTGTGGCGGAGTAGCTCAGCCGGTTAGAGCAGCGGAATCATAATCCGCGTGTCGGGGGTTCGAGTCCCTCCTCCGCTACCA
>CAZNII010000174.1:0-3041 GCA_964573075.1 uncultured Novosphingobium sp. | reverse complement strand
AGGTCTGATTGCCCCTCCGTCAGCTGCTGCGCAGCTGCCACCTCCCCATCGCAAGTCGATGGGGAGAGCCTTCGCGCCGTTCCTCCCCATCGACTTGCGATGGGGAGGGGGACCGCCGCCGCAGGCGGTGGTGGAGGGGCCTTCTCAGCCCACCCGGTACGGCACCACCCCGCGGCTGTCGGGATCGACGCTGATCGGGCGGTCGCTGGGCGGGAAGGCGCGCTGGTCGCAGTCGGGACGGGGGCAGATCCGGCAGCTTATGCCGATCCGCGTCGCGGCGGGCGCGGCCTTCAGGTCCAGCCCGTCGGCATAGACGAATTCGCTGGCATGCTCCGCCTCGCAGCCCAGCGCCACGGCATAGCGGCGCGGCGCGCGCTGGTACGATCCGCTCGGCTTGACCAGCCCCTTGGCCATCGAGACATAGCGCACCCCGTCGGGCGTTTCGGCCAGCTGGACCAGGATCCGGTCGGGGATCGCCACCGCCTCGTGTACGATCCACAGCGGACAGGCCCCGCCGAACCGGGCGAACTGCAGCCGGGTGGCGGAATGGCGCTTGGTGATGTTGCCGGCCATGTCGACCCGGCAGAAGAAGAACGGCACCCCGCGCGCATCCTCGCGTTGCAGGGTGGAAAGCCGGTGGCAGGTCTGCTCGAAGCTGGTGCCAAAGCTCTGCGCCAGCCGGTCGATATCGTGGCGAACGCTGCGGGCCTCGGCGCGGAACCGGCGATATGGCATCAGCAGCGCGCCGGCCGCATAGTTGCACAGCCCGACGAACAGCAGCTGGCGGCTGGCCGGGCTGCCCAGCCGGGCCGCTTCGACCACGGCGGCGATCTCGTCCTTGAGCGCCAGCGCGGCGAGCTGGTGGGCGAGCTGAAAGCGGCGGCTTTCGGCCGGCTGGCCGGGATCGACCGTCAGGTGGCCCATTTCCGCATCATAGCTGCGCAGCCCGGCCTGCCCGGAATAGATCAGCGAGATTGACAGCGCGTCTTTCAGGTAGGCCTCGATCGCTCCGGTCGCGGGGGCCGGGATCGCACTGCTTCCGCCCAGCTGCCCGGCCAGCGCCTCGGCCGCGCGGTCGATGCTGTCGACATAGTTGTTTTCGAGGTGGAACCAGTCGCGCACTTCCTCCCACGGCAGGCGGGCGACCGATCCGGTTTCGGCCGAAAGCGCCTCGTCCACCATGGCCAGCCGCTGGCCGGACCGGCGATAGGCCTCGTGCAGGGCAATGAACCGCTCGGCCAGCAGGGGCTGCTGCTCGGCAAAGCGGGCCAGCTGCGCGGGGTCCATCGGCTCGGCAAACAGCGGGTCGGCATTGGCCTCGCGCAGCGCGGCGAGCCGGGTTTCGGCATCTCCGGCGCCGATCTCGCGCCAGTCGAGCGGAAAGGCGCGGCTGAGGCGCTCGACCAGCGCGGGGGTCAGCGGGCGGTCGTCGTTCTCCAGCTGCGAGAGATAGGACGTGCTGATCGACAGCAATTCCCCCATGGCGGCCTGGTTCAAACCCCGCTCCGCGCGCAGCGCCTTTAGTCTGTCCCCAGCGAAAATGCGCCGCTTGGCCATCCCGCGCCTCCATCTTTGTGTTCTTTGTGAGCTTTGTGCGAGATGAATTTTGGATCGCACAAAGCTCACAAAGAACACAAAGGGGTTAGGCCGCTTCGCGGGATTTTGCAAATTGATACTTCGCAACTTTGCAAATTCACATTGGACTTTGCTGCCCGCGCGCTCCATGCCCGAGCCTTCGCAATCCGGGACGAGGCCTGAATGTCCGCAAATATCGCCGAAATGGAACGCCGCCGCGCCGCTGCCCGCCTGGGCGGGGGGCAGAAGCGGATCGATGCCCAGCATGCCAAGGGCAAGCTCACCGCGCGGGAGCGGCTGAAGATCCTGCTCGATGAAGGCTCCTTCGAAGAGATCGACAGCTACGTCGAGCACAACTGCGTCGATTTCGGCATGCCCGAAACGACCGTGCCCGGCGACGGGGTGGTGACCGGCAGCGGCACGATCAACGGCCGGCTGGTCTATGCCTATGCCCAGGATTTCACCGTGTTCGGCGGCGCGGTTTCGGAACGCCACGCGATGAAGATCTGCAAGATCATGGACGCGGCGATGAAGGTTGGCGCGCCGGTGATCGGCCTCAACGACAGTGGCGGGGCGCGGATCCAGGAAGGGGTCGCCTCGCTGGGTGGCTATACCGAGATCTTCCAGCGCAACGTGCTCGCTTCGGGCGTGGTGCCGCAGCTTTCGCTGATCATGGGGCCGTGTGCGGGCGGGGCGGTCTATAGCCCGGCAATGACCGACTTCATCTTCATGGTGAAGGACAGCTCCTATATGTTCGTGACCGGTCCGGACGTGGTCAAGACCGTGACCAACGAGATCGTGACGCAAGAGGAACTGGGCGGGGCGGTGACGCACTCGACCAAGACCTCGGTCGCCGACCTTGCGCTCGAAAACGATATCGAGGCGCTGCTGACCGCGCGCGACCTGATCGATTACCTGCCCTCGTGCAACCGCTCGGGCGTGCCCGAACGGCCGACCAGCGACCCGTGGGACCGGATCGAGAACAGCCTCGACACGCTGATCCCGGCCAATGCCAACCAGCCCTATGACATGCACGAAGTGGTCAGGAAGGTGCTGGACGAGGGCGAGTTCTTCGAAATCCAGCCGACCCACGCCGCCAACATCATCTGCGGCTTCGGCCGGATCGAGGGCCGCACCGTCGGGGTGATCGCCAACCAGCCGATGGTGCTGGCCGGCGTGCTCGATATCAACGCCAGCAAGAAGGCCGCGCGCTTCGTTCGGTTCTGCGATGCGTTCGAAATCCCGATCCTGACCTTCGTGGACGTGCCGGGCTTCCTCCCCGGCACCAGCCAGGAATACGGCGGGATCATCAAGCACGGCGCCAAGCTGCTGTTCGCCTATGCCGAGGCGACCGTGCCCAAGATCACCGTGATCACCCGCAAGGCCTATGGCGGGGCCTATTGCGTGATGAGCTCAAAGCACCTGCGCGGCGATCTCAACTATAGCTGGCCGACCGGCGAAATCGC
>CAZNII010000173.1:0-3068 GCA_964573075.1 uncultured Novosphingobium sp. | reverse complement strand
CCCTGGTGCGCCGGGCGGATGAAGCCGACCTCGATCATGTGGCGGTTGAAGGCAATCAGGTGATCGTAGAACCCGAAGGCGTTGAGCAGCCCGACCGGCTTGGCATGATAACCCAGCTGCGCCCAGCTGACCGCTTCCCACAGCTCGTCCATCGTCCCGACCCCGCCGGGAATGGTGACGAAACCGTCCGACAGGCGGGTGAAGGCGGCCTTGCGCTGGTGCATGTCGAGCACCACGATCAGTTCGGTGCAATCGTGGTTGGCGACTTCGGAACTGACCAGCGCCTCGGGGATCACCCCGATCACTTCGCCCCCGGCCTCGAGCGCGCCGCTCGCCACCGCGCCCATCAGCCCGAGCCGCCCGCCGCCATAGACCACCCCGATCCCGCGCTCGGCCAGGCTGCGGCCAACCTCGCGGGCCAGTTCGAGGTAACGGGGGTCGGCCGGGGTGGCCGAACCGCAATAGACCGCAAGGCGCTTCACTGCTTCGTCTCCAGCATCAGTCGGGCGGTCGCCTTAGCACCGGCGAGCACCGCGGCAAGCCCCGCGCCGGGGTGCGTGCCGGCGCCGGCCAGATAAAGGTTGGCGATCCTGCCGTCGCGGTGCGGCGGGCGCAGCGGGCCGGACTGGGCGGGGATCGCGGCGAGGCTCCACCCCGCGCCAAGCCAGGCGTTGAAATCGAGCGCCAGATCGCGCGGACTGGTGTGGAACCGGGCAATCAGGCGGTCGGCGATATCGGGCACCAGCCGCCGCCCGATTTCGGCCAGGATGCGCTGTTCCATGGTCTTGCCGATCGTTTCCCAATCGAGCGGCAGCTTGCCGAGATTGGCCACCGGGACGGTTGCCGAAAACACGCTCTTGCCCGGCGGAGCGAGCGTCGGGTCGCTGAGCGAAGGATGCGCCAGCAGGATCAGCAGGTCCTGCGGCAGCACCCCGTGGGTGAACACGTCCTCGATCAGCCCTTCGAAGCGCGGGCCGAACAGGACGCTGCGGTGCGGGATCCCCGGCCAGGTTCCTTCCAGCGCGAAATGAACGGTGAAGGCCGAGGGCGAAAAGCGCTTGCCGGCCAGCTTGCGGCCCATGTCGGCCCCATGCGGGCTGGCGCCGAGCAGGTCGCGATAGGTATGGACCACGTCGGCGCTGCTGGCGACCAGCGAAACCGGCGCGCGCCAGCCGCTGGCGGTCTCGACCTCGGTCACCCGGTTGCCGACCATGTGCAGCTGAAGCACCGGATCGTGCAGCCGCAGGGTGCCGCCCAGCTGTTCGAACCGCGCTGCCATCGCCGCTACCAGCCGGCCCATCCCGCCTTCCGGCCACCAGGCATGGCCCGGCGCGGGCGGGATCTGGCCGATCAGGTTCAGCGCGCTGGTGGCCTTGGGATCGGCTCCGCCAAGCAACACCGGAAAGGCCAGCGCCTGGCGCAAATGCGGCTCCTTGACCAGCTGCGCGGCCAGCGCGGACGGGGTCCGCCAGCCCTGGTTGCGCAGCAGTGCCGGGATCGTCTCGATCAGCGAGCGGGGCCCGGAGCGGGTCTGCTCGGCCAGCCGTTGCCAGCCATCGCCGCGCGCCGTTTCGCACCAGGCGGCGAATTCCTCGCATCCGGACAGGTCGTCGGGCGCGATCCGGGCCAGCCGGGCGGGATCGGGCGGCAGGTCGATCACGGTCCCGTCGGGCCACGAACAGCGCCAGGCCGGCGCCACCTCGTGCAGGGTCACCGCATCGGCCAGATCCTCGCCGGTCAGGCTCCACAATTCGCGTAAGGGGGCCGGATCGGCAATCGCCGCAGGCCCGGCTTCGAAGGTGAAGCCGTCACGCCGCCAGGTCCGGACCATCCCGCCCGGGGCGTCGCGCGCCTCGATCAGCACGGTCGGCACGCCGCCGGCCTGAAGCCGGATCGCCAGCGCCAGCCCGCCGATCCCCGCGCCGATCACGCAGGCATGCGGGGATTGCGGCTCGCTGCGGGCCTTGCTCTTGCGCGGTGCCATGGGCCGGCACTTGTAGTGGCTGGCGCCGGTCCTGCAATGGTCCTTGGCGGGCGATCCGGCTCAGTTGCCGCCGCGGGCCCGCGCGAACACCGCGAATATCGCCTTCTTGAAGCCCTCGCGCTCCTCGGGGGTGGAGAATTCCTCCATCCCCGGCTGGGGCAGTTCCTTCAGCGCCACGCCGATATATTGCAGCTTGGCAAAGCCCCGGGTCTTCGCAAACTGTTCCATCTGGGTCCGTTCCGCGGGATTGAGGGTCGGCAGGAATTCGGCCACCGCGGCGGAAACCGTCTGGTCCTGATCCTTGCCGGTCAGCTCGAAATCGCCCTTGCCGGGCGTTTTCAGCGCAGCATCGACCGCACCGTCCATGCTGATGTTGCGCGAAATTGCCGCGACAAACCGTTTGCCGAGCGGCGAGCCCCAGAACTGGGCGATTTCTCCCGCCTCGGCCGGGTCCATGTACTTGGCAAAGGCCACGGCGCCCTGGTTGCGGCGCGCCTGCTTCGAGCGGTCCATCCAGATCGCCAGATAGGGTGTGGCGGCGGTGCGGAACTCGTCGCGCATGGCCGGGCGCTTCTTCGCCATATCGGCAAAGGCCGGTTCGTTGCGGACCAGTCCGTCGAAGATCTCGTCCGCGCCCTTGGCCGCCAGCACATCGACATCGAGGCTGCCGACGATCGCGTCGTAGAGATTGAAATAGGCCGGATCGACCTTGGCCGACGCGGTGGCGGATGCGGCCTGGGCCTGGGCCGGGGCGGCGATTGGCAGGGTGGCGGCGCAGGCCAGGGTAAAGGCCGTCAGGAACTTGTGCATGTGGGTGTCATCCTCTTGAACCGAACCCCGAAAATAGCAGCGGGTACGAACCGGGCAAGCCCGCGCAGGGCTTGCCGGGGAAGGGCGCTGGCCATAGAACCCGCCCGATGAACCTTGCCTTGCCCAGCCTGATGCCCAATCGCCGCGGCCTGATCTGGGCCGTGATCCTGTGGCTGGGCGCCGGCGCGGTGCTGCTGGCGATGGGGCGGGTGCCGATCTGCGCCTGCGGCACGGTCAAGCTGTGGCACGGGGTGGTGCAATCGGCCGAAAACAG
>CAZNII010000172.1:0-3202 GCA_964573075.1 uncultured Novosphingobium sp. | reverse complement strand
GCACCGCCTGGCACCTGATCGGCCACAACGAGGGCCACGGCTTCGGCAAGAAGGAAAATGCCGACTACCAGTTCTGGGTCGAGCTGATGTTCTGGAAGGCCAACCTGCTAGGCGAGAAGTAGGTGCCGCGCACTAAGGGGCGGAGTAACCCAAAGGCTACTCCGCCCCGAAAGCCGGGCACCCGAATGAAAGGTGCCGGCAATCGTCGCGTGGTCGTTGGGAGAAGATCGCCCCGTTCAGAACTCCACCTTGATCGTTCCGCCCCAGGTGCGCGGATCGCCGGGCGAGCCGACGATCAGGCCGGTATTGCCCGATGGCACAGCCAGCTGCTCGAAGTAGTGCACATCAAAGGCATTGCGGACCCAGGCGAACAGGTTGAACCCGCGATCGGTGCGGAAGCCCAGCCTGAGGTTGGTCAGGGCATAGCCATCGACCCAGGTATAGGCCGAGGGCGAGGGATTGGACGAGAAGCTGGAGCGGTAGGAACCGTCGATGCCCAGATAGACCTCGCCATCCTGGCCCAGCAGACGGGCCGGGACATTGCCTTCCGCTCCCCACGAGAAGGCCCACTTCGAGACCCCGGGCAGGCGTGCGCCGGAAATGTCGCAGTTGGCGGGGCTGTTGCCGGGCACACCCGGCGCGGCAACGGGCGTGCCGGTGCCACCGCCGGAAAGTTCGGGCGGGCACGGCGCGTCGGTGAAGCGGACGTATTTCGCATCGCTGTAGGCCCCGTTGAGATAGGCGTTGAAGCGCGGGCCGGGCCGGACCGAAAGGTCCCATTCGATCCCTTGCGAGCGGACCTTGTCGGCATTGGCGAGATAGCCGCGCAGCACGCCCAGCTGGCCATTGGTGACCAGCGCCTGGAAATCGTCGATATCGGTGCGGTAGGCCGACAGGTTGAAAGTGACCTTGCGGTCCCAGAACTGCGCCTTGATGCCCGCTTCGAAATGGTTGAGCGATTCCGGTCGCACCGTGCCCGCCGCCAGCAGCGGATTTCCGGCTGCATCGCTGGGCACGCCGTTGAGGTTGATCCCGCCCGATTTGAAGGTCTTGGCATAGGTTCCATAGGCCAGCACGTCTGGCGCCAGCTTGTAGCTGAGCGTGACGTCGTAGCTGAAGTTCCAGTCGCTGAATTCGGGCTCGAAACGCTGCGGCGCCAGGACGCCGCGCTGGGCAACAATCCACGGGTCGGTCGAATAGGCCCCGCTGAACAGCACCGCCTGGCGGGTCAGGTCCGAAGCCGTGCCGGTCACGACCGAACTGTAGAGCCCCTTCTTGCGGTCATAATTGAGCCGGACCCCGGGCTGGAGCGTCAGCCTGTCGGTGATCTTCCAGCTGACCTGGCCGAACACCGCCGCGCTGGTGTTGTCGAGCCGGATATCGTTGTTGGCGGTGAGCCCGTTGAGCACCGCCGGGTTGAGCGACAGCGGGCTCGACGGGTTGAGCAACCAGCGGCTCGCCGCCGGCCCCTGGACCTGGAGCCCCTGGGTCCGGACCGTCTGGTAGAACCCGAAAATGCCGGCCACGAAGTCGATCCGCCGGCCGCTGTGCGAGTAGCGGAACTCCTGCGTGTACTGGTGCTGCTGCGAGGGATTGTTCGACGCGGTGGTGATCGGCAGGCCGATGAAATCGCGGTCGTTGGCCGGCTTCCAGTCCCAGTAACGCCAGGCCGTTACCGAGGTCAGCGTGCCGGTGCCACTGTCCCACTTCACCCGCAGGCTGGCCCCGCCGATCTTGTTGCCGGCATTGAGATCGGCATCGAGATCGGTGATCCGTGCGAACGGATCGGTGCTGGGAACGGCATAACCCTGGGCAGCGGCAAGCGCGGCGAACTGGCGGTTGAGCGGACGCTGGGTGGCGCCAGTGCGAACGTAGATCTGCCCGCAGCATTCGGGATCCTGCACCGAATAGTCGCCCGCCAGCGTCACATCGACATTGCCGGAAGGCCGCCACAACAACTGCGCACGCAGCCCCAGATTGTCCTGTTCGTTGATCCAGTTGCCGGTCGCTCGGTTGAAGATGGTTCCCTTGCGGCTGGTCGCGGAAATCGCCACCCGCGCTGCGACCGTATCGGACAGCGGACCCGAAACCGCCGCCTTGGCCTGCTTGAAGGCCAGGTTGCCGATCGACACCTCGGCCCGGCCCTCGAAAGCGAAAGTCGGCTGGCGGCTGGTGATGTTGAGTGCCCCGGCGGTAGTGTTCTTGCCATAAAGCGTGCCCTGCGGCCCCCGCAGCACCTCGATCCGGGCCACGTCGAGAAAGTCGAAAGTCGAACTGGCCGCACGCGAATAATAGACATCATCGACGTAGATCCCCACGCCCTGCTCGATCCCGTCATTGGTCAGCCCGAACGGCGCGCCCAGACCGCGGATGTTCGCGGCGCTGTTGCGCGGGTTGGAAGTGTAGAATTGCAGGGTCGGGGTCAGCTGCTGCAGGCGCCCGACGTTGAAGGCACCGGTGTTGTCGAGATGCTCCCCGCCGACCACCGAGATCGCCAGCGGCACCTCCTGGCTGGCTTCGGCGCGGCGCCGGGCGGTGACCAGAATCTCAGCCTCGGGCTCCCCGGCGCCGGTCCCGGCAGAGGTGGTTTCCTGCGGCTGCTCGGCAGCCGTTTCGGCGGCAGCCGGGACCGCGATCAGGGCGGCAGTCGCAAGCAGTGAAAAGCGGACGAACGAATGCATTTCCAATTCCTTTGAGTAGGTGATTGGCCGCATCCGGTGGTCCGGTCTGACGACTTCGAAGGGTTGGGGCCGGCCATGCGCAGCCGGCCCCGCCCCCGGGGTTAACGGATCAGAAGCGGTGCTTTTCGGTGACTTCCAGCTGGACAACCCGCCCTTCGTGGACGGTCAGCTGGACCACGCCGAACCGCAACCTGCCAACCGCTTCGCTCAGTGCCGCCAGAACCGGACCGGCCAGCTTGGCAGGCAGGACAGCGCGGGTGTCGGCAAGTGAATCGGGGCTCGGCATGGCTGGTCTCCTTGCGGCCGAGGGTTATCTCTACTTGTTTCATAGACAAGTGCAGATTCGCTTTGTCGCGACGAAGCGCAACTATCCTGCGACCGGCTGTCGGACCGGACCGTCTGCCGGGCACCACCCCTCCCCCTCCCCCACATTGCACCCCCGCGCCAAATCGCGTAAGGCGCGCTGGTCCGCCCCGGCCGCGCGAGTCCTTCGGGAAACGCACCTGCCGGGGTTTGCCGTT
>CAZNII010000171.1:0-3213 GCA_964573075.1 uncultured Novosphingobium sp. | reverse complement strand
ATCCCCGGCCTGATCCTGATCCCGGCGGCGGCCGACAAGGTCAAAATTCCGCTGCTCGCCTCGGGCGGATTCGGCGATGGCCGGGGCCTGGCTGCCGCGTTGGCGCTGGGCGCCGAGGGGATCAACATGGGCACCCGGTTCTGTGCCACGGTCGAAGCCCCGATCCACCAGAACTTCAAGCAGGCGATGGTCGATAATGACGAGCGTGCGACCGCGCTGATCTTCCGGACCTTCCGCAACACCGCCCGCGTTGCCAAGAACGGCATTGCCCAGCAGGTGGTTGCCGCCGAGGCCGAAGGCAAGCCGTTCGAAGCCGTGGCCGATCTGGTCAAGGGCGTGCGCGGCCGCGAAGGGCTGTCCAGCGGCGATACCGAACACGGCATCTGGACCGCCGGCATGATCCAGGGCCTGATCCACGACATCCCGACCTGCCAGGAACTGGTCAGCCGGATCGTCGCCGACGCCGAAACCATCATCCGCCAGCGCCTGGTCGGCAAGCTGGCCTGACTTACCCAAGGAGAACCCCCATGGCCGAAGCCTATATCATCGACGCAGTCCGCACCCCGCGCGGGGTCGGCAAGCCCGGCAAGGGCGCGCTTTCGCACCTCCACCCGCAGCACCTCGCGGCGACCGTGCTCAAGGCGATCAAGGACCGCAACAACCTCGATACCAGCACCGTCGATGACGTGATCTGGTCGACCAGCACCCAGAAGGGCAAGCAGGGCGGCGACCTGGGCCGGATGGCCGCGCTGGCCGCCGGCTATGACATCGGCGCATCCGGGATGACGCTCGACCGCTTCTGCGGCGGCGGGATCACCTCGGTCAACCTGGCGACGGCTGCGGTCATGTCGGGGATGGAAGACTGCGTGATCGCCGGCGGCACCGAAATGATGAGCTACACCGCCCAGGTCGGCGCGGAAGAAGCCAATGCCGGGATCCGGCCGCTGGGCATGGGCTCGGGCAACCTCGCGCTCGATGCGCTGCACCCGCAAAGCCACCAGGGCGTCTGCGGCGATGCGATCGCGGCGATGGAAGGGATCCCGCGCGAGGCGCTCGACGCGCTGGCGCTGGTCAGCCAGGAACGCGCCGCCCGCGCGATCCGCGAAGGCCGCTTCGACAAGTCGGTGGTGACCGTTTACAACGAGGACGGCACCGTGGCGCTCGATCGCGAGGAATTCCCGCGCCCCGAAACCACTGCCGAAGGGCTGGCCAGCCTCAAGGCCAGTTTCGATGCGATCGCCGATTTCGATCTGGGCGGCACCACCTTCCGCAAGCAGATCCAGCGCCGCTATCCCGATCTCGACTGGAAGGGCGTGCACCATGCCGGCAACAGCTCGGGCGTTGTCGATGGCGCCGCCGCGATCCTGCTGACCAGCAAGGCCTATGCCGAAAAGCACGGCCTCAAGCCGCGCGGCCGGGTGGTTGCCTATGTCAACTGCGGCGACGATCCGACGCTGATGCTCAACGCTCCGGTTCCGGCGGCCAAGAAGGTGCTGGAAAAGGCCGGCCTCAAGAAGGAAGACATCGACGTCTTCGAAATCAACGAGGCCTTCGCCGTGGTGGCGGAAAAGTTCATCCGCGACCTCGATCTCGATCGCGACAAGGTCAACCCCAACGGCGGGGCGATGGCGCTGGGCCACCCGATCGGCGCGACCGGCTCGATGCTGATCGGCACCGCGCTGGATGAGCTGGAGCGGATCAACGGCCGCTATGGCCTGATCACCATGTGCGCTGCGGGCGGGATGGCCCCGGCGATCATCATCGAACGCATCGACGGCTGATTGCGACCCCAGCCGTTTTTGCGCTTTTCGCCCCGGCCGTAGCTGATACGGTCGGGGCGAATTGATTCAGGGGATGGAGATGACCGAGCTGCTTGAGCGGATCGCGGCGATCGTCGGCCCGCAAGGTCTGCTGACCGGAGAGGACGTGTCAGGCCGCGCCGCCGACTTCATGGGGCTGACCCGCGTCCAGGCCAGGGCGATCGTTCGTCCGGCCAGCACGGCCGAGCTGTCCGAAGTGATGAAGCTGTGCCACGCGGCGGGGCAGGTGGTGGTTCCGGCGGGCGGCTATACCGGACTGGTCCAGGGCACCGTTTGCCAGAGCGATGACATCCAGGTCTCGCTCGAACGGATGCGCGGGATCGAGGAAGTCGATCCGGTCGGGCGGACCGCCACGGTCGGGGCCGGCTGCCCGGTCCAGGCGGTGCAGGATGCCGCGGCCGAGCACGGGCTGCAATTCGCGGTCGATTGGGGCGCGCGCGGCAGTGCCACGATCGGCGGCGGCATTTCCACCAATGCCGGGGGCAATTCGGTGGTCCGCTATGGGATGATGCGCGATTCGGTCCTCGGGCTCGAGGCGGTGCTGGCCGACGGCACCGTGATCAGCGCGATGAACAGCCTGATCAAGAACAACGCCGCCTATGACCTGAAGCACCTGTTCATCGGCAGCGAGGGCACGCTGGGGATAGTTACCCGCGCGGTGCTCAAGCTCCAGCCCGCCCCGCTTTCGACCCAGACCGCGCTGATCGCGCTGGAAGACTTCGCCGCCGTCCAGGCGCTGTTCGTCGAGGCCGGCAAGCGGATCGGCAGCGGGCTGACCGCGTTCGAGGTGATGTGGGCCAACTATTACGAACCGATCGCGATCGGCACCGGGCGCCACAATCCGCCGCTGCCCGGCGGGCACGGGTTCTACGTGATCGTCGAGGCCAGTGGCACCGATCCGGAGCGTGATGCGGCGCAGTTCGAGGAAGTGCTGGGCGGCCTGCTGGAAAGCGGGATCGCGACCGATGCGGTAATCGCCGCCAGCCAGACCCAGGCTGCGCAGATCTGGGCGATCCGCGACGATATCGAGGCGCTGTTCCACTATGCCATGCCCAGCGTCACCTTCGACGTCAGCCTGCCGATCCGGCACATGGGTGGCTATGTCGAGGCGCTGGAGGCCAAGGCCCGCGCCGAACTGGGCGATGCGGTCAAGCTGGTGGTGTTCGGCCACATGGGCGATGGCAACCTGCACATCCTGCTGGGCGCGCAGCCGTTCGACGCAGGCATGAAGCACCGGATCGAGGAACTGGTGTTCACGCCCCTGCAGGCGATCGGCGGCTCGATCAGCGCCGAACACGGCATCGGCCTTGAAAAGCGCGGCTGGCTCCATCTCAGCCGGACCCCCGAGGAACTGGCGCTGATGAAGACGCTGAAGGCGGCGCTGGATCCGAAG
>CAZNII010000170.1:0-3233 GCA_964573075.1 uncultured Novosphingobium sp. | reverse complement strand
CTCCACGATGCCCTGCGCGCGCGGCTCGACTATCCGGCGCAGCAACTGCTGGAGAAACTGGCCCCGGCGCAGTTTGCCAGCCCGGCCGGGACGAGCCATGCGATCGATTACGACGATCCGGGCGGGCCCTCGGTCGAGCTCAGGGTCCAGGCGCTGTTCGGGCTCGACCGCCACCCCACCTTCGGCCAGCCGCCCCAGCCATTGTTGCTAAAGCTGACCGATCCGGGCGGCAAGCCGGCCCAGACCACCCGCGATCTGCCGGCCTTCTGGCGCGGATCGTGGCGCGACGTGGTCAAGGACCTCAAGGGCCGCTACCCCAAGCATCGCTGGCCCGATGAGCCGTGGAACGAGGTGGCCAGCCTCAAGACCAGGAATGCCTTCGAGCGACGGTGAAGTTTTCTTCATCCCAACCCCTCGTCATCCCCGCGAAAGCGGGGACCCAGGGCGGACCAGCGCTGGGTCCCCGCTTTCGCGGGGATGACGATTGATGGGAACTGGCTGAGGAAATCTTACGATAGTTCAAATCCCGCCGGGACTTGATTTCCGCCGCGATTCGACGCAATCGCCGCTCATGCCCGCACGTATCTATCAGCGCCCCAAGAACGCCATGCAATCCGGCAAGGCCCGGACCGGCGATTGGCTCCTCGAATTCGCTCCGGCCGAAGCCAAGGTGCCCGATCCGGTGATGCGCTGGCCCGGTTCGGGAGACACGCAGAGCCAGGTCACGCTGGTTTTCGCCAGCCAGGCGGAAGCCCAGGCCTATGCCGATCGTTACGGGATTGAGGCGGCGGTTCATTCCACCCCGCCGCGGCGGCTGAAGATCCAGGCCTACGCTGACAATTTCCGGTAGGGCCCGATAGCCGATCGAAAGAGGAAGCGGGCCCGCCGAATACCTGGGTCGCGCTGTGAGGCAACAGCGGAACCCGCTTCCCTGGCCTTTCCTGCGGAATGGGCCGGATGACTGCCCCCATCGAGCGAGTCACAAGCGCCGTTTACCTCCTCGAATCGCCGATGGACTTGCGCAAACGCGACAGCACCGCCATATGCGCCGCCGGGAGTCGGTCGGACGTTTGCGCTCGCCAACCTGGTCAGGTCCGGAAGGAAGCAGCCACAACGGGTTGCGGCGGGTCGGCCGGCTCCTTTTCCTCTTCGACAAACCAAGGGCGGACGCCTAGTCTGGCGCGCTATGTCCGATTCCCCCGATCCCTACGGCGACGAACCCGAAGAAGAGGTTCCTTCCGCGGCCGAGCTTGAGGCGGCCGGGCAGGAATCGATGTTCGGCGCGCCCGAGCCTGCTGCCCCGCCGCCGCCGGCTCCCGCTCCCGCTGCTGCCGTTAGCGCTGCCCCGGCGCAGCCCTACCGCGTGCTGGCGCGCAAATACCGTTCGCAGACCTTTGCCGAGCTGATCGGGCAGGAAGCCATGGTGCAGACCCTGGCCAACGCGATCAAGCGCGACCGGCTGGCCCATGCCTTCCTGATGACCGGTATTCGCGGGGTGGGGAAAACCTCCACCGCGCGGCTGATCGCCAAGGCGCTCAACTGCATCGGCCCGGACGGGCAGGGCGGGCCGACGATCGATCCTTGCGGCCAGTGCGAGCCGTGCCAGGCGATCGCCGAGGGCCGCCATATCGACGTGATCGAGATGGACGCCGCCAGCCACACCGGCGTCGACGACGTGCGCGAGATCATCGAGGCGGTGCGCTATGCCGCCGTCTCCGCCCGCTACAAGATCTACATCATCGACGAAGTCCACATGCTCTCACGCAACGCCTTCAACGCGCTGCTCAAGACGCTGGAAGAGCCGCCGGCCCATGTGAAGTTCCTGTTCGCCACCACCGAGGTCGAAAAGCTGCCGGTCACGGTTCTCTCGCGCTGCCAGCGGTTCGACCTGCGGCGGATTCCCGCGCCCTTGCTCAAGGATCATTTCGCGATGATCTGCGGCAAGGAAGGCGTCGAGGCCGAGGATGAGGCGCTGGCGATGATCGCTGCCGCCGCCGAAGGCTCGGTTCGCGATGGCTTGTCGATCCTCGACCAGGCGATTGCCCATGCCGATCTTGGCGGGGAAGGGCGGGTCAGCGCCGATCAGGTCCGCGACATGCTGGGCCTGGCCGACAAGAGCGCCCAGCGCCGGCTGTTCGCCGCGCTGCTGACCGGTGACGGGCCGGGCCTGCTCGATCTGATCGACCAGCAGTTTGCGCTGGGGGTCGAGCCGCTGGCGCTGCTGCGCACGGCGATGGAGCTGACTCATCGGATCACTGTCGCCCAGCTCGGCCGGGGTGCGGTCGATGCCGTGTCTGAAGACGAACGCGCCGCGATTGGCGAATGGGCCGAGCGGCTGTCGGCCGGGCAGCTCCACCGGCTGTGGCAATTGCTGCTCAAGGGTCATGACGAAGTGCGCGGCGCGCCCGATCCGCTGGTCGCGGCGCGGATGGCGCTGTTACGGGTCCAGCATGCCGCCGACATGCCCGATCCCGGTACTCTGGCGAAGAAGCTGGAAGAGATTGCCGCGCGCGGACCGGTCGCCGCGCCGCCAGGCGAGGCAAGTCCGGCTGCCGCCGCTCCTGCCGCGCCGCAGGGGCAGGACTGGCCCGGTCTTATCGAACTGGTCGAACAATCGGGCCAGTTCCGGCTTGCCCAGTTGATGCACGACTGGGTGCGGGTGATCTCGCTTGCGCCCGGCGAACTGGTCTATGCGCTTGCCCCCGGCTATCCTGGCGATGCCACCGCCGAACTGCGCGACGCGCTGCTGCGCGCCACAGGCGAGCGCTGGCAGGTGACCCGCGGCGAGGGCGATGCCGCGCCGAGCCTGAAGGAAGCCAAGGACGCTGCCCGGGATGCCGCGCGCGCCCAGGTGCTGCGCGATCCGCTGGTCGAGGCGGCCTTCGCCGCCTTTCCGGGCGCCGAATTGCTCGATGAAAGTCCCGACGCCCGGGTGGCGAACGGCAACAAGTGGAGAAGCTGACCGTGAAGTCGATGGAAGAGATGCTCAAGGCCGCGCAACAGGCTGCCGAGACCATCAGCAAGCAGATGACCGAAATGCAGGGCAAACTCGACGAGATGGAAGTCGAAGGTGTGGCCGGCGGCGGGCTGGTCAGGATCCGTTGCAGCGCCAAGGGCCGGGTAATCGGTGTTGCCATCGACGACAGCCTGATGCAGCCCGGCGAAAAGGGTATTCTCGAAGACCTGATTGCCGCCGCCTTCAACGATGCCCGCGCCAAGGCCGATCAGGTCAG
>CAZNII010000169.1:0-3243 GCA_964573075.1 uncultured Novosphingobium sp. | reverse complement strand
CGCACGATTACCGCTACTTCCCCGACCCGGACCTGCTGCCGCTGGAACTGGACGACGCCTTCCTCGAGGAATGCCGCGCCAGCCTGCCGGAACTGCCCGATGCCAAGCGTCACCGCTATGAAACCGCGCTGGGGCTATCGGCCTACAATGCCAATGCGCTGACCGCCGATGTCGAAGTGGCGCGCCAATTCGAAGCGCTGCTGACCTCGGTTGCCACGGCCAGCGGTAAGGGCGAGGCCGACGTGTCGAAGCGGGTGGCCAACTGGCTGCTGTCCGAAGCACCGGGCGTGCTCAACGCCGCCGGGGTCGGTTCGGACCATCCCAAGAACACTGTCGAGGCCAACACCGCGATTGTCGTCGCCACCGAAAGCGGGCTGATTTCCGGCTCCAAGGCCAAAGAAATCTTCGAAGCCTACCTGACCGGCGACGTCGATCTGGCCGCCGAGATCGAGGCCAACAAGCAGACCAGCGACACTGGCGCGATCGAGGCCGCGGTCGATGCAGTCCTAGCCGCCAACGCTGACAAGGTGGCCGAATACAAGGGCGGCAAGGAAGCGCTGTTCGGGTTCTTCGTCGGCCAGACGATGAAGGCGATGCAGGGCAAGGGCAATCCGCAGCTGGTCAACCAGGTGCTGAAGGGCAAGCTGGGCTGAGCGCCTAGCTTCCTGGGGCCGGCATGGCGCTGATCAAGGCGTTGGACCAGATCGTCACTGCCGTGGTGCCCTCGTCGGCTCCCTCAACCCGGGGCCCATAGAACCCGGCGGCGAAGACCTTGGGGCGCTTCTTGTCGATCAGCGCGGCGTGTTCGAGCGGGGTCATGGCCAGCGCGCGCGGGATCAGCACTTCGAGCCGGGCAAAGGCGGCGCTCAGCGCGGCGCGGGCCAGCTTCCCGCCGTCGGCGCTCCAGGCCTTGACGTTGTCGGCCTGCTCGAACGAACGCTTGCGCAATTCGCACAGCGAAAGCACCCGGTGGCGCGACAGCAGCACCGGACCGGTGGGCTTGCCGCCCTTGGCCGGAGCGGCCTTCTGCCAGATGGTGATTTCGGCATAGACCCGGATCTGGGTGAAGTCGGGCGAAGTGGTGTAGGAATAGCTGACCACCGCGAATTGGCCGGTCTCGCTGATCGCGGCAAAGGCGGCGCGTTCGCCCTCGGTCGAAACCCGGGCAAGGCGCGGCTCGCGGGCGCCGAACCAGCCGACCTTGCCCAGCGCGGCGGTGGTGGTGGCGAGCGCCACCGGGCCAAGATCGAGCCCGTCGAGCGCCTTGCGCAGCGGCAGGACCAGGCCTTCGGCCTTGCGCTCCTCGATCGCGGCCAGTTCCAGCGGCTTGGTGTCCTGATGATCCCAGAACAGGATCTCCAGCCCGCCGCCGGTAATCATGTCCGGTGCGACGCGGCCGATGTCGATTTCGGTGCCGATCGTCGGCTGCGCCAGCTCGACCATCACCGCGCGGCCATCGACAACCGGCTGGAGGCTCGCGGCCAGATAGGGCGGCGCCTTGGGCGGCTTCTGGCCGGCGATCAGGCCTTGCGGAACGAGTGCCGCGGCAAGCGCGAATACCAGAAGTCGGCGCATGCGGTGTTCTCCCATCCTGCCGATGGCGGCAGGCAGCCCATCGAGGCGGCCCGCCGCGCGATCCGGCCTACTTCTTCTTGGCCGGAGTGATCGTCTTGGCGAATTCGAGGAAGTTCTTCAGGAACACCTCGCGCAGTTCCTTTTCGGCCTGCTCGGTCTCGTCAGTGGTCTTGGGCGGGAAATAGGAAAGGCCGTTGCCACCGCGCCCCTTGACCAGTTTGGCCGAGGTGCGGCCGCCGCTAAAATCCTTGAAAATGAAGCGGTTGTTCAGTGACCGGCCATAGATCGCCGCCTTCTGGTAGAAGTTCTGGGTGACAATCAGCTCGTAATAACAGGGCGCGGTCGAGCTCGACAGGCGGGTGGTGGCCTTGGTCGTGATCTTGCGGTCGGCGATCGGGGTTTCAAAGATTACCTGCGAAGGCGGCAGGCCCAGTGCGGCGACCAGGTCGATCGACTTCAGCGCATCGACCTGCATCTTCGGACCCAGCGCTTCCTTGAGGTAGGCCGCTTCGTTGATGTTGCGGTCCTTGTTGGCCGAAGCATCGGCAATCGAGCCGATGACGCCGAAGCCCGAGAGCCAGCCGGTGGTCATCGCCTGGCCTTCGAGGGTCGGGAAAACGTGCAGTTCGCAGGCCGGGAGCGGAGCCGGTGCGGGCGCGGCTTCGGCGGCAACCGGTGCCGGCGCCGGCGCGGCATCCTGCGCGCTCCCGGCCGAGGCAAACCCCAGCGCCAGGATGGCACCGGCGGCAGAAATGGTCATCGCGAACTTCATCGGGGTCTCCTCCTGGGGATGAAAGGTCAGTCCTTCTTGCCGGACTTGGCCTTGGGTGCGGGGGCCTCCGGCTCGGGCGGCGGGGGCGGCAGGTCGGGCACCGGCGGCGGCGGCGCGCCGACGGTGAAATCAAACGGTTCGGCAAGCCGCGCCTTGAGGATCCGGCCGCGTTCGATCCCGCCGGACTTGCCCTGGATGAAGCCGGCAAAAATGCCGACCGCGAAGTAGGTGACGGCGGTGGCGCCGGCCTTGTTGACGCCTTCCTGGCGGAACCGTCCATCGAGTGGAATGGTGCGATCACCGACGTTCAGCGATACCACCTTGATCTGCAGGATCCCGGGCTTGCCAAAGGCGCCGCGGTCGCTGACGAAGGTCACCTCGCCCACGCCCTGCGCGCCTTTGGGGATCACCACGGTACCATCCTGGACCAGGTCTTCGGTCACCACGATGCCGAAGCTGTCCCCCAGCTTGTTGTCCGAGGTGGTCAGGGTCTGGAGCGTTGCGACCATCAGCGGCGTCCCGGCGGGAATCGTTGCCATCGCGGGCGGAGCCGGGGTCGGAACCGGTTCGGCAGCCGGGGCAGGGGTTGCAACCGGCGCAGTCTGGGCGGGAGCGGGAACCTGAGCCCAGGCAGCCTGGGCAGTCGTCACGAACAAACCGCACAACACGGCGGCCGATATTGCACGCATCCCCAGTCTTCCCGGAATCGTTATTACCCCACAGCGCAGTGCCAAACTAACCTGATGCAAACGAAGGGCAATTCAAATCTTGGCGCGGGAATGAAAAAGGGCGCCGAGGTTGCCCTCGACGCCCCTTGTTCTTTTGGAAACGACCGGAAATCAGCCCTTGCGGGTGCCGTTCATCGGGAAGGTGCCGAAGGCGCCGGCCTTGACCGA
>CAZNII010000168.1:0-3308 GCA_964573075.1 uncultured Novosphingobium sp. | reverse complement strand
CCTGGCGCAGCTCAAGGGCGCGATCTTCGCCCGCCGCGCGCGTGACGGCGAAACCTGCCTGGCGCTCAACGGCAAGGAATACACCCTGACCTCGGCGATGACCGTGATCGCCGACGACGCCGGGGTGCATGACATTGCCGGGATCATGGGCGGCGAGCATTCCGGGTGCAGCGAGGGCACCACGGACGTGCTGCTGGAAGTGGCCTACTTCGATCCGGCCCGGATCGGCGACACCGGGCGAAACCTCAACCTGACTTCAGATGCCCGCCAGCGCTTCGAGCGCGGGGTCGATCCGGCCTTTCTCGATACCGGGCTGGCGCTGCTGACCGAGCTGATCGTCGAGATCTGCGGCGGCGAGCCGAGCGAGATCATCCGTGCCGGCGAACCGCCCGCCGGGACCAGGGTGGTGGCCTATGATCCGGCGATGGCCGAGCGGCTGGGCGGGGTTGCGATTGCCGAGGACCGCCAGCGCGAAACCTTGCGGGCGCTCGGTTTTGCCAGCGACGCGCGCTGGAACGTGACCGTGCCGAGCTGGCGACCCGACGTCGATGGCGCGCCTGACCTGGTCGAGGAAGTGGTCCGCATCCACGGGCTCGACAATGTCGAAAGCGCCCCCCTGCCCCGTGCTGACGGGGTTGCCCGGCCGACCGCCACCCCGCTCCAGCAGCTGGAACGCAAGGTCCGCCGCGCCGCCGCATCGCGCGGTAGCCACGAGGCGGTAACATGGTCGTTCCTGCCCGAAGCCGATGCCGCGGCATTCGCGGATGGCAACGGCGGCATCTGGACGCTGGCCAACCCGATCAGCGAAGACATGAAGGCGATGCGCCCCTCGCTGCTGCCGGGCCTGCTCGCCGCGGTGCGACGCAATGCCGATCGCGGCGCTGCGGGCTTGCGACTGTTCGAACTGGGCCGCCGCTACCTGCGCGGCGACGGAGGCCACAGCGACGAGCGCCTGACGCTCGGGCTGGTTCTCGCCGGCGAGAAGACCCCGCGCGGCTGGGCGACCGGCAAGGCGCAGAGCTTCGACGCGTTCGACGCCAAGGCCGAAGCCCTGGCCCTGCTGGCCGAGGCAGGTGCGCCGGTCGACAACCTGCAGGTCATGGGCGAGGCCGGAGCGCAGTTCCATCCCGGCCAGTCGGCCACGCTGCGGCTGGGGCCCAAGACCGTGCTGGCCCGCTTCGGCATGCTTCATCCCGCGCTGCTCAAGCAGTTCGACGTGGATCTGCCGGTCGCCGCGGTCGAACTGTTCCTCGATGCGATTCCCGCCAAGAAGGCCGCCGGCTTTGCCCGCACCGCCTATGCCCCGCCGGCGCTCCAGGCGGTCAAGCGCGACTTCGCTTTCCTGGTCGATGCCGCCCTGCCGGCCGGCGATCTGGTCCGTACCGTGAAGGGCGCGGACAAGGCCAACGTGGTCGCGGTCCGCCTGTTCGACGATTTCCGCGGTGCAGGCGTGCCCGAGGGGAAGAAGAGCCTGGCGGTCGAAGTGACGCTGCAACCGGGCGAGAAGAGCTATGACGAGGCCGAGCTCAAGGCGATCGCCGAGCGGGTGACCGCCGCGGCGGCCAAGCTCGGTGCGGTGCTCAGGGGATGAAGTTCTGGCTGCGGCTAGTGATCGCGCTCGCAGCGGGCCTGGTCGCATGGATCGCGGTTTACCTATTCATCACGCTGGTGACCCCGAAATGGGACGATCTGACTCCGGGAATCGTTTGGTTCCCGGCTGTAATCTGCGGCCCGCTTGCCCTATCCCGGCGAAGCCTGCCCCTGCTGGTCTCGCTGGCAGGGGCCGTGGGGGCGTTCGCCTTTGGCTGCTTCCTGTCCTACACCGCCAGCCCCGGCGATGACGGCGCGGGAATGGCCGCTGTGCTGCTGATCATGCTTGCGACACTGTTCGTGGCCGGCGCGATCCCGGCAACCGCCACCCAGTGGGGATTGGTTCGCTTGCATTCGCTGTTGTTCCAGGGGCGTGGCGAGAAGGCCGCCTGATGGAGCCGGGATGCCGAAACACCGCGATCCTGCTGGCCTATTGCCTGCTGGCGGCGCTGTTCACAGTCCCGACATTGGGCGGGCTGTTTTGCCTCATCTACACGCTGATCATGGGACTTTCGGCCCTGCCCGGGCTGGCCTTGGCGAGGCGAAAGGCCATGGTCTATTCGCTTGTGCTGGCAGCCGCATGGATCGCCGGAGCGGTCGCTGTCGTTGCGCATGCACTCAGCGATCGATGCCATGACGAATCCTGCATCGGACTTCTGATCCTTGGACCAGTACTGCTAGGCGCGCCTGCCCTGCTGAACTTGATCCTGTGGGCGCTGCGCTATTCAGAGCGACCTACGGAAAACAGGTAAATCGGGGCTAGCCCGTTACTTCAGGAAAACTCGCGCGAAAGCGCCAGGACCTTCTCGTAAAGGTCGGGTGCGGCCTCGCTGCGGATCATCAGGACGGCGTGGGTCAGGCGGACCCGGCGGTCAGCCCCGCCCCGCGAAATCCGCGCAAGCTGGGCACTGACGTCGCGCTTTGTCACCCCGTCGCGGCCCAGCGCCGCGCCAACCAGCAGCGATGCGAGGTGATGCTGGCCTTCATCGGCATCGAGCCGTTTCTGCCGGTCGTGGTAATAGTACCAGAGGATCCCGATCAACCCGATCGTGAGTGCCGCAAAGATGCTCATCTCAGCCGCACTGGCCGCGGTGCAGCAGTTTGTGGTCGGCCAGGACCAGCGCCATCATCGCCTCGACCACCGGGACGCCGCGAATCCCGACGCAGGGATCATGCCGGCCCTTGGTGAACATCTCGGTCGCCTCTCCATCGCGGGTCACGGTCGGCTGCGGGGTCAGGATCGAGCTGGTCGGCTTGAACGCCACGCGCACCACCACCGGCTGGCCGGTGCTGATTCCGCCCGCGATCCCGCCGGCGTGGTTGGCAAGAAACTCCGGCCCGCCCGGCCCCGGGCGCATCGGATCGGCGTTCTGTTCGCCGGTCAGCCGCGCGGCAGCAAAGCCATCGCCGATTTCCACGCCCTTGACCGCGTTGATCCCCATCATCGCCGCCGCCAGATCGGCATCGAGCTTGCCATAAAGCGGCGCGCCCCAGCCGGCGGGGACACCGCTGGCCACGCATTCGACCACCGCGCCGACCGAACTGCCGGCCAGCCGCGCATCGTCGACGATCTTCTCCCAGCGCTTTGCCGCGACCGGATCGGGGCAGAAGAACGGATTGTTGGCAATCTCGGCCGCGTCGAAATTGGCCGGATCGATCGCATCGCCGCCGATCTCGGAAACGTAGCCGACAATCGCCACTTCGGGGATCGCCAGCCG
>CAZNII010000167.1:0-3346 GCA_964573075.1 uncultured Novosphingobium sp. | reverse complement strand
TCCTGGTTCAGCGAACGACAGGTCAGAACCGCACTTCGACCGCCACGTTGAACGATCGCCCACGCGGATCGGCGACGCGCGGTTCCCAGCTGGAACCGGCACCGGTGTTGCCATCATAGGTGATCGCGAATGGCGGATCGGTGTCGAACAGGTTCTTGATCCCTACCGTCAGGCGATAGGCCGGCCCCAACCCCAAGTACGAAGCCGACAGGTTGTAGATGTGGTAGGGCTTGACCCGTTCATTGAAGTCCGGACGCGTGACCAGACCGGCGGCGATCCCGGGAAGCTTCTGGTTGGCATAGCCGGCGCGGAAGATCTGGGTGAAGGTGATCGCCCAGTCTTCGTTGGTATAGCTGATCCAGGCATTATGCTTCCAGCGCAGGCCGAGATCGCCGGCAAAGGTGAACACACCGATCAGGCTCGGGCCGTAGGCAGAAGTCGGAGTCAGCTTCTCCCGCTTCTTGAGCGCAAGCGAGCCGTCCATGCCGATGCTGATCCGGCTTTCGTTACCCAGATCGAACCCGCCGCGCAGGGCGAATTCAATCCCCTGGGTGCGCCGCGAACCGGCGTTGATCCAGCGATCGTCGATGACGGTGATCACCCCGCCCGCATCGCGGATGAAGCGATCGGGGAACAGCGAAGCGTTGTCGATCAACTGGCGCAGGGTCAGCAACTGGATGGTGTCATCAACATTGATCATCCACCAGTCGGCTGACAGGCTCCAGCCCGGAACCGGCTTCAGCACTACGCCGAGGCTCGCCATCTTGGCCTTTTCCGGGCCGAGATTGAGGTTGCCGCCGGTCCAGATGTTGGGACGGATCTGGGCGCAAGGCAGGCCCGAACCGAACGCGCTGGTCGGTACGCCGCCAGGGCAGGCCACCGGATCGGCGAGGTCGCTACCCGAATAGGGGCTTTCGGTGACGCCGTTGAAGATCTGGTTGAAGCTCGGCACGCGGAACCCGGTGGAATAGGAACCGCGGAACATCAGCCACTCGGCCGGCGCGAACTTGACCGTAACCTTTGGATTGGTGGTGGTGCCAAAGCCCGAATAGTCGTCAACCCGGACCGCCCCGGTGATATCGAGCATGTCGAGGATCGGCACGTCGATTTCGAAGTAACCGGCCTTGACGGTGCGGTTCTTGGGGGTCAGCGCGTTGACGTTGTCGAAAGCGGCCAGGAAGATCACCGGCTGCGTCGCCGCTGCGGCAGGCGACCCGTTGAAGCTGTAGGTTTCGCGCCGCCAGTCAAAGCCCATCGCCACCTGCACAGGGCCGCCGGGCAAATCGAACAACGGACCCGAGAACGAGACATCGACTTCCTTCACGGTGTAGCGCCCGCCGTAAAGGGTAGTCCCTTCGGCCGAAATCGCATCGAGCCCGGCCATTGCCGCAGCGCTCTGATCGACACTGAACGGGTTCAGGATGCCAGCGTTGATCAATCCGACCAGGCCCGGAGTGGTCGCTCCCGGCGCGATCGGCGCGAGCGGATCCGGCGCACCGTTGCTGAGCGTGCCCCGATAGAAGTAGCCCGATCCCAGCAAGGAACTGGTTTCGCTTTCGGCGTGAGATGCAGCAACCTTGTAATCCCATCCCTCGAACGGCAGCGGCCCTTCGAGTGTCGCCATGGCGCGAAGCGTCCTGGAATTGGTGCGATACTCGCGCGGCCCGCAGGCGATGCAGCGCCAGCGTCCCGAAAGCGGGCGGCCGTAACGCGCATCCAGCGTTGCCGCGCTGGCCGGGAAGGCTGCCTTCAATGCGTTGAAGATCTGGTCGTAAGTTGCCTGGGTCGTCGGGTTGAGCGGATAGGCCCACGGCAGGTTGGTGGTGTTGGCCGAGAGCTGGGCATGGCTGAAGCTCTTGGCTGAATCCGCATCGGAGCCAGTCACTTCAGCCGAGAACTGGTGCCCGCCGCCAAGGTTGACCGTGGCCTTGGCGTAATAGGTGAACGTTTCGATCGGCTGCTGGATCACCGCAGCCCGGCCCGTATCCCATGCGCAGGCATAATAGTTGTTCGGAGAGTTCCACAACTGCCAATCATAGTCCATGCCGCCGTCCATGGTCTGGCAGCCGGCTCCGCCGGGAAGATCGAGCGGGTTGATCCCGCCCGAGGCGGCATTGCCGCCATTGGGCGCGGTCAGGGTCAGGCCGGCCAGCAGCGACCCGGTGGGGTTCTGGGAGGCATTGCTGCCGATGCTGAACAGCGTCGCGATTGGGGTGCCGCGGGTATCGACCGAAAGCCCGCGCAACGGCTGGTTGCCGTTGACGAAATCGCGCTGCGAGCCGCGCAGCATCTCGTTCCAGCTGTAGGAGACGGCCCCCATCACGTTGATGCCGTCCTCGTCAAGGTCACCCCACCCGCCGGCGGCCGAAAGGCGGTAGATGTTGCCGCCGCCATGCTCGGTGAAATCGGTCGAACCGGAAACCGAGATGCCCTTGAGGTTCTTCTTGGTGATGTAGTTGATCACCCCGCCGATCGCGTCGGTGCCATAGATCGCCGAGGCGCCGTCCTTGAGCACTTCGACCCGCTCGATCGCGGCAAAGGGGATCTGGTTGACGTCGACCGCACCGCCCGACAGGCCGTGCGCGGCGACCCGGCGACCGTTGAGCAGGACCAGGGTGGCGGCGCTGCCCTGCCCGCGCAGGTTGGCGGCGGAAAGACCGTTGGTGCCGCGCTGGGCCCCGGTCACCACGTCGGCGTTCGAAGCCAGGTTGTCAGCCCCGGTGCCGTTGGCGGTCATGAACATGTTGAGCGCTTCGGGATTGGCGATCCCGTTGCGTTCGATATCGACGTTGGTGATGATTTCCAGCGGCAGCGCGCTCTTGGTCGGGTCGCGCTTGATGCGCGAGCCGGTGACTACGATCATGTCGCCCTTGGCGCCATCGTCGGCGGCATTGGCCGGAGCGATATCGGGCGCGGTCTGGGCCATGGCCGGAGCAGCGAAAGCCCCCAGCGAGACGCCACAGGCCAATACGGTGCGCATGAAGCTGCGAGTTGTCATCAATTACCCCCTAATTCCAACGGTCGCGGATCGCCCCCTGGCGAACCGCGCAAGATTACCAAGGCGAATGACCTGCGCCAGTCCCCCGGGCCATCGATGCACCGCTTTCGTGTCTGATTCTTGGATAAAACGGCCATTTTGTTGCGCGCGCGCAACATTGGCGAAGGAAACGCTTTCAGTTGGCCGCGGCAATCCGTACCAGCACGGCTTCCATCACCGCCAGTACCGAGGCTCCGTTGGGAACATCGTTGGCGAAGAAGGCAAAGGTGAAGCGCCGGCCGCTGGCGGTGCGAAACGTGCCCGACAGCGCGTTGGTGGCGTTGAGCGTGCCGGTCTTGGCGGTCAGGT
>CAZNII010000166.1:0-3468 GCA_964573075.1 uncultured Novosphingobium sp. | reverse complement strand
TTGGCCTGGATCGCGCCGGGAAAGTCCAGCTCGATGTCGCGCATTTCGAAATGGATGCGGTTGCGGCCAAGCTCGAGCGGACGGATCGCAACCCCGCCCCATTCGTCACGGGTGCGAAAGGTCACCCGCTCGCCGGGGATCGAGGATCGCAGGATGAATTGCACGCCCTGCAGCGAGCCAACGATCTGCGGCAGCCACGGCGAGAACGGATAGACGCAGGGGTTCCCCGCGCTGTCCTTCGCCTCATAGACGATCTCGAACCCGCCCTCGGCCCGCCCGCCCAGCCGTTCGCCGGCATTGCCGGCCCACACTTCGCGGCCCGCCGCGCGCGAGGCATCGCATTTGACCAGCAGCCGGTTGGCCGGACGGCGCAGCCCCTGCATCGGCATGTAGAAGGGATAGCCGCTGCCCAGCGTGGGCGTCGAAGTCGGTGGCGGCGCGGGGATCGGTTGCGGCGGCCCGGTCGGCGCTGCCCTGACCGGCGGCGCGCCCTGGCCGGCAGCCAGCGCGGCAGCCGCGCCACCTGCCACGGCAAGAGAGAGCAAGGCCAGGCTTCGCTTCATGGTCATGATCCTATCTCTCGGCGAAACAACTTCCTATCGCGTTAACCCTGAACGGCCAGCGCGCCATGACCTTGCACCGCACCGGTCAAACCGGCATAGGCCTGCGCATTATGCACGACATCAGGTTCATCCGCGAAAACCCCGCAGCTTTCGACGCCGGCCTTGCCCGCCGCGGTGTCGAGCCGCTGTCCGCCCAGATCCTTGCGCTGGATGCCGAGCGGCGCTCGGTCGCGACGCGGATGCAGGAAGCGCAGAGCCGCCGCAACGATGCCTCCAAGGCGATCGGCGCGGCGATGGGTCGGGGCGACAAGGACGAGGCCGAGCGGCTCAAGGCCGAAGTCGCAAGCCTCAAGGATACGCTCCCCGCGCTCGAAGCCGAGGAGCGCGAGCTGACCCAGCGGCTGAGTGACGAGCTGGCCCGCCATCCCAACCTGCCGGCCGCCGACGTTCCCGATGGCGAGGACGAGACCCAGAATGTCGAAGTGCTGCGCTGGGGCACCCCGCGCAAGTTCAACTTCGCGCCGAAGGAACACGCCGATCTTGGCCCGGCGCTGGGCCTCGATTTCGAGACCGGGGCGCTGATTTCCGGCGCGCGGTTCACGTTCCTGCGCGGCCAGATGGCCCGCCTGCAGCGCGCACTTGGGCAGTTCATGCTCGACCACCAGACCACGGTGAACGGCTATACCGAAAACGCCACCCCGCTGCTGGTCAAGGACGAAGCCGTGTTCGGCACCGGCCAGTTGCCCAAGTTCGCCGAAGACCTGTTTGAGACCCAAGTTGCTATAGATTATGAGCTCTTTGCGCAGGGCATGCGAGACTCCGCTCTTTTGAGAAACTACTTCGCGGGGTCGGAAGATGCCTCGCAGCAGATTGAGCAAACAGTTCGTTTGATTTTCGAGCGATCCAAGCCAATACAGGAACGCCGCTGGCTGATCCCCACCGCCGAGGTCAGCCTGACCAATTCGGTGCGCGAGCAGATCCTGGCCGAGGCCGAACTGCCGATCCGTCTTACCGCCCTCACCCCCTGTTTCCGCAGCGAGGCCGGTGCGGCCGGCAAGGACACCCGCGGCTATATCCGCCAGCACCAGTTCGAAAAGGTCGAGCTGGTCTCGATCGCCCGGCCCGAGGACAGCGAGGCCGAGCACGAACGGATGACCGCCGCCGCAGAGTCCGTGCTGCAGGCGCTGGAACTGCCTTACCGCAAGGTCGTGCTGTGCAGCGGCGACATGGGTTTCACCGCCAGGAAGACCTATGACCTCGAGGTCTGGCTGCCCGGGCAGGACACCTACCGCGAGATCAGTTCGTGCTCCAACTGCGGCGATTTCCAGGCCCGGCGGATGAATGCGCGCTATCGCCCCGAAGGCCAGAAGGGCACCGAATTCGTCCACACCCTCAACGGCTCGGGCCTGGCGGTCGGTCGGACACTGGTGGCCGTGCTGGAAAACTACCAGCAGGAAGACGGCTCGGTCGAAGTGCCGCGCGCGCTGCTGCCCTACATGGTCGGGATCGACCGGCTGGTCCCGGGCTGATGCGGATCCTTCTCACCAACGACGACGGAATCCACGCCCCGGGGCTCGAGGTTCTCGAGCGGATCGCGCGGGCCTTTTCCGACGATGTCTGGATCGTCGCCCCGGCCGAGGAGCAATCGGGCGCCGGCCACTCACTCACGCTCAACCGCCCGGTCCGGCTGCGTCAGTTCGACGAACGCCGCTTTGCCGTTTCCGGTACCCCGACCGACGCGGTGATGATGGCGCTGCGCAAGGTGCTGCCCGGCCAGCCCGACCTGGTCCTGTCAGGAGTCAACCGCGGTGCCAACCTGGGCGACGACGTGACCTATTCGGGCACGGTCAGCGCCGCGATCGAAGGCGCGCTGGCCGGAATCCGCTCGATCGCGCTGAGCCAGGTCTACGAGAAGGAAGGCATGGGCGACAGCGTCCCCTTCGCCGCGGCGGAGGAATGGGGGGCCAGGGCGATTGCTCCGCTGATGGGGGCGCCGTTTGCCCCTCGCAGCCTGGTCAACATCAACTTCCCGGCCCTTCCCGCCGCCGATGTCCGGGGAATTCGCGTTGTCCGTCAAGGGTTTCATGACTATGCGCGCGGATCCGTGGTTGAAGGAACCGATCCGAGGGGCTACCAGTACTTCTGGTTCGGGCTCCACGGGATCGAGCATACCCCGGGGCACGCGACCGACCTTGAAGCGATACAGGACGGATACGTCTCGGTGACACCGCTGCAACTCGATCTGACCCACGACGCCTCGCTGGCGGACCTTGCCGGGCGCTTCGGCGGATGAAGCGGCTGGCCGGCCTTGGCCTTGCCCTGGCAGCGTTCTGCGCCGCCCCGCTATCGGCCGAAGACAAGGCGCCCGATCCCCGGACCGAGACGGTGCACACTGTCAAGCCGGGCGAGACCCTGGGCGGGATCGCCACCCGCGCCGAAGTGCCCCGGATCCTGATCATCGAGGCCAACGGCCTCAAGGAACCCTATGCCCTGAAGGCCGGGCAGAAGCTGGTCATCCCGCGCCGCCGCAGCCACACCGTGCAGGAAGGCGAAAGCGGCTTTTCGATCGCGCTTGACTATGGCGTGCCTTGGTCCGCCATCGCCGCCGCCAACGGGATGAAGCCGGACGACAAGGTCAAAGTCGGGCAGAAGCTCGCGATCCCGACCGTCGCCGCCAAGGGCGCCGCCAGCCCGGCGCCGACCGCCAGCGCCAGCCCGGCCGCGCTGGCCGATACACCGGCCCCGAAATTCGCCTGGCCGCTGACCGGCAAGGTCCGCCGCCCGTTCGTCACCGCCGGGGCCAAGGATGGCCCGCACGAGGGGATCGACGTGCTCTCCCCCGAAGGCACCGCGGTCCGCGCCAGCGCCGCCGGGCAGGTGATCTTTGCCGGCCAGGGCCCCGAGG
>CAZNII010000165.1:0-3533 GCA_964573075.1 uncultured Novosphingobium sp. | reverse complement strand
TGTTCTGCGCGTCCTTCAGGCGGCGGGCGACGGTCTGGCGCAGGCGGGTCATCTTGACCCGCTCTTCGCCGCGCGCGCCAGCAGGGGCTTCGACAGGCTCAGCCTGAGCGGAAACCGGGGACGATGCCGGAGCAGCCTTGGCGGCGGCGGCGGCCAGCACGTCTTCCTTGGTGATCCGGCCGTCCTTGCCGCTGCCCCTGATGCTGGCCGGGTCGATCCCGTGTTCCAGCACCGCGCGGCGCACGGCGGGGGAGAGAGTGGCGGCGTTGTCATTGGACTGGGCAGAAGCGGCCTTGCCTGCCATCGCCTCGACAGCGGCCTTCGCCGCCGTGGCAGCAGGAGCGGCCGCAGCGCCGGAACCATCCTCGATCGTCGCGATCACCGCGCCGACCGAAACATTGTCACCGACCTGGGCGAGGTGCTGGCCCATCACCCCGGCGACCGTGGCGGTCACTTCGACCGCGACCTTGTCGGTTTCCAGGCTGGCGATCGGATCGTCCAGCGCGACGGCTTCGCCGGGCTGCTTCAGCCATTCGCCGATGGTCGCTTCGGACACGGATTCACCCAGGGTGGGTACTTTGACTTCGGTGCTCATATCTCTGTTTCCAAACCAAAACCCGTTCGTGCTGAGCTTGTCGAAGCACTGTCCTGTTTATCCACCGTCGCCAGAAGGAACTACGGCCCTTCGACAAGCTCAGGGCGAGCGGTGAAGGGGGTTAAGCTTTCTTCCTTCTGCGAATTTCACTGCGGACCGAGGTGCCCAGCGCGTGGCTGATCAGCGCGCCCTGTTCGGCCTCGTGGCGCTTGGCGAGGCCCGTGGCGGGCGAGGCGCTGGCCTGGCGGCCAGCATAGCGGGCGCGGGTGACCTTACGCTTGGCGGCGATCAGCGCCTGCTCGATCTCGGGCTCGACGAAGAACCACGAACCGTTGTTCTTCGGTTCTTCCTGGCACCAGACCACTTCTTCCAGGTGCGGCATCTTCGAGAAGCGCAGCGCCAGCGGCTCGCCCGGGAAGGGATAGAGCTGCTCCAGCCGGATGATCTGGGTGTCGGTGATCCCGGCGGCGTCGCGGGCTTCCATCAGATCGTAGGCGACCTTGCCCGAACAGAGGATCACCTTGCGGGTGTCCTTGTCATCCGCGCCGTTGCGGTCCGACAGGATCCGCTTGAAGTGCGCTTCGCCCAGGAACTCGCTCGCCTCGCTCTTGGCCATCGGATGGCGCAGCAGCGACTTGGGAGTCATGATGATCAGCGGCTTGCGGAACGGGCGGTGCATCTGCCGGCGCAGCACATGGAAATAGTTGGCCGGGCTGGTGATGTTGCAGACCTGCATGTTGTCCTGCGCGCAGAGCTGCAGATAGCGCTCGAGCCGGGCCGAGGAGTGTTCCGGACCCTGGCCTTCATAACCGTGGGGCAGCAGCAGGACGAGGCCGTTGGCGCGCAGCCACTTGGCTTCGGAAGCGGCGACATACTGGTCGATCACGATCTGCGCGCCGTTGGCAAAATCGCCGAACTGCGCTTCCCACAGCACCAGCGTCTTGGGATCGGCGCTGGCATAGCCGTATTCGAAGCCGAGCACGCCGTATTCGGACAACGGGCTGTCGTGCACTTCGAACTTGCCGTGCGGCACGGTGGTGAGCGGAATGTACTTGTGCTCGTCGGTCTGGTCGACCCACACCGAGTGGCGCTGGCTGAACGTGCCGCGGCCCGAATCCTGGCCCGAAAGGCGCACGTTGTAGCCCTCGGAAACCAGGCTGCCGAAGGCCAGCGCCTCACCCGTCGCCCAGTCGAACCCGCTGCCGCTGGCAAACATCTCGCGCTTGGCATCGAGCACGCGGGACAGCGTCTTGTGGATCTGGATCGAGTCCGGAACCGTGGTCAGGGTCCGGCCCAGGCTGTCGAACAGCTTGCGGTCGATCCCGGTGTGGATGTTGCGGCGAGCGGTTTCCGGATCGGCCGGGGCGTGCAGCCCGGTCCAGCGCCCGGCGAACCAGTCGGCCTGGTTGGACTTGTAGCTCTTGGCCGCGTCGAATTCCTGTTCGAGCACCTGGACGAAGCGCATTTCGGTTTCGCCGGCCCAGTCCTTGTCGATCACGCCCTGGCTGACCAGACGGTCGGAGAACAGCTTGCTGACCGGCGGGTGCTGGCGGATCTTCTGGTACATCAGCGGCTGGGTAAAGCCGGGTTCGTCACCCTCGTTGTGGCCGAAGCGGCGATAGCACCACATATCGACCACGATGTCGCGGCCGAAGGTCTGGCGATAGTCGACCGCCAGCTTGCAGGCAAAGGTCACGGCTTCGGGATCGTCGCCGTTGACGTGCAGGATCGGCGCCTGGACGCCCTTGGCGACGTCCGAGGGATAGGGCGATCCGCGGCTGAACTGCGGGCTGGTGGTGAAGCCGATCTGGTTGTTGATCACAAAGTGGATGCAACCGCCGGTGTTGTAGCCGCGCACCCCGGAAAAGCCGAAGCATTCCCAGACGATGCCTTGCCCCGCAAAGGCCGCGTCGCCGTGGATCAGGATCGGCATGACCTGCTTGTGCTTGCCCGGGCCGATATCGTCGCGGAAGGCCTGGTTGGCGCGGACCTTGCCCAGCACGATGGGGTCAACGGTTTCGAGGTGGCTGGGGTTGGGCACCAGGCTCATGTGCACGGTGATGCCGTCGAATTCGCGGTCGGTGCTGGTGCCGAGGTGATACTTCACGTCGCCCGATCCGCCGACATCCTCGGGATTGGCGGTGCCGCCCGAGAATTCGTGGAAGATCACGCGATAGGGCTTGGCCATCACGTTGGCGAGCACGTTGAGCCGGCCGCGGTGGGCCATGCCATAGACCATTTCGCGCACGCCGCGCTGGCCGCCGTACTTGATCACCGCCTCGAGCGCCGGGATCATCGATTCCCCGCCGTCGAGCCCGAAGCGCTTGGTGCCGACGTACTTGCGGCCCAGGAACTTCTCGTACTGCTCGCCGCGGATCACCGCCGCGAGGATCGCCTTCTTGCCTTCCGGGGTGAAGTCGATCGACTTGTCACCGCCCTCGATCCGTTCCTGGATGAAGCGGCGTTCCTCGACATCGGCGATGTGCATGTATTCATAGCCGACCTTGCCGCAGTAATTGCGCTTCAGCACGTCAACCAGCTCGCGCACCGTGGCCCATTCGAGGCCGAGCGTGCCGCCCAGGTAAACCTTGCGGTCGAGCGCCGCGCCGCTGAAGCCGTGGTAGGCCGGATCGAGATCGGCCGGCAGGTTCTGGTGCGACAGGCCCAGCGGATCGAGATCGGCACCGAGGTGGCCGCGCACGCGATAGGTGCGCACCAGCATCATTGCCCGGATCGAATCCGCCGCGGCTTCCTCCACCGCGCGGGCGTCCAGCGTGGCGCCGGCCTTGGCAGCTGCCGCCTTGACCGCCACCTGCATCTGGGTGGGATCGAGCGCCGCGGTCAGATCGTCGCCGGCGCTGCGCCAGTCGGGCCGGGCCCAGCTGGGGCCGGGCTGGGGGTCGTCTGGGAGGAAATCGTGGGATTCGTTGCCCATTGC
>CAZNII010000164.1:0-3573 GCA_964573075.1 uncultured Novosphingobium sp. | reverse complement strand
TTCTACCGCGACGTCATGGGCGCGACGAAGATTCATGAGCCGTTCGACCTGCCCGATCAGGGGGTGAAGGTCTGCTTCGTCGATACCCCCGGCGCCGAGGGCGCGCTGAACGGGACGCAGATCGAGCTGATCGAGCCGCTGCCCGGCAACACCTCCATCGCCGGCTTCCTTGAGAAGAACCCGGCCGGCGGGCAGCACCACATGTGCTACGAAGTGCCCGATATCCACGCCGCCAAGGCCGAGTTCGAGGCCATGGGCAAGCGCGTGTTGGGCGAGCCGCGGATCGGCGCGCACGGCACGCTGATCTTCTTCGTCCACCCGCGCGACATGCAGGGCGTGCTGACCGAAATCATGGAGACGCCGCAGGGCCAACACTAGCCACTACACCCGTCACCCTGAACTTGTTTCAGGGTCCATCGCGCCTTCGGGTGCGGCGGGTGGCGGGGAGAGATAGACCCTGAAACAAGTTCAGGGTGACGCAGTTTGAGAGGGAGTTCAGAAGTGGCAGACTACGAAACGATTCTGACCGAGCGCATCGGCAACGTGCTCAAGATCACGCTCAACCGGCCCGAGCGGCTCAACGCCGCCTCGATCCAGCTGGCCGAGGAACTCGGCGCGGCGTTCTATGATCTGGGCGATGCCCGCGCGGTGGTGATCACCGGGGCGGGCAAGGGCTTCTGCTCTGGCGCGGACCTCGCTGCGCGCGGCGAGCGCAGCCCGCTCGAGCAGAAGGGCGGCAGCCACCGCGCGCTGCAGAATTTCTACAACCCGGTGATCACCCAGATCCTGCGCGCGCCGGTGCCGGTGATCACCGCGGTCAACGGCGCGGCGGCGGGCGTCGGGTGCTCGATCGCGCTGGCCGGGGATTTCGTGCTGGCGGGCAAGAGCGCCTATTTCCTCCAGGCCTTCGTCAACATCGGGCTGGTGCCGGACGGCGGCAGCACCTGGCTGCTCGCCCGCGCGATCGGCCGGGCCCGCGCCACCCGGATGATGATGCTGGGCGAAAAGATCGGTGCGGAACAGGCCGAGGATTGGGGCCTGATCTACAAGGCGGTGGATGACGCGGCGCTGATGGACGAGGCGATGGCACTCGCCACCCGGCTGTCCGAAGGGCCGACCCTGGCCCTCGCAACGATGAAGGCCAATATCCAGACCGCGCTCGACGGCAATCTCAGCCAGGTCCTCCTCGCCGAAGCCGAAGGCCAGCGCGTGGCCGGCGCCAGCGCCGATGCGATGGAAGGCGGCATGGCCTTCCTTCAGAAGAGGAAGGCGGAGTTCAAGGGCAAGTAGTCCCGACTGTCACCGTTCGTCCCGAGCGTAGTCGAGGGACCGGGCCGAGCGAAGCCGAGGCCCATCGGACGGTGCAGGTTCTCGGCTTCGCTCGAACAGGAAACCCCTCGACTAGGCTCGGGGCGAACGGTGAATGGTGATGACGGACATTAACGACTGGCAGGCCGCAGCAGCAAAAGAGGTCAAGGGCAAGGACCTGACCTGGCACACCCCGGAAGGGTTCGCGATCAAGCCGCTCTACACGGCTGAGGATGCGCGCGATCCCGGCCTGCCGGGCTTCGCCCCGTTCACCCGCGGGGTGCGCGCTTCGATGTATGCCGGGCGCCCCTGGACGATCCGCCAGTACGCCGGTTTCTCGACCGCCGAGGAATCGAACGCGTTCTACCGCCGCAACCTGGCGGCGGGGCAGAAGGGCCTGTCGGTCGCCTTCGATCTTGCCACCCACCGCGGGTACGACAGCGATCATCCGCGCGTGGTCGGCGATGTCGGCAAGGCCGGGGTGGCGATCGACAGCGTCGAGGACATGAAGATCCTGTTCGACGGGATCCCGCTCGATCAGATGTCGGTTTCGATGACCATGAACGGCGCGGTGATCCCGATCCTCGCCTTCTTCATCGTCGCGGGTGAGGAACAGGGGGTTGAGCGCAAGCTGCTCGACGGGACTATCCAGAACGACATCCTCAAGGAGTTCATGGTCCGCAACACCTACATCTACCCGCCCGAACCCTCGATGCGGATCGTTTCGGACATCATCGCCTATACCTCGGCGGAAATGCCCAAGTTCAACTCGATCTCGATCTCGGGCTATCACATGCACGAGGCCGGGGCGACTGCGGTGCAGGAACTGGCCTTCACCATCGCCGACGGCAAGGAATATGCCCAGCGGGCGATGGCCGCCGGGCTCAACATCGATGCCTTCGCCGGGCGCCTGTCGTTCTTCTTCGGGATCGGCATGAACTTCTTCATGGAAGTGGCCAAGCTGCGCGCCGCGCGCACGCTGTGGCACCGGGTGATGGACGGGCTGGGGGCGCAGGACGAACGCAGCAAGATGCTGCGCACCCACTGCCAGACCAGCGGCGTCTCGCTGCAGGAGCAGGACCCCTACAACAACGTGATCCGCACCACGATCGAGGCGATGGCCGCGACGCTGGGCGGCACGCAGAGCCTCCACACCAACGCGCTCGACGAGGCGATTGCCCTGCCGACCGATTTCAGCGCCCGGATCGCCCGCAACACCCAGATCGTGCTGGCCGAGGAAAGCGGGATCACCCGCGTGGTCGATCCGCTCGGCGGCTCCTACTACGTCGAGGCGCTGACCCAGACCCTGGTGGACGAGGCCTGGAAGCTGATCGAGGAAGTCGACGGCCTTGGCGGCATGACCAAGGCGGTGGCCAGCGGCATGCCCAAGGCGCTGATCGAACAGGCCGCCGCGGCCAAGCAGGCCCGGGTCGATCGCGGCGAGGACGTGATCGTCGGGGTCAACAAGTACCGCCTCGCCGCCGAGGAGCACCTCGACACGCTGGAAGTGGACAACCACGCGGTGCGCGATGCGCAGATCGCGCGGATCAAGGCGGTCAAGGCCTCACGCGACGAGGCCGCCTGCCAGGCCGCGCTTTCCGCGCTGACTGCTGGCGCGAAGGGCGGGGCCAATCTGCTCGCGCTCGCGGTCGAAGCCGCCCGCGCCCGTGCCACGCTGGGCGAGATTTCCGACGCGATGGAAGCCGCCTTCGGCCGCTATGGCACTTCGCCAACCCCGGTTACGGGCATCTACGGCAAGGCCTATGCCGAGGATGCGCGCTACAAGGCAGTGGTCGAGGGCGTCGAAGCCGTCACCCGCCGGCTGGGCCGCAAGCCCCGCCTGCTGGTTGCCAAGATGGGCCAGGACGGGCACGATCGCGGCGCCAACGTGATCGCCTCTGCCTTCACCGACATGGGCTTCGAGGTGACCAGCGGGCCGCTGTTCCAGACCCCGGAGGAAACCTGCGCGCTGGCGCTGGAAAAGGACGTCGACGCGGTCGGTGCGAGCTCACTCGCCGCTGGCCACAAGACGCTGATCCCGGCACTGATCCGCCTGCTCAAGGAAGCGGGACGCCCCGACATCAAGGTCACCGCCGGCGGCGTGATCCCGCCTCAGGACTATGACTTCCTGCGCGATGCCGGGGTCCAGGGGATCTACGGGCCGGGTTCGAACGTGGTCGAGTGCGCGGCGGATATGCTGCGCCTGCTCGGCCACAACATGCCGCCGGTGGGGGGGTAGGCCGTGAGCTTTTCGCCGTTCCCCTC
>CAZNII010000163.1:0-3610 GCA_964573075.1 uncultured Novosphingobium sp. | reverse complement strand
AGCGCAGATCGACCCATTCGATCTCTTCTTCCTTGATCCGCTTGATGATGTCCTTGGCCTTCGACATTGTTTTGCGTCCTTCTAGATGGCCCGCACGCACGAGTGAGGGCGGATTTGGATCGGTTGGTTGAAAATCAGATCGCGTCGTTGTCGCGCTCGCCGGTGCGGATCCGCAGCGCGCTTTCTACGGCGTAGACGAAGATCTTGCCGTCGCCGATCCGGCCGGTCTGCGCGGCGGCTGCGATCGCTTCGACCGTGCGCTCGGCCAGGGCATCGGGAACCACCACTTCCAGCTTCACCTTGGGCAGGAAGTCGACGACGTATTCGGCGCCGCGGTACAGCTCGGTATGGCCCTTCTGGCGGCCAAAGCCCTTGGCCTCGGTCACGGTGATGCCGGAAACGCCGACTTCGTGCAGCGCTTCCTTCACTTCATCCAGCTTGAACGGCTTGATGATCGCTTCGATCTTTTTCACGTTTCAATTCCCCTGCGCGGCAAGCCGGATCCGCCCTATCGCCTCTGGCCAAGGGGCAGCCCGGAGTTGTCTTTGCCACTGGCAGCTTCGTATCAAGAATCGTGCCAGAAGCCTGAATCGGCCCTAGGCGAAGCCCTGCGCCACGAAAAGGGCGGAATCGCAATATTTGAATCTCGGGATTCAACCTTGCGCAATTTTCATAACGCCAAGGCCGCGCAATCCTTGCCTGATTTTTCAGCAGGACTGCCTGTTTTTTGAGCAGGCTAGAGCGCCAGCCCGGCGGTTTCGTCTAGCCCCGCCATCAGGTTGAGGCTCTGCACCGCCGCGCCGCTGGCACCCTTGCCAAGGTTGTCGAGCCTGGCGACGAGCCGCGCCTGCGAGCCGTCCCTTGCGCCGAACACCCACAGGTCGAGCCGGTCGGATGGCTGCATCGAACGGCGCAGCAGCAGCTCGTCGAGCGGCCCGTCGTTGACCGTGACGATCGGGCTGCCGGCATAGAACTCGGCCAGGGCCTGGCGCAGTGCTTCGGGTGAGCCGGCGCCGGGCATCGCGGCCAGCGGCAAGGGCACTTCCACCACCATGCCGCGGTGCGCCGGGATCACCGCCGGGGCGAACAGCGGGGGATGGGCCAGCCCGGCATAGGTCTGCATTTCGGGCACGTGCTTGTGCCCCATGGCCAGACCATAGCCGCGAAAGGCGATGTCGGGATCTTCCTCAAAGCGCTGGATCAGCGCCTTGCCGCCACCCGAATAACCCGAGACGGCATTGACGGTGTAGGGCCAGTCGGCGGGCAGCAGTCCGGCCCGGACCAGCGGGGCCATCAGCCCCAGGAACCCGGTGGGATAGCAGCCCGGATTGGAAACGCGGGCGGCGCCGGCGACAACATCGCGCCCGGTCAGCTCGGGAAAGCCATAGGTCCAGCCCGGTGCCACCCGGTGCGCGCTGGAAGCATCGACAATCCGCACCCCGGCGCCCTCGGCCAGCCTGACCGCCTCGACCGCGGCATCGTCGGGCAGACACAGCACCGCGAAATCGGCAGCGTGATAGGCCTCGCGGCGGGCCTCGACGCTCTTGCGCTGCTCATCGTCGAGGATCAGCAGCGCGAACTCGCTGCGCGGCGAAAGCCGCTCGACGATCTCAAGGCCGGTGGTTCCGGCGGCGCCGTCGATGAAGACTGTGTGGGTCATGGTTAAGCACTCGATTTCAGGATTGGTGTTCTGCCAGCGACAAACCCGCCTGTCCTGAGCTTGTCGAAGGACCGCACTTGTTCTTGCGGCCATGCGCCCGACCCGAAGAAAAGAACAGCCCTTCGACAAGCTCAGGGCGAGCGGAGACCGGGGCGGGCCGGATCCTAGCTTCGTCGCTCTTCCAGCGCCTCGACCGGCAGATAGCCGACAAAGCCGTCATCGCCGACCTGGCCCCAGGCCCAGCCGCCGGTAATGTCGAGCACGTTGAACAGCGTCCCGCCGGCGAGGGCCTCGCGCAGTTCGGCTTCCGGGCTGTTCAGCGCCAGCAGGTTCGCGCCGGCGGGCACGACATGGCGCTCCATCGGCACGGCATAGTGCGGCACGAAACACCGGCCCGCCAAGCGGATATGCGCCAGGTCCCCGCGCACCGGCCAGTGCGCCGCGTCCAGCTTTTCGGCTGGGCCGGAAAGGGCCAGTTGCCCGGTCGGGATCGCGGCGGCGGTCAAGGATTCGGTTCCCCCAAACTGGAAGAGCGGGCGATTAGCGCCGCTCGCCCCATCTAGCAAGTTATCCATACCGCCCCTTCAACAGCCCCCATGCCGCGCGCAGCCCCAGCGCGTCGCCGCCCTTGGGGCGGCCGGGCTTAGCGGCGGGGCGCCAGGCGAAGGTATCGAAGTGGGCCCAGTCGATCCCTTCGGGCACGAACCGGTCAAGGAACAGCCCGGCGACCGTCGCGCCGGCAAAGCCGTTCGAGCTCGAATTGTTGAGGTCTGCCACGTCGCTTTTCAGGTATTCGCGATAGCCATCGAACAGCGGCAGGCGCCAGCACTTGTCGTCAAACGCCGTGCCGGCCTTGAGCAGCTCCTCGGCAGTCTCGTCGCGGCGGGCGAACATCGCGGGCAGGTCCGGGCCGAGCGCGACCCGGGCCGCGCCGGTCAGGGTGGCAAAGTCGATCACCAGTTCGGGGCTTTCCTCGCCGGCGCGGGCCAGCGCATCGCCCAGCACCAGCCGTCCTTCGGCATCGGTATTGCCGATCTCGACCGAAATCCCGGCACGGCTGCGCAGCACATCGCCGGGCCGGAAGGCATTGCCCGAAATGGCGTTTTCAACCGCCGGAATCAGCAGGTGCAGCCGCACCTTGAGGCCGTGTTCCATCACCAGCCTGGCCAGCGCCAGGGCATGCGCCGCGCCGCCCATGTCCTTCTTCATCAGCAGCATAGAGGACGAAGGCTTGATGTCGAGCCCGCCGGAATCGAAGCATACCCCCTTGCCGACGATTGCCACCCTGGGATGCTTCTCGTCGCCCCAGTGCAGCTCGATCATCCGCGGCGCATGGCTGCGCGCGGCGGCCCGGCCGACCCCGTGGACCATCGGAAAGCCGCGCTCCAGCGCGTCGCCGCTGGTCACCTTGAACTCAGCGCGGTGGGCCTTGGCGATTACATGCGCCTCGTGCTCGAGCTGCGCGGGGCCCATGTCCTCGGCCGGGGTGTTGACCAGATCGCGGACCAGCGCCACGGCGGCGGCTTCGGCCAGCGCCGGCTCGATCGCCGCGACATCCTTGGTCAGCAGGATTCGCGGCCCTTCCTCGCCCGGCTTCGAAAGATAGCGGTCAAACCGGTACTGCCCGGTCACCCAGCCGAACAGCGCCGGCCCCGGCTCGCCCCCGGCTCGGCGATAGGTACCGGCAGGCAGCGCTTCGGCCAGCTTGGCCATGCACCAGCTTGAAAGGCTTTCGGTATTCGCCACGCCCGAAACCACGAACCAGTGATCGCCATCGGGGACGATCGCAAAGGAATAACCTTCGCCCTCGAACTTCTGCGCGGCCAGCGCGGCGCGTTGCGGGGCGGACAGGCCCTTGACGAAGGCGTCGAGACCTTTCTTGTCGATCAGGTGGATGGCCGTGGCTTTCTGGCCGCGGTCGGGCTGGATCAGGGCGTGCTTGTCGGTCAT
>CAZNII010000162.1:0-3697 GCA_964573075.1 uncultured Novosphingobium sp. | reverse complement strand
AGCGCGTCGGCGGCATCGGCGCCGGCCAGTTGCACGCCCGGCAGCAGCACCTTGAGCATCGCCTGGACCTGGGCCTTTTCCGCCCCGCCGGTGCCGACCACCGCCTTCTTGACCAGGGTCGGGGCATATTCGGCCACCGCCAGCCCGGCCCGCGCCAGCACCAGCAGACAGACCCCGCGGGCCTGGCCGAGCTTGAGCGTGGACTGGGCGTTCTTGTTGACGAACACCTCCTCGACCGCGCCGGCCGCCGGGCGATGGGCCAGGATCACGTCGGTCAATTCTCGGTCCAGCGTGACCAGCCGTTCGGCCAGCGGCGCCCTGGGGTCGGTCCTGACCTGACCGTTGGCGACATGGCTCAGCCGGTTGCCGCTTTTCGCGACGATCCCCCAGCCGGTGCAGGAGAGCGAGGGATCGAGGCCGATGATCAGCACGTCAGATCCGGATCCCCAGCCGCGGCCCGAACTGCGCCATCAGCAGGTAAAGCGCCACGGTCAGCGCGCAGCCGGCCAGCAGCGCCAGCCAGAAGCCATAGCCGTGGCGCAGCAGCCACGGGATGGCCAGGAACATCGGCAGGCTGGGCAGCACATACCAGAAGGTCGCCTCGGCATGGACGGCCATGTTCTCGGCATCGGGGCGGGCATGCCACAGCAGGATCATCCCCAGCACCGAAACCAGCGGCAGCGAAGCGACCAGCGCGGCGAAAGTCGGCAGACGCTTGCCGATCTCGGCAATGGCGACGATCAGCACGCCGGAGAGCAGAGCCTTGGCGACGAGCTGGATCATGCGGCATGCCTAGAAATAGCCATCGAAGGCTCCACCGGCGGCTTCGCCGCCTTCCCACCCGGCCGGGGCGGCATCGCCGATCCTGGCATAGGCATCTGGAGAAAACCTGCCCGCGCCGGGGCAGGCCAGTTCGCCCAGGATCCGGTCGGTGCCGCGCATGACGGTAATCCCCGAAATGCGCCTGCCAGGAACATCGGACAGCCGCCCCGCCTCGCCGAAATAGACGACATAGCTGATCGGCCCCCGGTTCATCCGGACATGCTTCTGCGCCAGCGACTGGCTGTAGAGTTCGAGCGTATGGACATTCGACCAGTCCGGCGCACTGGCCAGATCGATTTCGGGCCGGCCCAGCGGGCCGAACCGGTAGTGGATCGAATTGGCCCCCAGGCAGACACTGCCGGTCTTCGCTCCGAACCGGCAGGAATAGACCACCGCTTCGCCATTGCGGCAGTGGCTTCCGGCGTTCGGCGCCGCTCGACCAGGTGCCGCCAGCACACTGCCGGTCAGACCGGAAAGCGCGGTCAGCGCAAGCGCCAGAGCCGCGCGTGCCATCACCCCAGCTTCGCCATCACGTCGTCGGAGATCTCGTAATTGCCCCAGACGGTCTGGACGTCATCGTCATCGTCGAGCGTGTCGACCAGCTTGAGCAGGGTCTTGGCCGTATCCTCGTCGACATCGACCTTGAGGCTGGGCCGCCAGGCGAGCTTGACGCCTTCGGCTTCGCCGAGGCTGGCCTCGAGCGCCTTGGCCACTTCGTGCAGGCTATCGACACTGGTCCAGATCGAGTGGCTGCCGTCTTCGCCCATTTCGCTTTCGACGTCATCGGCGCCCGCCTCGATCGCGGCTTCGAGCACCTTGTCCTCGTCTCCGGCGCTGACCGGGTATTCGATCAGGCCGAGCCGGTCGAACCCGTGGCTGACCGCGCCGCTCGCGCCCAGGTTGCCGCCGTTCTTGGCAAAGGCGGTGCGGACATTGGTGGCGGTGCGGTTGCGGTTGTCGGTCAGCGCCTCGACAATCAGCGCGACCCCGCCCGGGCCATAGCCCTCATAGCGCACTTCCTCGTAATTCTCGGCATCGCCCTTGCTAGCCTTGTCGATCGCGCGCTGGATGTTGTCCTTGGGCATCGACTGGGCCTTGGCGGCATTGACCGCCGCGCGCAGGCGCGGGTTCATGTCCGGATCGGGCATGCCCATCTTGGCCGCGACGGTGATTTCGCGCGACAGCTTGGAGAACTGGGCCGAGCGCTTCTTGTCCTGCGCGCCCTTGCGATGCATGATGTTCTTGAATTTGGAATGGCCTGCCATTGCGTCCTGCCGGAATGTTGCTGCGGATTGCCGGCGCCCTTACACCGGGCACGGCGCCAAGGGCAAGGCGGGCCGGCAACCAAGGCTAAAGCATTGCCAGCTATGGCCGCACCATGACCGAACCAGCCATCCTTCCCGGCCCCCGCGCCGCGCTGCGCGATTTCGCCCTGTTCCTGCGCCGCCCGCAGGTGCTGGTCCCCGCCGGACTGCGCTCGATCGCCGCCTGGCAGCGCTGGGCCTGGCTGACCGCGCTGCTGGTGGGCGGGCTGATCGGGGTTGCCCTGCCGATGATCATGCTGTGGCAATGGGCCTTTGCGCTGCCTGCGGCCGAAGCCTTCAGCCAGTTTCCCCGCGCCTGGCTGATCCCGACGGTGATCGCGATCGCGCCGCTGATCGAGGAGTTGATGTTCCGCGGCTGGCAGCGCGGCAGCGCGGCGGGTCTGTGGCTGCTGGGCTGCGCCGCGCTGGCCGTTGCCGCGCTGCTGGGGCTGCGCGCGCCGGACCAGGCGCTGACGGTGGCGGGGCTGTTCCTGGCCTTGCTGCTGGCCGCACCGATCGGCTGGTGGCTGCTGCGCCGCCGCCCCGCCCCGCTCGGCTGGTTCGCGCGTGGCTTTCCCTGGATCTTCTACTTCGCCGCCGGAATCTTTGCCGCGGTGCACCTCGGCAACTATCCGGCGGTCAGCCTGCTGGCGCTGCCGCTGGTCCTGCCACAGCTGTGGGCAGGGCTGGTGCTGGGCCACATGCGCCAGAAGATCGGCCTGACCGGCGCGATCCTGGCCCACGCCACGTCAAATGCCTGCACGCTCTCGCTGGCGCTGCTTTCGGGCTGAACGGATCAGACCACGACTGCCGTGCCCGAGCAGCTGACCATCAGCATCGAGCCGGCCTTGCCCAGCACCTCATAGTCGATATCGACCCCGATCACCGCGTTGGCACCCAGCGCCGCGGCCTTGGCCTCCATTTCGGCCAGCGCCTGTTCGCGCGCGCGGTTCAGCACTTCCTCGTACTTGCCCGAGCGGCCGCCGAAGATGTCGGAGAACGAGGCGAAGATATCGCGCACCAGGTTGGCCCCGGCGATCACCTCGCCGGTGACGATGCCAAGGTAGCGCTGGACCGGCTGGCCCTCGATCAGGGTCGTGGTGGTGGTGATCATCTCATTGCTCCTGTTTGAAGATCTGGCCCAGCTTCATCACGAAGCTGACCTTTTCAAGCCGTGTCACGTCGGTCAGCGGATCGCCGGCCACGGCGATGATGTCGGCCGGCAGCCCCGGCGCGATCAGGCCCAGCCGGCCGCCCTGGCCCAGCGCTTCGGCCGCGCCGCTGGTGGCCGCGACGATCGCCGCCATCGGGCTCATCCCGCGATCGATCATCAGCGCGAATTCCTTGGCATTGTCGCCGTGCTTCGACACCCCGGTATCGGTCCCGAAAGCGATCTTCACGCCCAGCCGGATCGCCAGCACATGGCTGGCGCGGGCGGCGGCAACGGCCTGCTCGGCCTTGGGCAGGGTCGCCGCCGGCAGCACGCCCGAGCGCGCCTGCTGCACCGCGGTGGCGCTGGCCAGCATGGTCGGGACCAGCCAGGTGCCGTGCTGGACCATCGCCCTGGCGGT
>CAZNII010000161.1:0-3768 GCA_964573075.1 uncultured Novosphingobium sp. | reverse complement strand
GCGCCTGCGGCACGGTCAAGCTGTGGCACGGGGTGGTGCAATCGGCCGAAAACAGCCAGCATCTGGCTGACTGGTACACCTTCAGCCACATCATCCATGGCCTGCTGTTCTACTTTTTCGCCCATATCCTGTGGCGGCGCTGGAAGCTGTTCGGCGGCAAGCCCGCCAGCTGGGCGCTGCCGATCGCAGTGGCTTTCGAGGCGTTCTGGGAACTGCTCGAAAATTCCCCCCTGATCATCGACCGCTATCGCGAAGTGACCGCCAGCTTCGGCTATTCGGGCGACGCGGTGGTCAATTCGCTGGCCGATATCGGCTGGATGGCGCTGGGTTTCTGGATTGCCAGCAAGCTGCCGTGGAAAGCCAGCCTGGCGCTGGCCGTGGCCTTCGAACTGTTCACCCTGGCGATGGTCCGCGACAACCTGACGCTCAACGTGCTGATGCTGGTCTGGCCGGTCGATGCGATCCGCGAATGGCAGATGGCGGCCTGAATCGGGTTGCGTTAGGGTCAATACCCTAAATTCCCTCTTGCCCTTGATCCCGGTCAATGCTCGGATTGCGTGGTGAGTCGAAACCCGTCGCAATGGCGATGAGGCGTCGCCCGCAAAACGGAGGATGACAATGGCAACCGCAGCTCTTCAGGCCAAGGACGAAGCAACCCATGTCGACGTGCTGATCGTCGGCGCTGGCATTTCCGGGATCGGATCGGCCTATCACCTGCAGGAACAGTGCCCCGGCAAAAGCTATGTGATCCTGGAACGGATGGACACTTTTGGCGGCACCTGGGAAACCCACAAGTATCCCGGAGTGCGTTCGGACAGCGATCTCTACACCTTCGGCTACCGCTTCAAGCCGTGGGTCGGCACCCCGATCGCTTCGGCCCAGGCGATCCTCGATTACATGGGCGAAGTGATCGACGAAAACGGGATTGCCCCGCACATCCGCTATGGCCACACCATCACCCGCTGCAGCTGGGACAGCAAGGCCAACCTCTGGACGGTCGAGGCGACCCGCAAGGCCGATGGCGCGCAAGTGACCTTCACCTGCAACTTCCTGTGGATGTGCCAGGGCTATTACGATCACGAAAAGCCCTATGTGCCCAACTGGCCGGGGATCGAAAGCTACAAGGGCATGTTCATCCATGCCCAGCTGTGGGATCCAAATATCGACTATACCGGCAAGAAGATCCTGGTGATCGGATCGGGCGCGACCGCCGCCACCGTGATCCCGGCCTTCGCCGAAAAGGCCGCGCACGTCACCATGCTGCAGCGTTCGCCGACCTATTTCTTCTGTTCGGAAAACCGCAACGAACTGGCCGACAAGCTGCGCGCCGGCGGGATCGACGAGCCGACCATCCACCGCGTGGTCCGCGCCCAGATCATGCATGACCAGGATGTCATGACCAAGCGCTGCATCGAAGAACCCGACGTGGTGTTCGAGGAGCTGAAGATGCTGGTCCGGGCCTTCACCGGCAAGGAGGACTTCCCGTTCGAACCGCACTTCACCCCCAAGTACCGCCCCTGGCAGCAGCGCCTGGCCTTCTGCCCCGAAGGCGACGTGTTCAAGGCGGTGGTCGAAGGCAAGGTCTCGGCCGTCACCGACGAGATCGATACCTTCACCGAAAAGGGCGTGCGGACCAAGGACGGAACCGAGATCGAGGCCGACATCGTGGTCGCCGCGACCGGGTTCAACCTGCTGATGATGGGCGGCATCCCGTTCTACGTCGATGGCAAGGAAGTCGATTGGCACGAAACCGTCAATTATCGCGGGATGATGTTCACCGGCGTGCCCAACATGGTCTGGGTGATGGGCTATTTCCGCGCCAGCTGGACCTTGCGGGTCGACATGCTGGGCGATTTCGTCTGCAATCTGCTCAACCACATGGACAAGCGCAGCGCCCACCGGGTCGATGTGGCCCTGCGCGACGAGGACAAGGGCATGGAGCTGAGCGACTGGATCGAAGGCGAGAACTTCAATCCCGGCTACCTGATGCGCGGGCTGAAGCTGTTGCCGCGCCGGGGCGACAAGCCCGAATGGCGCCACAATCAGGACTATTGGGCCGAGCGGAACGAAATTCCCAACATCGATCTGGAAAGCAGCGAGTTCCTCTATGACGGGGTCCGCGCCGGCAGGAAGGTGGCCGAACCGGCCTGACCGGAATCGCTTGTCACGCAAGGCGGCGGTGCTGGATTGCCAGCGCCGCCGTTTTGCTTCTATCAAGGTTGCAATGAGCAACCAAATGATCTGGTGGGGTGGTCAGCACCCGCCCCTGTCACCCATGACCGCGCTGGGCGAAAATGCCCTGCCGGGCCATATCGGCATCGAATTCGTCGATTGCGGCGATGACTGGATCCGGGCGCGGATGCCGGTCGATCACCGCACCCAGCAGCCGTTCCAGCGGCTCCACGGCGGAGCCTCGGTGGCGCTGGCCGAAACGATCGGCTCGGTCGCGGCAAGTTATTGCGTCGATCGCGAGAAATTCGTCGCGGTCGGGATGGAAATCAACGCCAACCACATCCGTCCGGCCTATTCGGGCTGGGTCTATGCCACCGCCCGGCCCGAAGCGCTGGGCCGTACCACCCAGGTCTGGTCGATCCGGATCGAGGACGAGGCCGGCAAGCTGGTCTGCATTTCGCGCTTCACCGTCGCGGTCATTCCGGCGGACCGCAAGTGACCGCGCCGGCCGCCTCGGTCGCCGTGATCGGGGCGGGCGATTTCATCGGCGCCGCGATTGTCCGCAAATTCGCTGCCCAGGGCTTTGCCGTCCATGCCGGGCGCCGCAACGGGGACAAGCTCGCCCCGCTGCTCGGCGGCACGGTCAGCGGCCGCAGCCTCGATGCGCGCGAGAGCGAAGATGTCGCCGCCTTCCTGGCCGAGGCCGAAGCGATTGCCCCGCTGGCGCTGGTGGTGTTCAACGTCGGCGCCAACGTCCAGTTCCCGCTGCTCGAAACGACCGACCGGGTGTTCCGCAAGGTCTGGGAAATGGCCTGCTTTGCCGGCTTTGCCACCGTGCGCGAGGCCGCGCGGATCATGGCGCCGCGCGGAGAGGGCAAGATCTTCGTGACCGGCGCGACCGCCGCCCTGCGCGGCAATCCCGGCTACAGCGCCTTTGCCGCCGCCAAGGCCGGCCTGCGCGCGATGGCCCAGTCGGCCGCGCGCGAGCTGTGGCCGCAGGGGATCCATGTCGCCCATCTGGTGATCGATGCCGGGGTCGATACCGAATGGGTCCGCGCCCGGGTGATCGAGCGGATCGGCGAAGCGGCGCTGGCCGCCCAGCCCGATCTGCTGATGCCGCCCGAAGCGGTGGCCGATGCCTATTGGGCGCTCTACAACCAGCCGAAGGCGGCCTGGACCTTCGAGCAGGAAATCCGCCCCTACGGGGAGAAGTGGTGATGACGACGATCGAATTCCTGTACGATTTCGGCAGCCCCAACGCCTATCTGGTCCACCGCGCGGTCGAGGACATGGGCGAGGTCGAGTTCCGCTATGTCCCGGTGCTGCTCGGCGGGGTGTTCAAGGCCACCGGCAACCAGAGCCCGATGCAGGCCTATGGCCACATCGCCGCCAAGCGCGATTACGATTTCCTCGAGATGCGCCGCTTCATGGCCCGGCATGACATCAACAATTTCCGCATGAACCCGCACTTTCCGGTCAACACCCTGCTGGCGATGCGCGGCGCGGTCGCGGCGGAACGGCACGGCTGCAGCGAAGCCTATATCGAAGCGATGATGACCGGGATGTGGGAACAGGGCCTCAAGCTCGACGATCCCG
>CAZNII010000160.1:0-3806 GCA_964573075.1 uncultured Novosphingobium sp. | reverse complement strand
CGCTGCTCGACGCTGAAGGCGCCGATCAGGCCGCAGATTTCCTTGCCCGGCACCCCGGTTGGCGCCCCGCGCTTCCCGTGCTGCCGGCCGGAAGCCCGCGCGGTCAGGGCTGGCGGCTCAGCCCGCAGCGCGACGGGACCGACGGCTTTTTCATCGCCTGTTTTGTTTCGCCGTGATAAAGGCAGGGCAAATGGCCACGCTCAAGGAGCAGATCATGCGTTATTCCCCCGCCGCCCTTGCGCTCGCGCTGCTGGTTGCGGTCACCGCCTCGACTGGGCATAGCGCCCCGCCGGCCCCGCTCGATCCACGCGCAGCCGCGCTGCTTGCCGAAGGACGCAAGGCCTTGTCCGAAGGCCGGACCGACGATGCCGTGGACAATTTCGAAGCCGCGCTGGCGATCCAGCCCGGGCACGTCGCGGTTTACCTCAACCTGGCCGAAGCGACCCGCAAGCAGGGCATGCAAGGCAAGGCGCTGCACTATTACCGCGAGGCGCTGAAGCTCGATCCGGACAACCAGTACGCCATTGCCGGCGAAGGCGAGGCGCTGGTCGAAAAGGGCGCGGTCGAAAAGGCCCGCCGCAACCTTGCGCGGCTCGAACAGCTGTGCGGCAACAAGACCTGCGCCCCTGCGCGTCAGCTCGCCGCCGCGATTGACCGCGGGCCGACCCCGCAAGTGGTCAGCGCCGATGCGGTCAAGCCCGAACCGGCGGTGACCGCGAACTGATTTCACTCGACAGGTATCAGATCAGGTCGCGAAACTCTTCCAGAACAGCGCGATAGACACGTTTCTTGAAGGGGACAATCAGGTCAGGCAGCAGCAGCGGATCGACCCATTTCCATTCGGCGAATTCGGGCGGATCGTGGCGCTCGAGATGAATGTCCGCGTCATCGCCGGAAAAGCGGGCCAGGAACCAGTGCTGGCGCTGGCCGCGATAGCGCCCCTTCCACAGCTTGCCCATCAGTTCGTCGGGCAAGTCGTAGAGCACTTCCTCGGCGGTCTGGGCGATCAGGGTGATGTGGCGTTCCTCGACCCCGGTTTCTTCCCACAGCTCGCGCAGCGCGGCGGCGCGCAGATCTTCGCCATCGTCGACCCCGCCTTGCGGCATCTGCCAGAAATCGCCGCCTTCGGCCGGCTGGCCGCGGGTGTCGATCCGCCGGCCGACAAAGGCCAGCCCTGCCGGGTTGACCAGCATGACGCCGACACAGGGGCGATAGGGCAGGTGGGCAAAAGGATCGCTCATCGGCGGCCCTTTAGCCTCAAACCCCCGGAATTCAAACCTTAGTCAGCATCAACTTCATCGCCGCAATAACCTTGGCCGTGGCCGCCGCGGCGCTGGGCAGGGCCTTGCGGGTCGAGGAGAAATCGTGGGTCATGCCCTCGATGTGGAGGTAGAGCGTATCGACCCCGGCATCTACCAGCTTGGCCGCCATCCGCCGGCCCTGGTCCTGCAGCGGGTCGAGCCCGGCCGTGGCGACGATTGAGGGGCACATCCCCTTGGCGCTGGCGTGAAGCGGGAAGGCGCGCGGATCGCCGCTGACCGGCAGGTAAAGCGAATAAAACCAGTCCATTGCCACCTTGGTCAGCAGGTGGCCTTCGGCAAACCGCTCCATCGATCCGTCCTGCGATTCGTCGGTGGCCGGATAGAGCAGCACCTGCAGCAGCATTGGCGCGGCGGCCGGTTTGTCGCACAGCGCGCGGGCGGTGACGGTGGCCAGGTTGCCCCCGGCGCTGCCGCCGATCGTGACCAGGCCGGTAACCTTCCGACCCAGTTCCGCCGGGCTCGCCGCCAGCCAGCGCGCCGCCGCTTCGCAATCGTCGGGCGCGGCGGGGAAGGGGTGCTCGGGGGCGAGGCGATAGTGGACTGCCAGGACCGGCAGGTCGAGCTCGGCCGAAAGCTCGGTGCAGAGCGAACTGTGGGTGTCGAGATCGCCGATCACGAAGCCGCCGCCGTGAAAGAACAGGACCACCGGTGATGGGTCACGCTCACTCCGCACGTCATAGAAACGCACCGGAATGTCACCTGCGGGCCCCGGGCAAGTCAGATCCTTGATCACCGCCATCGGGCGTGGATCGGCCTCGGTCATCTGCTTGAGGCCGAGATAGCCGATCCGCTGTTCCTCGGGCACCAGCGCCTCTGGCACCGGCAGGCTGTTGACCAGGGCCAGGAAGCCGGCCACGTCCTCGCGGATCAGGGGGGTGTTGTCGGTCATCGGGGAAATCCTCTCGCAGCTGGTTTAATCGACAGGTTAAGTCGCCTTTTGCCACTTGACTAGCCGCCTTGGCGGGCCTTTGGTCGATTTGGCCGCAGCACAGTTTTTCTTGATTGCGCGGCAGAGGAGGAGAGGACTAGGGCGCCCGGGCAGGGCGGACCGGTCCGCTCGACAAGGATGTAGCATGGCAACCCAATTGGCCGATCCCGAAGCAACCACCCGCAACAGTCCCGAAGCCGTCGTTGTTCGTTTTGCGGGCGACTCGGGCGATGGCATGCAACTGACCGGGGGGCAGTTCACCCTCTCGAGCGCGCTGGCCGGTAACGATTTCGCGACTTTCCCCGATTTTCCCGCGGAAATCCGCGCGCCGCAGGGCACGCTGTTCGGGGTTTCGGCGTTCCAGATCAACTTCGGTTCGACCGAGATCGACACCGCCGGCGATGCGCCCGATGTGCTGGTGGCGATGAACCCGGCGGCGCTGAAAACCAATGTCGGCGCGCTCAAGCCCGGCGGGCTGATCATTGCCGACACCGGCGAGTTCACCAGGCGCAACCTCGACAAGGCGCATTACGCCGAGAACCCGCTGGAAGACGGCAGCCTGGCCAAGTGGAAGGTGCTGGCCTTCGATATCAGCGCGCTGACGATGGAATCGGTCAAGCCGTTCGGGCTTGGCAACAAGGAAGCGCTGCGCTGCAAGAACATGTGGACGCTGGGCCTGGCGCTGTGGATGTTCGATCGCGATCGCGCTCCGCTGCACGACTGGCTCAATGCCAAGTTCCGCAAGAACCCCACGCTGGCCGAAGCCAACATCGCCGCGCTCAATGCCGGCCATGCCTATGGCGAAACCGCCGAGATCGGCGGGCAGCTGCACAAGGTCCACATGGATGCGGTGCCGGCCCCGGCCGGGCTCTATCGCACAATCACCGGTGCCGAAGCCGTGGCGATGGGGCTGGTGGTCGGTTGCCAGCTGGCCGAGCTGCCGATGTTCTTCGGCGGCTATCCGATTACGCCTGCCAGCTCGATCCTCCATTATCTCGCGACGATGAAGGAATACGGCGTCACCACCTTCCAGGCCGAGGATGAGATTGCCGCGATCGCCAGCGCGATCGGCGGGTCCTATGCCGGGCACCTGGGGGTGACTTCGAGCTCGGGCCCGGGGATTGCGCTCAAGACCGAGGCGATGGGCCTGGCGGTGATGACCGAGCTGCCGCTGGTGATCGTCAACTCGCAGCGCGGCGGCCCTTCGACGGGCCTTCCGACCAAGACCGAGCAATCTGACCTTTACCAGGCGGTCTATGGCCGCAACGGCGATACCCCGATCCCGGTGATCGCCGCGCGCAGCCCCGGCGATGCCTTTGACTGCGCGATCGAGGCTTGCCGGATCGCGGTGCAATACATGACCCCGGTGATCCTGCTGACCGACGGCTACATCGCCAATGCGGCAGAGCCGTGGGCGGTGCCCGACGTTTCGGCCTACAAGCCGTTCCCGGCCAGGTTCCTGACGACGCGCAACGGTCCTGACGGCACCCTGCTGCCCTATGCCCGCGACGAGAAGGGCGCGCGGCCGTGGATCAAGCCGGGCACCCCCGGGCTGA
>CAZNII010000159.1:0-3829 GCA_964573075.1 uncultured Novosphingobium sp. | reverse complement strand
CCGGCGAGAACCATCAATACCGCCAGCCAGGCCGCAGCCCCGCGCTGGGCGGCGCAGTCGTACAGGCGCGGAAGGTCAGTCCTGGCCATCGAGCATGGTGCTCCAACGGTCATTGCGCCCCGAGGCATGGGCGATGAATCGCGCGGCCAGGATCCCTCTGGTAAGCCCCGCGGCAGGAGGAATCCAAGACTCGGGTTCATTGATGAAGCGCTCGGGCCAGCGGTCGATGATCCGGTGGAGCTTTGCCGGATCGACCAGTGCCGCGATATCGGGCTGGGCCGCGATCCAGTCGGCTTCGGCGCGGAGCATGGCAAGCCGCGGAGTCAGCCGCTCGTGCCAGTCGATATTGTGCCAGCCCATCCGGGTGTTGGTCCGCTGCGCCTCGGGAAGTTTGCCCAGCGCCATCCGCCGCGCCAGCCAGCGCGCGGTACCATCGCGCAGGAACTGGTCGGTCGGCAGCCCGGCGCAGAATTCGGCGAGCGGGCGGTAGGCCGGGACATCGGCCTGGCGCAGGCCATAGACCTGCTCGAAGCCCTGCTGAACTTCGGCCCCTTCGCAGTCACGCCAGAGGTATTCGAAGTGCACCGATTGCCGCTTGCTTGCCGGGGCTTCGTGCTCGATCAGCGCACCGAACGCGCGCGCGCGCTCTGCCGCTGCGTTCATTTCCTGACCGGGTAGCATCGAGATCAGATCGTTGAGCAGATCGCGATCGGGGTGGACCGCCTTGCGCGCCGCGCGTCGAACCGGCGCGGGCAGCAATCGCAGCAGGCTGAGCGCCGCAAACTTGCGCCCCATCGAGCGGCTATCGCCGGGGCGTTCGCGCAGCGCCAGCCACAGCTGACGCCAGCGCCAGCGCAGCAGATATTCGACAAAGCCCCAGCGCGCCTCGTTGCTGTAGGTCTGGTTGCCGAAATCGGCGGTCAGCAAGAGATCGCAGCCCTCTTCGCGGGCTCCGGCCCAGACTCCATGGTAGACATAGAAATTGCAGAGGTGGTTGGGGGCCGAACCGATCGCGGTGAACAGCGTGTCCAGATGCGAATCGAACTGGACGTCCTCGTTCTGGGTGAAATGCGCCTCGAGCCCGGGGTGCATAGCCGCGAAGGCCCGAACGAACGGGCGCTCGTCGCCGATCAGATCGGGCGGGGCCTGGCCGCCCCAGCTGTCGAGCGGGGCAAAGGTGAACGAAGGCAGGCGTCGGTCAGGCAAAAGTTGGCGCAGTGCCTCGACTGCGACCAGCGGCGAATCGAGCCCGCCCGAAAGCATGATTCCGGGCCGTTTGGCCCCGCGCAAGGCATGGGCGGTGGCCTCGGCCAAAAGCGCGCTGGCGGCCTCGACATAGTCCTCGTCGCGGCGGAACCGCACTTCGGGCAATTCGCGCGGATCATAGAAGTCCACGACGCGGCTGGTGCCGTCGGGGGCAAGGGTAACGACCGTGCCATGGGCCACCCGCTGCATCCCGCGATACCAGCCGCGACTGCGCTCAAGCAGGTTGAAATAGAGGTTGTCGGCCATCTTCACCGGATCGAGCTCGGCCGGAAGGCCCGCCGCCAGGATCGCACGGGGCACGGATGCGGCAACGCTCTGCCCGTCGAAATGGGCAAAGCACAGCGGAGGCGCGCTCCAGGGTGAGCGCGCCAGGCGGATCGAGTCGAGCCCGGCGACGATCGCGCAGTAATCGCCGATGACCTCGCGGTCGGCCAGCTCGCCCCAGCGCCGGACCGCCGCGCCATAGAGCGCATGGGGCTCGGTGGTGTCGAGGCCCAGCCTGGCGGCGAGTTCGGCGGCGTTGTCGATCCGCCCGTGGAGCAGGACCCAGCCCCCAGCGGCATCGAGATGCGGGCGCCAGCCCCGAATCGGGGCCTTCAGGCGTGGCGCGGGAAGATAAGCGGCGGCGGTGGAGCCTGAGGCGTGAAAGGCCGCCGCCTGTCCGGCGAACAGGCCCAACGAAGCGGCAATTCTCGCAGAATGGCGCGGCGGCGAACCCGCCCAGTCACGCCAGAGCGCCAGCAAGCCTGATCAGGAATTGTTGGCGTTCTGAACCGGAGTCGGATTCGGCCCCGCAACGTCCTTCAGTTCGCCCAGCTTGACGAGTTCGGGCTTGGTCCAGGTCTTGGCGGCTTGTTCGTTCTTGCTCACGGGATACTCCAAGAGAATGGGCTGATCGAGCGATTTGCCCGATTATCGGCGATTTTCAAACGAAAGGCAACCACCACCTTGCGCCTTACGGAAGGCTGAACAGTTCGGCCCACGGGCCGGGCAAATCACCGATGACGATTGCTCCTGCGGCTTCGACCCAGGCGTGGAGATCGTCGGCACCGCCGCGCGCGGCGGCCGGGCGGACGGCCATGGTCAGTCGATGGGGAATCCCGCGCCGGCACAGCATCCGGCTCAGCGCGATTGCTTGTGGCAGGCATTTGGTTTCGAACGGCAAGCGGGCGGCGCCGCGCCCGACATGGCGGGCCAGCCGCCGCGCCTCGGCCTGCTCGGCTGCCGAAGCGAGCCCGGCCAGCCCGAGTCGGCCGCGCCAACGCTCCAGCGGGACGAAGCGGATCGCCAACCGTGCCCCGCACAGCTGCGCCATCGCTTCGAGCGTGCGGCCCCGCAGCCGCCAGGTTTCACGCTGCCGAAACAAACCCGGCCGCGCCCAGCTGAGCAAGAAATGCGTCGAGGTCTGGCGCGATCGCCTCGGCCGGTTCGCCGTGCCGCGCCGCCAGTTCGGCCAGCAGCGCGTTGCGGCTGCGGCTGCCGTCAATCAGCGGCCAGATTTCCGCCGCGGTCCCGGTCAGCGAAAAGAACGTGCCGTCGGCCAGGTTCAGCAGTACGACCTCACCGTCGATCGCGGTTTCGCTGAATGTGGCGCTGCGTTTGGATAGCGGGCGGGTCATGCGGCGGCATCCTGCTTGATCCGCGCGGCGACCAGCGCGGTGATTTCATCGAACCGCGCGGGATCGCGCGGGCGGGTCAGGCGCTGCATCGGCAGGGCTGCGGCAATCGCGGCAATCCGGGCAAAGCGCTGAGCCAGCCCTTCGCCCCGGGCCAGTGCGAACAGCTCGGCGGTATAGTGATCGTCGTTCAGCCGGGCGATCCGCTGGGCCCCGGCAATCGGCGCGAATTCGACCGGCTCGCCCTCTTCCAGAAAGGTCAGTCCGGCCAGCGGCAGGACCTGCCTGACCGTTCCCCCGGCCGGCTCGGCATAGTGCTTGTCGATCATCGGCGCGACCTTCTCTTGCGCCTGCGCCCCGGTCAAGCCGATTGCCTCGGGCGACAGCTTGAGCCGCTTGTGCCCGGGCAGGCACAGCACCCGCGCGGGATCGGAGACATCGAGCACCAGGGTATCGTCGCACAGCAAGGGCAAGCCATGACGGCCCAGCGCGGCGGCGAGGGTCGACTTGCCCGCTCCGCTTGGTCCGGAAAAGGCGTGGACCCGGCCCTGATGGACAACGGCCGAGGCATGAAACGGCAGAAAACCGTTGATCGAGGCGATCGCCGCATAGGTGCTGCCGTTGAGCCAGAGCGCTTCCTCGGCCGGGTCGGCACCGGGATCGCGCTCGATCGTAACCCCTTCCCCCTTGCGGTAGAACAGGCCGTAACCGGAGACCGTGCGGATCAGGAAGGCATCGCCTTCCAGCAGCATCGAACCCAGCGGCACGGCGGTGCCGGCCAGCTCGCGCGGAACCGGACCATGGCGCACCCGCGCCTCGTGGGCGAGCAGGGCCGGGCCGGGGTGGCAGGAGGGCACTTGGTCCATTGCCGCCGCCATGCCTTTGGCCGGCGTCGAGGTCAATTGCGGCCAGCCGCCCCGGTCACGCGCCAAGTGCCCGAGATACTG
>CAZNII010000158.1:0-3861 GCA_964573075.1 uncultured Novosphingobium sp. | reverse complement strand
GCCTGGAACCGGAAGTAGCGCAGAATCCGCAAGTGATCCTCGCGGATCCGCTGGCGGGCATCGCCGATGAACCGCAGCCGCCGCGCGGCAAGGTCGTCCAGCCCGCCAAACCAGTCGAACAGCTCGCCCGTTTCTGGATCGGCGTAGAGCGCGTTGATGGTGAAATCGCGCCGCGCCGCATCGTCCTGCCAGTCGCTGGCAAAGGCCACCGTTGCGCGGCGACCGTCGGTCGAGACGTCGCGGCGCAGCGTGGTGATCTCGACCGGCCCGCCGGGCAGGACGGCAGTAACCGTGCCGTGCTCGATCCCGGTCGGCACCACCTGGATCGAATGGGCCTTGAGCCGCCGCATCACCTCCTGCGGCTCGAGCGGGGTGGCGATGTCGATGTCCTTCACCGCCAGCCCCAGCAAGGTGTCGCGCACCGCCCCGCCAACATAGCGGGCCTGGCCCGGGCCAAGCGCCCCCACCAGCACGCGCAGGTCATCGCGCTCCAGCCAGTCGGCCTGTGGCAGGCGCGTCACCACGCGATCCTCTTGGCAAGGTTGCTGATGATCCCCGCGGTCACCCCCCAGATGCGGTGTTCCTGCCACATGATCTCGATGTAGCGCCTTTCCTGCCCTTGCCAAAACCCCGAATGCAGCACGTGGTTGTCGCGGTCGAACACGAAATCGACCGGCGCCTCGAACCAGGCGGCGACTTCGGTTGGGCTGGGATTGAGCTGGAGATCGGGCGGGACCACCGCGATCACCGGGGTGATCGCATAGCCCGAACCGGTGCAATAGATGTCGCTGGTGCCGATCACGGTCACATCGCGTTCGTGGATCCCCAGTTCTTCCCAGGCTTCGCGCAGGGCCGCTTCCTCTGGTGTTTCGCCGGGATCGATCTTGCCGCCGGGGAAGGCGACCTGGCCCGGGTGGCTGCGCATGTTGGACGGGCGGTGGATCAGCAGGAAACCGGGGCGGTCCTCACGCGCGGTGATCGCGGCCAGCACCGCGGCCGAGCGCAGTTCGGTGCCGGCAAAGCCGGTCTCGTCGCGATGCTCGATCTCGCGGGCGTGGCCTTCCGCGTGGAGCCGGCGCAGGCGCTCGACCAGGCTCATGCCGGCACCAGCGAGAAGCGGGCGCCCTGGCTGGCAACGGTCAGGTCATCGCCGGCCAGTTCGACCAGTTGCAGCCAGGTGCTGCGATTGATCCGCGCCTCGGTGCCGTGGCGCACCGCAAGATAGAGCGCCGGCGTATCGGCATCGCCGCGCGCGGTCAGCGGGTGCTCCGGCCCGGCCAGCACCACCTCGTCGGTGTTGAGCCGGAACGCCAGGGCATCGCCGGTGCGGGTCACGTCGGTGGCGATGAAAGCGGCGTCCTCCACCGCGATCGCCTGCTTTTCGTGCGGGGTGACCAGCCAGTGGCCTCCATCCGCCTCGCGCCGCAGCAGCCCGGCAAAGGCGCGGATCATCGCCGGGCGGCGGATCTCCCCGCCGTCATGGAACCAGCGCCCGTCGGCCTTGATCGTCATCAGGCTGTCGCCCGTAACCTGCGGGTCCCACTGATCGACCGGCGGCAGCTTGCGCGCGGCATTGAGCGCGGCGATTTCCGCAAGGCTCAGGCTGGCAAGATCGGGGGGCGGTTCGTAGGGCACGAAACCGCGATGCCAGATCAGCCTAGCCGCGCCAAGGCCCCAGCATGCCTTCCTTGGGCAGGACCGCCGGATTGGCGCAGCGGACCAGCAGGCGGCGCTGCTCGAACGGGCCGGGCAGGCGCCATTCGCCGGTCGGGGCATTGGTGAAACCCCAGAACCGCCCATAGTATTCGGGATCGCCGATCATCACCTGCGGCAGCGGGGCATCGGGGCTGAGCGCGGCGAGGCTGGCGGTCATCAGCGCCTGGCCAAAGCCCTGGCCCTGGTGTTCGGGCAGGACCGCGACCGGGCCGACCATGATCATGGGGTGGGCGCGGCCTTCGCCGTCGGTCAGTGCCACCGGCCAGCACTGGATCGTGCCGACCAGGTGCTGCTCGCCATCGATCGCCGCGAACGACAGCGCCGGCAGCCAGTCCACCCCGTCGCGGACCTTGTAGGCGGTGCGCTTGTGCCGCTCCGGCTCGAAGGCGCGATCAAGCAGCGCTTCGATCAGCACGGGATCGACATTGTCGAGCGGGATCAGGGTGGCGGTTTCGGTCATTGCGGGCGCGCCGATAGGGCGCGGGGCCGCGAATGTCGATGCAAAATCCCGCAAACCCGCTCGTCCCGCGCGAAGTCGAGGGACACGCGTTGCCGGTCGGCCGCTCGACTTCGCTCGGGGCGAACGGGGGAGAGGCGCTATTTGCGCGAAAGCCGCAGCAATCGGCCGCCCTTGCCGTCTTCGAGCAGATAGAGCGAGCCATCGGGCGCCTCGCGGATCTCGCGGATCCGGTTGCCCAGCGGATAGCGCGCTTCTTCGATGGCCTTTTCGCCATCGATCCGCACCCGCACCAGCCCGCCGCTGCCAAGCCCCGCAATCAGCGCCTGGCCCTTCCATTCGGGCCACATCCTGCCCGAATAGAAGATGAAGTCGCCCGGCGCGATCACCGGGTTCCAGCTGATCGCCGGGGCGGCCAGATCGGGGCGGGTCGCATGGCGCGGGATCGGTGTGCCGTTGTAGTGATCGCCGTCCGAAACCAGCGGCCAGCCATAGTTCTGCCCCGGCTTGACCAGGTTGAGTTCGTCTCCCCCGGCCGGGCCATGCTCCAGATCCCACAACCGCCCTTCGGCGTCGAATTGCAGGCCAAGGATGTTGCGGTGACCGTAAGACCAGATCTCGGCCGAAGTGCCGCCCTTGTCGGCAAAGGGATTGCCGGGGGCAGGGGTGCCATCGAGACCCAGCCGGACGATTTTGCCGAGGTTGTTCGACAGGTCCTGCGCCGGCGAGAACTTCTGCCGCTCGCCCGAGGCAACGAACAGGTATTTGCCATCGGGCGAAAAAGCCAGCCGGTGCGAATAGTGCCCGCGACCGGTGACCTTGGGGGTCTGGCGCCAGATGATCTGGGGTTCGAACACGCCGGGACCATCGACCAGATCAAGGTAAGTCGCGCGGCCAACGACCGCGCCGCGGGTATCATTCGGGCCAGCCTCAACCCAGCTCAGATAGATTGTGGGCGGCTTTCCGGATTTGAAGTCAGGTGCCAGAATGACATCGCCAAAGCCGCCCTGGCCGCCATAATCCACGCTCTGATTGAGGATGACCCGTGGCTTGGCCATTGCAGACCAGAGTTTGAGCCGACCGCTGCGTTCAGTCACAAGGCCTGAACCATCGGGAAGCACCGCCATCGCCCAGGGCTCATTGAACGTCCCCAGCACCTCAACCTTGAAGGCATCCACCACATCGGCTGCGGCGGGTTTGCGGCTATCCCCAGCCGCGCCGGCCCCACAGCTTGCGGCGATCAGGGCGAGGGGGGATAGGGCGATCAGGAGCTTGTTGCGCATGACCACGGATACTGGCGATTGCCCGGTTCTTGCCAAGGGGAAAGCGCTGGTCATCGGCGTGGACGAAGCCGGGCGCGGTCCGCTGGCCGGGCCGGTGGTGGCGGCAGCCTGCGTCCTGGGGCCCGAAGCGCTGGAGGGGCTCGACGATTCCAAGAAACTCTCGGCAAAGCGCCGCGCCGCGCTCGAGCCGCAGATCAAGGCCAGTTGCCGCTGGGCAGTGGCCGTGGTCGAGGTGGAGGAGATCGACCGGATCAACATCTTCGCCGCGACCATGCTGGCGATGACCCGCGCGGTTTCCGCACTGGTGGCCGAACTGGACGGGCAGCACTGCGAAGCGCTGATCGACGGCAACATGACCCCGGCGGGACGCGTGCCGGAATGGCGCTGGCCGGCCCGCGCGATCGT
>CAZNII010000157.1:0-3891 GCA_964573075.1 uncultured Novosphingobium sp. | reverse complement strand
CCGACAAAGATCGCCGGATGCTCGACATATTTGCCGGTCTGCACGTCGAGATAGCGCGCCGCCGTGATCACGGTCTGGCGTTCGCTGGTCGTCTCGGAAAGGGCAGGAACGGCAAGCACCATGGCACCGGCCAGTGCCGCGATCGCGATCTTGCGCATGAAACGAATCCCCTGTTGCTGGCTTTCCCGCATCCTGCTTTCCGGTCCGGCGCTTGGCAACCGGAGTTCAACGCAGCGCGATCCGCTGTCGGGACCGATTGGCGGTCTGGCGGGTTCTACAGGCCATGCCGGAGCGCATCGCCCGGCCAATTGTCGGATCGCAACCGAGCGTCCTCTTCCACAAGAGTGCGACGAAGCGCCATTGCGCCTGCGGCAGGGCGATCCCATATGCGGGAACAAATGCGGGAATCCTCCCGCCGAGACGGATCAGACATGAAACTCTACCCGCTGCTTCCCCTGCGCGACATTGTCGTGTTCCCCGGCATGGTCGTGCCGCTGTTCGTGGGACGCGAAAAGTCGGTCGCCGCGCTTGAGGCGGCGATGGCTTCCGAGGGCGACAAGGATATCTTCCTGCTCGCCCAGCTCGATCCGGGCTGCGACGATCCGGTCGAGCACGACCTTTACGACATTGGCGTGATCGCAACCGTCCTGCAGCTGCTCAAGCTGCCCGACGGCACCGTGCGGGTGCTGGTCGAGGCCAAGCAGCGCGCCAGCCTGGAAAGCCTGCGGATCGAACACGGCGGTTCGGGCGAGATGGTGGTGGCGCAGGTCTCCGTGGTCGAGCCGGTCAGCGTTTCGGGCAACGAGGTTGCCGCGATGATGCGCTCGGTGGTCGAAACCTTTGCCGAATACGCCAAGCTCAACAAGAAGCTGCCGGCCGAGGCGGGCGAGAATCTGGGCGAAATCGCCGACGCGGCCCAGCTGGCCGATGCGGTCGCCGCGCATATTCAGGCCAAGGTTGCCGACAAGCAGGCACTGCTCAGCGAAAGCGATCCGCTGAAGCGGCTGGAAATGGCCTATTCCTTCATGGAAGGCGAACTCGGCGTGCTGCAGGTGGAACGCCGGATCCGCGGGCGTGTGAAGCGCCAGATGGAAAAGACCCAGCGCGAATATTACCTCAACGAACAGTTGAAGGCGATCCAGTCGGAACTGGGCGGCGGCGATGGCGAGGAAGCCAACGAGGTTGCCGAGCTGCAGGACAAGATCGACAAGCTCAAGCTGTCGAAGGAAGCCCGCGCCAAGGCCAATGCCGAGCTCAAGAAGCTCAAGACCATGCAGCCGATGAGCGCCGAAGCGACTGTGATCCGCAACTACCTCGATGTGCTGCTCGGCCTGCCGTGGGGCAAGAAGAGCAAGCTCAAGCGCGATATTCCCGCGGCCGAGGCGGTGCTCAACGCCGATCACTATGCGCTCGACAAGGTCAAGGATCGGATCGTCGAATACCTCGCGGTCCAGGCCCGCACCAACAAGCTCAAGGGGCCGATCCTGTGCCTGGTCGGCCCGCCGGGCGTGGGCAAGACCTCGCTGGGCAAGTCGATCGCCAAGGCGACGGGCCGCGAATTCATCCGCCAGTCGCTGGGCGGGGTGCGCGATGAGGCCGAAATCCGCGGCCACCGCCGCACCTACATCGGCTCGCTGCCGGGCAAGATCATCTCGAACCTCAAGAAGGCCGGGACCAGCAATCCGCTGTTCCTGCTCGACGAGATCGACAAGCTGGGTCAGGATTTCCGCGGCGATCCGGCCTCGGCGCTGCTCGAGGTGCTCGATCCGGAACAGAACGCCAAGTTCCAGGACCATTATCTGGAGCTCGACTACGATCTGTCGGACGTGATGTTCGTCTGCACCGCCAACAGCCTCAACCTGCCGCAGCCGCTGCTCGACCGGATGGAGATCATCCGGCTCGAAGGCTACACCGAGGACGAGAAGGTCGAGATCGCGACGCGTCACCTGATCGCCAAGCAGATCAAGGCTCACGGCCTCAAGCCGGGCGAATTCACGCTCGAGCCGGCGGCGCTGCGCGACCTGATCCGCTATTACACCCGCGAGGCCGGGGTCCGCACGCTTGAGCGCGAAATCGCCAAGCTGGCCCGCAAGAGCCTGCGCCAGATCCTCGAAGGCAAGACCAAGGCCGTCACCGTTACGACCGAGAACCTTGGCGACTTCGCCGGGGTTCGCAAGTTCCGCTATGGCGTGGCCGAGGAAGAGCACCAGGTCGGCGCGGTCACGGGCCTCGCCTGGACCGAGGTCGGCGGCGAGTTGCTGACGATCGAGAGCGTCACCGTGCCGGGCAAGGGCGGGGTCAAGACCACCGGCAAGCTCGGCGAGGTGATGAACGAAAGCGTCCAGGCCGCCTTCAGCTTCGTCAAGGCGCGCAGCCCGGCCTACGGGATCAAGCCCAGCCTGATCGCCCGCAAGGACATCCACATCCACCTGCCTGAAGGGGCGGTGCCCAAGGATGGCCCCAGCGCCGGGATCGGCATGGTCACCTCGATCGTTTCGACCCTGACCGGGGTGCCGGTGCGCAAGGACGTGGCGATGACCGGCGAGGTTACGCTGCGCGGGCGGGTGCTGGCGATCGGCGGACTCAAGGAAAAGCTGCTCGCCGCGCTGCGCGGCGGGATCAAGTTGGTCCTGATCCCCGAAGAGAACGTCAAGGATCTGGCCGAGATCCCCGCCAACGTGAAGGAGGGGCTGGAAATCGTCCCCGTGGCCCACGTCGACGAAGTGCTGGCCCTGGCGCTGACCGAACCGCTTGCGGCGATCGAGTGGAGCGAGGAAGACGACCTTGCCAGCCAGCCAGCTGCAGGCGGACATGGCGCCTCCGGGACTGCTGCCACGGCCCATTGAATCTTGCTGCAACGCAGCGAATCGCACGGCTTTTCGTCCTGCTGGCCCCGGTTGCCGGCAGCGAACCGGCGCGAGTGCGCCTCGATTTGGCGAAAAGGGCCGAGAATCGTGGATAATTGCGCGTTTCCGTAACGGTTTGGCTTTGACAGGCCCGGCAAAAGTCGCTCAATTCCGCCCAGTTTTTGAGGCGATTCACAAGTTTTCCAAACACAAGAAAGGTAGGGGGTTCCCGACATGAACAAGAACGATCTGATCAGCGCAGTCGCCGACGCCAGCGGTCTGACCAAGAGCGACGCCACCAAGGCTGTCGAAGGCGTGTTCGACGCGATCACCGGCGCTCTCAAGAAGGGCGACGAAGTGCGCCTCGTTGGCTTCGGCACCTTCTCGGTCGCCAAGCGCAAGGCCTCGACCGGCCGCAACCCGCGCACCGGCGAACCGATGAAGATCAAGGCTTCGGCCCAGCCGAAGTTCAAGGCCGGCAAGGGCCTCAAGGACGCCGTCAACTAAGACCCGCGCTCCCCGCGCCAGCGGGGACCCACATGCCGCACGCCTCGCGGCCGGGTCGCAAGATCAGCCGCGCCAGCCTTTCAGGGTTGGCGCGGCTTTCTGTTTGTGGGGCGCGGCGCGGAAGCGACTGGATTCGGTCCATTTGGATTGGACCAGAACGCACTTTACCTTGGGGAGTGGTCGCGCAGACCGATTCCTTCCCATTTTCACGCAGTGCAAATGGGGAGGTGGCAGACGCGAAGCGGCTGACGGAGGGGTATCGAGGCGAGCGTCCAAAGCCCCTCCGTCTCGTCCTGCGGACGAGCCACTTCCCCATTTGTGGCCTTCGCCAAAAATGGGAAGGATCAGGGCCGGCCGGGCTCTCCAGTCAAACTGATCAGGACTGGCTCTGGCTCGAGCTTTTCGCCACCGTCGGCTTGCTGGAGAAGCTGACCACTTTCGAAAAGAACCACGACAGCCCGCAGGCCAGTGCCACGGCCAGCGCGGCGATTGCGGCGCGGTCGCTGCCGGCCAGTTCCTTGGTCCAGACCAGCACGGT
>CAZNII010000156.1:0-3929 GCA_964573075.1 uncultured Novosphingobium sp. | reverse complement strand
CGCCAGCAGGACTAGCCGGCAGCAACAGTCCGCGCGTGATCGGCAATCCGCTCGCGAAAATCCGCCCAGGTCCAGCGCCTTGCCTCCGAGGCGATCGCCAGCGCATCGAAGCCCCCGGCTTCATGCCGGGCGATCAGTCGCTCGATCGTCGCGGCCAGGGCCTCGATATCCCCACTGGGCACCAGTGTCCGCGCATCGGGGCCGAGCGGCAGGTCCGGCAGGCCGGTGTTTTCAGTCCCGACCACGTGGCACCCGGCGGCCAAGGCCTCGAGATAGACCAGACCAAATCCTTCGATCAGCGAGGGCATGATGAACACCTGAGCCTGCTGCATCAGTGCATCGAGCGCGGCCCGTTCCTGCCGCCCCAGCAAGCGAACGCCGGGTTGATCGGCCAGTTCGGCTATGCCCGGATCGATTGCGTAGCAGACCAGGGTCAGCTGCGCCCGCGCCGGATCGACCGTGCGCCAGGCCCGCAACAGGTGGTGCAATCCTTTGCGCTGCACGCCCTGGCCGACGAACAGGAACCGGGCAGGGCCGCCCGGCAAGCGCGCCCTGGCTGCGGTCGAGGTCTCAAAACCATAGGGGACGACCGTGATCCGCTCGGCCTCGCACCCGGCGAATTCAAGCGAGCGCGCCGTCATCCGGCTGGCGCAGACCACGGCATCGGCGTGTTTCCAGCTTTCGGTGACCTGTTCGACCCGTTCCAGTCGTTGTTCCCTGGCAAAAGACCAGGCCACCTCAGGATAACGCCCGGCGTCCTCGCGCAGCAGGTCCATGGTGAGTCCCGGAAGCGGGTGATATTCAAAATCCACCACCCGCATTCCCGCCGGGATCCGCTCGGCCCGCGGCAAATAGGACGAATAGCAATAAAGGTGCGCGCCGAGCCGCTTTGCCTGCCTGACGGCGTGGTCGGCCAAGAGCCTGTCAGTATGGGGGAAAATGCGGTTCATCGGCAATCCGAGCCGGGCCGCCCCATATTGGGCGGTAAAGCATAGCGGCGTCCCGACCGTCGCTGCCTTGGGCAACAGGGGGCTGCGGCGCCGGGCCATGGCACCCGGAAGCCAGGCCGGTGGAGTATCGGGGGCGTAGTAGTCGGTGACGAAGCGTGCGAGTTGCCCGGATTGGTAAAGCGCCAAGGGAACCTGATAGGCATCGCGGCTTCCATTGACCGCACAGACGAAGCCCGGTTGATCCACTCTTCTGCAATCCTGCTTCCGGACCGACGCGGCCCTTTCCTGGCTGCAGGTAAAGCTTCACGCCACCGCGGCCAAGCGTGATATTGGTTATTTATCTTTCCTACAATAACCATTATGGTTATCTGGTCGATTCTTCACTTCCCGGAGAATCCGCCATGCCCAATCCCATTCCCGTTTCTGCCCCGGCGGCCTACGCCCCGGTCAGCGCGATCGGCTTTGCCGAAGCCGATTCAACCCTGTCTCCGGTGTCCGCCGACAAGCCGCTGCCGGTCAGCACGGTCAGCATCCCGGCACCTGCCGCTCTCGCAGGGACTGCGGCGAGTTCGCAGATTGTCGGCCCCTTCGCCCCCAGTTCCGACAAGCCCGTGCTGCTCTCGCTCTCCGGAACCTGGTCGGGCACGGTCAGGCTGCTGCGCACGACCGATGGCGGCACCACCAAGCTTCCGCTTACTGCCGCAGGCCAGGCCTGGGGCCAGTTCACCGCCAATTGCTGCGAACCGGTCTGGCAGGAAACCGTTGCCGGTGCGGCACTCTATCTCGACATCGTGCTCGGCTCGGGTTCGCTGACTTACCGGGTGGCGCAGTAAGATGGCGCTCGATATCGTCGCCCGCGGTCTCGCGGCCACCGAAATCGCACGGCAAAAGCGCCTGCGAATCCTCAACACCCTGCGCGCGTCGATCGCCAAGGCGGACTTCAATCCGCCTGCGCTGGCATCGGTCCTGCCGACCATCGGCGCTCCGCTCAGCGCCAGCGCGATCGCCACCGGTACCACCTGGCAGGTCGCGACCGGCGGCAACCCGCTTCACGCCGCCAAATTCACCTTTCTGGGAGGAAATTGGCAGTGTCCCAACGCCATCTTTCCCAACACCGAGTTTTACAAGGCGGTCACCTCGCGGGTGGGCAATGGCACCGATCCGGCCCTGAACCCGCAACAGGGCCCAGGGTCGCGGGTCCGGTTTGTCTGTGCCGCGCCCAGCCTTGAACTCTATATCCAGATGTCGGGGGCCGGCGTCGGCGGCGGGTTCCGCCTCAAGGTCGACGGCAAGCTGGCCTATTCGGGCGTGCTCGGCAACGGCGGCAACGGTCTGCTGCGCTACATCCCGGTGACGTGGGGCAGCGGTGCCGCAGCCGACCGCAAGGACCGCCACTATGAGCTCGAATTCGCTTCGGTCGGGGCATTTGTCGGGATCCGGACCACCAATCTCTACAAGCCGTACCCCTGGGTTCAGGGCGATGCGCTGCGTGTGCTGCTGCATGGGGATTCAATGCTCGCCACGGTGGTCGATGCCACCAACATCGACAGCTATCCCTATGGCGCGCAAGGGGCGCTGATCGGCGACCTTCTGGGTCAGTCCGATACCTGGTCTTCGGGGGTCGGCGGTTCGGGCTGGATGGCACCGGCTGTCCATGACCGTTCGTGGTTCAACGAACGCGTCGATATCGATGTGATTGCCAATGCTCCGGACGTGATCATCGAGATGGGCGGCGGCAATGACGCGGCGCTCAATCCCGGCCAGGCCACAATCCAGGCACTGGTCGAAACCTGGCTGAGCAAGGTCCTGGCGGCAAAGCCGGAGACGGTGATTTTCATGACCGGGCCGATCATCGGCAGCAATGCCGGGGCCGCGCACCTCACCATCAATGCCGCCAAGCAGGCCGCGGCCGCCAAATTTCCGCGCAATGTCGTCTACATCGACACCCTTGCCGATCCCTGGGTTTCCGGGACAGGTCGCGATGGCGCGGCAATCGGCGATGGCAACCGCGATTGGGTGACCGGAACCGATGGCGCTCATCCGACGATGGAAGGCCATCGCTATTTCGCCGGCCGTGTCGCGCGCGCCGTTGCGAAGGCAATCCCGACGCTGATCGCCGCCCAAGCCTGAGCAAATACCCCCTTCATCCTGTCAGGAGCCCTGAATGGCCGATTTCCTGTTTTCCCAGTTCGCGAGCCAAAACATCAACGCCAACACCGATATCGTCGTCACCAGCGGACGTACAACCAAGGGCGTGGCTGGTGCCAGTTATGTCGCGGACAGCCTTGCGAATGCCGCTCTGTTTGCAGCCCATCCGCGCTTTGTTGGCCAGACCGCCAATGGACGCTATTTCCGCGCCTTGCCCGTTGCGGGGTCCCTTTCGGTGGAACTGGGCGGGGCGGCAGGCGACGGCCTGGCGGACGACCAGCCCGCAATCCAGGCAACGATTGCCTATGCCGAAGCGATCGGGGTGAAGACAGTACTCTTCACGGCCAAGACCTATCGGTTGCATTGCCCGGTTCGCACCAGCGATCCGGCCGGACTGATCGGCCAGCACTTCTATGATGGTCGGCCGATCGTGATCTCGACTCCGCTGGTGCTGCGCTCGACCTGTCATGGCGGTACGCGGCTGATCTTCCGCCATTTCGATGGCAGCGACCGGCAAGCGAACTGGCAAGTGGTCAACTCGACCAGCACCGGGCAGCAGATGGTCTGGCGCGGCGGCGCGATCTTCGTCAGGTGCCCGACGATCGAGCCTGCCGACTATGCCGACCGGCCTGGGGTCACCCTGATCGACATCGCGCTCGACGGCGGCATCCCCCAGGGTGCGGTCTATACCTGGCCGGCGCGGACCAGCGATGGCGAAGGCTGGGATGCGACCGACAAGGGCATCGAGATCGAACCGGATCGCTATTCGGGCGACATTCGCCTGATTCGTTCAAAGATCACCGGCTTTCGCGGCGAACTGATCTATCAGGC
>CAZNII010000155.1:0-3949 GCA_964573075.1 uncultured Novosphingobium sp. | reverse complement strand
GGCGAATCCCACCAGTCGGACCAGATCATCGGCGCCGCGCGGCGCGTGCTGGTCGATCAGCGCGCCGGCGGGCGGCGGCGCTCGATCGGCGCGGGCGCGGCGCGGATCCGGGCCGGGCACTACTGGCGCAAGGTCCGCAACATCGCGGTGGCCGGCGCAGTGATCTGGCTGGGGCTGGCGATTGTTGGCCCTATCATTGGCGGAATCGGCTTCACCGGATTGGCAATCGGCGTTGCGGCCAGCGCCGCGGCGCTGTTCCTGCTGGGCAAGTACCCGCGCTTCAGGATGCCGACGCGCGAGGATCTGAACCCGGCCAGCACCGATGTGCATGCGCTGGTCGGGCGGACCGAGCTGTGGCTGGAAACCCAGCGCCGCGCCCTGCCGCCGCCGGCGGTGCAGCTGGTAGACCAGATCGGGCTCCAGCTCGACGGGCTGGCCGCCCAGCTGGTCGATGTCGATCAGGACCACCCCAAGGCCGCCGAAGTGCGCAAGCTGGTGGGCGAGCACCTGCCCAATGTGATCGAGGGCTATCGCAAGATCCCCGAAGGCCTGCGTTACGAGGACCGCGCCGGGACCAATCCCAACCAGCAGTTCATCGGCGGGCTCAAGACGATCAGCGACGAGATCGATTCGATCACCCGCCAGCTTGCGGTGGGCGCGATCGACAATCTGGCGATCACCACCCGCTATCTCGATTACAAGTACGGCGACGCGATCGACCAGGCGCCGGGCGAACCCGGAGGCAGGCCCTGATGCGCGTGCCGATCCCGCACAAGCTGGGCAAGGACGAGGCCAAGCGCCGCCTGAGGGAGCGCAGCGGCGAGATGGCCGGGCTGTTTCCGGGCGGCGCCGACGTGACGATCGACTGGCCGCAGGAAGACCGCATGGCGATGCAGGTTGCGGCGATGGGCCAGACCGTGCGCGGCCATATCGACGTGGCCGAAGACCGGGTGGTGTTCGAAATCGCCCTGCCCGCCGCGCTGTCCTTCGTCGAACCGATGATCCGCGGGGTCGTGGAGCAGAAGGCGCAGAAGCTGCTGACCTAGGGTCAGGACCTATAGCTCCAGATACATCCGCGGAATGCGCAGCTGCTGGGCCGAAACCTGGGTTTCGCGCAGGAACAGTACCAGCGCCCACATCAGCAGTGCCACCGCGACAAAGAAAGTGGCGGCCGCGATCCGCTGCAGGTTCAACTGGACCAGCTCCTCCAGGAACAGCACCGCCACCGTGGTGCCGATGAACAGCCCGCTGATCACCATCAGGCGGATCGCCCGGGTAATCAGCCGGATCCGCTTGTCGATCATCCGGATCTCGGCCACCACTTCGTCGTGATCCGGGCCTTCGGTGGCCATGTGGCGTTCCTGCAGATGGCGTGAGCGATCGACCACCCGGCCAAGCCGGCTCGACAGCAGGTTGAGGATGTTGCCGATCGCCACCAGGACGAACACGGGGGCAAGCGCGAGCTGGATGGTCTGGGCGATCATGCGCCGGGTCTAGCCCGCCCGAGGGGCTGTGCAAAGCGCTGCGCAATCCTATGTTCAGGCTTGCCCCCGCAAAGGATGCCCCCATGAACCGCAAGCTCCTGATCCCCGCCATCGCCCTTGCCGCCCTCGCCCTGTCGGGCTGCGCGGCGGCTTTCTCGAAGCACCCGGTCGGTAACACGGCCGTGCCCCAGCCAGCCAAGAACGTCGAGCTCAACCGCTACCTCGGCCGCTGGTACGAGCTGGCGCGCTATGAACAGGCCTTCCAGAAGGACTGCGAAGGGGTGACCGCCGACTATGCCCTGCGCGAGGATGGCAAGATCTCGGTCCTCAACCGCTGCCGCAAGGCCGATGGCAGCTACAAGGACGCCAATGGCCGCGCCAAGATCGTCGACACCGCCACCGGAGCCAAGCTCAAGGTCAGCTTCTTCGGGCCGTTCTATGGCGATTACTGGGTGCTCGACCGGGCCGAGGACTATTCCTGGGCGATCGTGGGCGAGCCTTCGGGCCGCTACCTGTGGATCCTCAGCCGCGATGCCACGCCCGGCAAGGCCAAACTCGCCGAACTTATCGCCACCGCCGGGGCGCTGGGGTACGACACCAGCATGATCCGGGTGACGCAACAGCCCTAGGCTGCGGGGCGATTCCTGCATGAAGGAGTGAGACTTTGGGGTAAGAACCCCCTTGCCTCACCACTCCTGCGTCGCCCCGTGCTTGACACGGGGCTTGGCTTTTCTTGCTTCATCCCGTTTGGCAAGATGCCCGAATGGCAAAGGGCGGCTGGGTCTACATCATGGCGAACCGCTATCGCGGCGGGATGTACGTCGGCGTCACAGCCGACCTGACCCGGCGCGTGTGGCAGCATCGCGAAGGCGCCGGTTCGAACCACGTTGCCGATTTCCAGAAACTCCGGCTCGTCTATGCCGAACGGCATGAGGAGATCGAACCGGCGATTGCCCGTGAAAAGCTGGTCAAGAAGTGGCGGCGGGAATGGAAGTTCGCCTTGATCGAGGCGGAAAATCCCGATTGGCTTGACCTGTGGGAACAGTGGTATCCGGCAAGCGGGGGGGCTGAACCGCACGAAGGTTAGCCAAGCCCCGTGTCAAGCACGGGGCGACGAGGGTGTGATTGGGTTGTTCCGCGACACGCAAGGCCCGCCCTGGCTTGCCTCAGAAAAAGAACTTTTGCTGCCAGTAGAAGGTCGAGGTCACCGGATCGCCCGCGGCGTTGGTTGCCGGCTTGAAGCGGAGGCGCTGCATCGCCAGCACGCAGGCGGTGGCGTCGGTATCGGGAAAGCCGCTCGACTTGTAGACCCGGCAGGCCGTGGCTCGCCCGCTGGGGGCGACGGTCAGCGCCAGGATCACCGATTTGCCGACCCGCGCCTCGCGCCCGCCGGGCGGAACGGGGAAATCGCGGGCATTGTTGATCTGGCCGGAAACGTGCACCGCCTTGGTCACCGCGCCGCCGCCACCGGTGCCGTTGCCGGTTCCGCCCGCGCCGGTGCCGCTGCCCTGATTGGCCGCGCCGGAAGTGTTGGCGCTGCCGGTCGAGCTCGCGGCCGGGGCCGGCGTCTTTGCAATCGGAATCTTGGCCGGCGGCGCCTTGGTTTCCTTGGGCACCGCCTTCTTGCCGGCGGCGCCTTCCTCGTCCTTGGCCCTGGCTTCTTGCGGCGGAGGCGGGGGCGGTGGTGGCGGCGGCGGGGTGGTGATCGTGACGGTGAAGGTCGACAGGACGGATTCCACTGCCCTGGCGGTGAAGTTGGGCGCGAAGGCCTTGAGGATCAGGGCGCCAAGCGCCACCACGACCAGCACTGTGCCCGCCGCGACCCAGCCCTTGGCCCGGCGCGAAAGGCCCAGCCCCGCGTCTTCGTCCCGATCGTCCATTGCCAAGCTATGCCAAAGGCTTGGGACAAGGGCAATCGTGCGCTTCCCCTTGCCCCACCGCGGGATTAGGAAGAGCGGCGTGAGCACTCTCCCGCCTTTTGCCCTTTCGCGCCGCCGGATGCTGCAGGGCATGGCCCTGGCCGGGATCGGTGCCGGCGCGCTGGCGGCCTGTTCGGGCGAGGGTTCGCGGCTGTCGCTGGCGATCTGGCAGGACTATCTGGGCGAGACCACCCTGGCCGATTTCCTGCGCGCCACGGGCATCGAGGTGACGGTCACCCCGATCGCTTCGAACGAAGATCTCTACGCCCGGCTCAAGGCCGGCAAGCACGGTTTCGATCTGGTCGTGCCGTCCAGCCCGTGGGTCGAGCGGATGGTGCGCGAAGGGCTGCTCGCCCCGCTCAGCAAGACCCGCCTAGCCAATCTCGGCAATCTCGAGGCGGCGTTCAACGACATGCCGTATGACCCCGGCAACCTCCATTCGGTACCCTATACCTGGATGGCGCTGGGGATCGGTTATCGCCGCTCGAAAGTGCCGCAGGTTCCGGCCGGGTGGAAGGAACTGCTCGAAGGGCCGGGCCATGCCGG
>CAZNII010000154.1:0-4102 GCA_964573075.1 uncultured Novosphingobium sp. | reverse complement strand
GCCGAAGGCCGGCAGGATCATGATGTACACTTCGGGGTGGCCGAAGAACCAGAACAGGTGCTGGAACAGGATCGGATCGCCGCCGCCGGCCGGGCTGTAGAAGGTGGTGCCGAAATTGCGGTCGGTGATCAGCATGGTGATCGCCGCGGCAAGGACCGGCAGCGCCAGCAACAGCAGGAAGGCGGTAACCAGAACCGACCACACGAACAGCGGCATCTTGTGGAGCGTCATGCCCGGTGCGCGCATGTTGAAGATGGTGGTGATGAAGTTGATCGCGCCCATGATCGAGGCGGCACCGGCAAGGTGCAGCGAGAAGATCGCGAAGTCGACCGCCGGGCCCTTGGCCCCGGTGGTCGAGAGCGGCGCATAGGCGGTCCAGCCGATCCCCGCGCCCTTGCCCACCGCGTCACCAGGCACAACGGCCGAGAGCAGCAGCGAGATGAAGCCGGCCACGGTCAGCCAGAACGAGATGTTGTTCATCCGCGGGAAGGCCATGTCGGGCGCGCCGATCATGATCGGTACGAACCAGTTGCCGAACCCGCCGATGATCGCCGGCATGACCAGGAAGAACACCATGATCAGGCCGTGCGCGGTGATCAGCACGTTCCACAGGTGCAGCTGGGCTTCGAAGCTGGGGTTTTCGGTCCCGAGCAGCGAGGCGACAGTGCCGAGGTACTGGATCCCCGGCTGGGCCAGTTCGAGGCGCATCACGCCCGAAATCGCGCCGCCGATGATCCCCGCACAGATCGCGAAGATCAGGTACAGCGTGCCGATGTCCTTGTGGTTGGTGGACATGAACCAGCGGGCGAAGAAGGCCGGCTTGTGATCATGATCGTGGTGAGCATGATCGTCATGGGCCTGGAAGTGGTCGGCGGTGGTGGCCATGGGTTTCGAACCTTTGTCCGTTTGATTCTAAGAAGCTCAGGCAGCCGGCTTGGCGGCAGCGGCAGGAGCGGCAGCGGGAGCGGCCGGGGCGGCGGCCGGCGCGTCGGGCGCGCCGTCGATCTTGCCACCCTGTTCGATCACCCAGCGGTTGAACTCGTCGCGCGGCAGGGCTTCGATCACGATCGGCATGTAGCCGTGCTTGGCCCCGCACAGTTCGGAGCACTGGCCGTAGTAGACGCCCGGTTCCTGAATGATCAGCTGGCGCTCGTTGATCCGGCCCGGAACGGCGTCGATCTTGAACCACAGCGAGGGCACTGCAAACGAGTGGATCACGTCGGCGCCGATGGTCTGGAGCCGGATCGGCTCGCCGGCGGGAACCACCAGGCGGTTGTTGACCGCCAGCTGGCGCGGTTCGCCGGCGGCGTCGGCCTGCTCATCGGTCAGGATGGTCGAGATCACCTCGATATCGCCGTTGTCGGGATACTTGTAGGTCCACAGCCACTGGCTGCCGGTGGCCTTGATGGTGATCGCCTTTTCCGGCGCCGGTTCGTACTGCTTCTTGATCAGCGCCACCGAAGGCACCGCGATCACGACCAGGATCAGCACAGGGATGCCGGTCCACAGCACTTCGAGCAGGGTGTTGTGGCTGGTCTTCGACGGCACCGGGTTGGCGCGCTTGTTGTAGCGGACCATCACGTAAAGCAGCAGGACCAGGACCAGGATCGTGATGGCGATCATCACCGGCATCAGGAAGTTGTCGTGCATCGCCTTGGCCTGGTGGCCGTTGGGCGAATACTGGGTCTGGACGTCCCAGGCGCCGGGAACCGGCATGCCCTTGCCCGCGGTCGGCTTCATCGGGGTGTACTTGCCCGGAGCAACCTTGAAGTGCGGATCGTTGGGATCGATCTTGGGCGCTTCGGCAGCCGGAGCGGCGGCTGCGGGCGCCGCGGCAGTCGCTGCGGGCGAAGCAGCGGCGGCCGCGTCGGTGGCGGTCGCCTCGGCCGGAGCCTTTTCCGCAGCCGGAGCCGCGCTGGCCATTGCCGGAGCGGCGAACAGGGCCAGCGATAGCCCGATTGCCTTGATCGCACGTTCCGCAGTGCGGACAGTCTTGCCGATTGTCATCGTCCCTCTTGCTCTTGCTGTCCCGGCCGGTGGAAGCCCCAAAAAACGCCCCCTCCCGCCCCCATGGGAGTTTCGGATTCACCGGGCCTATACGCGCGCTTGCGAGGCACCTCAAGCGCCTCTAGGGGAATTTTTGACAGTGCTCAATGACGGCCCCTTCATGGGCATGAAATTCTGGTGAAAGGCGATTTCGACAAATGACCGATGAAGAGGTGCTGGCCGAGTTCCGGGCAAGCAAGGCATTGCTGGAAGGGCATTTTCTGCTCTCCTCGGGCCGCCACAGCGCACATTACCTGCAATGCGCCCGGGTCCTGGCGGACCCGATGCGGGCCAGCCGGCTGGCCATGGCGCTGGCCGCGCGCATCCCGCGCGAGATCAAAAAGGATATCGCCAAGGTCGTTTCCCCGGCGATGGGCGGGGTGATCATCGGCCACGAAATGGGCCGTGCGCTCGGAGTCGAGGCCATGTTCGTCGAGCGCCCGACCGGGACCTTCGAACTGCGCCGCGGGTTCGAGCTGGAGCCTGGCGAAAAGGTGCTGATGGTTGAGGATGTGGTCACCACCGGCCTGTCCGGCAAGGAAGCCATGGTCGCGATCCGCGAAGCCGGCGGCGATGTGATCGCGGCGGCGTCGCTGGTCGACCGTTCTGCCGGGTCGGTCGACATGGGGGTTCCGTTCTTCCCGCTGATCGCCATCAACTTTCCGACCTATGCGCCTGACGAACTGCCTCCAGCGCTGGCCGGGACCGAGGCTGTGAAGCCCGGGAGCCGCGCAAAGCCGTGACCCATCGCCTGCGCCTCGGCGTGAATATCGATCACGTTGCCACGATCCGCAACGCGCGCGGCGGCGATCATCCCGATCCGGTCCGCGCGGCGGAAATCGTTGCGGCCTGCGGCGGCGACGGGATCACCGCGCACCTGCGCGAAGACCGCCGCCACATCCGCGACGAAGACCTCGCCCGGATCCAGGCGGCGACCGACCTGCCGCTCAACCTTGAAATGGCGGCGACCGAGGAGATGCTCGAAATTGCCTTGCGCCATCGGCCGCACGCCGCCTGCATCGTCCCCGAACGGCGCGAGGAGCGCACCACCGAGGGCGGGCTCGATGCCGCCGGGCAGCACAACCGGCTCTACCCGCTGGTCCAGCGGCTGAGCGATGCCGGAATTCGCGTCAGCCTGTTCATCGCCCCCGAGCCGCGCCAGATCGAGGCCGCGGTCAAATTGCGCGCGCCGGTGGTGGAACTGCACACCGGCGAATATGCCCACGCCAGCGGCGCGGCCCGCCAGGCCGAACTCGAGCGGCTGACCGCGATGGCCGCGCTCGCTGCGACCGAGGGGATCGAGCCCCACGCCGGGCACGGTCTGACCTATGACAATGTCGTCCCGGTCGCCGCGATCCCTGATCTGGCGGAACTCAACATCGGCCACTACCTGATCGGCGAGGCGATCTTCTGCGGGCTGGAACCGGCCGTGCTGAAGATGCGCGAACTGATGGATGCGGCGCGCGCATGATCCTCGCCATCGGCTCAGACCTCTGCAACATCGACCGCATCCAGAACTCGCTGGAGCGCTGGGGCGAGCGGTTCGAGAACCGCGTGTTCACCGAGGTGGAGAAAGCCAAGGGCAATTCGCGGCCCTTCACCAAGGCCGGCACGCTGGCCAAGCGCTTTGCCGCCAAGGAGGCCTTTTCCAAGGCGGTCGGCACCGGGTTCAAGCGCGGGGTGTTCATGAAGGACATCGGTGTGGTCAACGCGCGGTCCGGCGCCCCTACCCTGCACCTGACCGGCGGCGCTGCCGCCCGCCTTGCCGCAATCACCCCAGAGGGGCACGAAGCGGTAATCCATCTGACGTTAACCGACGACCATCCATGGGCCCAGGCCTTTGTCGTCATCGAGGCCCGCAAGTTGTGACCGAAGCAAGTTCCCCCGAACCCACCGCCGAACTGCCCGTCGCTCCGGCGGAAGTGACTGCCCAGTCCGGCGACGCCCCGGCACCGGCCAGGGAGAAGATCGACTGGGTCGGCGAGATCCGCGGACTGACGCTGATGCTGCTGGCGGTGCTGGCGTTTCACAGCTTCGTCGCCAAGCCGTTCTACAT
>CAZNII010000153.1:0-4147 GCA_964573075.1 uncultured Novosphingobium sp. | reverse complement strand
CTGCACACCAATCCCAAGCAAATTCCACTCGGGCCCCGTCATCGCCTCCACGCCAGAGCGCCAGAACCGCCGCAAGTTCAATGGAGGGCAGACAGATGCAGGGACTGGGCAGGCGCTGGGACGGGGCCTTCGCGCTGAAATCGGCCGGAGCGCTGGGGGTGATCGGACTGGCCGACTGGCTGTTCATCCAGCGCGAGGAATACATGGGGCCGCTTGGGCTGGTCGGCCTGGGGATCGTGGCCACTCTGGCGCTGACCCGACCGGCGGTGCGGCGTGACCGGCGCGCGCTCACGGCGCTGGTGCTGGCCGGCTATGCCGCCTTCGCCATGGCCTGGGACCCGCATCCGCTGCCCTTCCTGCTGTTCTGGGTCAGCATCGGGCTGGCGACGCTGCTGCCCGGCACGGCCCGGTTCGACGACGGCTGGCGCTGGTTCCAGCGACTATTCGCGCACGGCTTCAAATCGCTGTTCGGCCCGCTGATCGATCTGGGCAAGCTGGCCCGGATCAAGCGCCGCCGCCCGGCCCAGGGGATGGGGCTGCGTTACTGGCTGCGAACGCTCGCCCTGCCGCTGGCCGGATCGGCGGTGATCCTGGCGCTGTTCGCCCAGGCCAATCCGCTGATCGAGCAGTTCTTCACCGCGCTCGACCTGCCCCGGCCCGACGAGACCCTGATCCTGCGCCTGATGCTGTGGAGCTTTACCGGCCTGGTCACCTGGGGCGTGCTGCGCCCGCGCCCGCCGCGGTTCCTGCTGGGCACTTTCGACGGGCGCGGCGACAAGGCCCTGCCCGGGGTCAGCCTCGCCTCGGTCACGCTCTCGCTGGTGCTGTTCAACGCGCTGTTCCTGGCCCAGAACGTGATGGACAGCGCGTTCCTGTGGGGCGGGGTCAAGCTGCCGGGCGACATGACGCTGGCCGACTATGCCCATCGCGGGGCCTATCCGCTGCTGGTCACCGCGCTGCTCGCCGCCGGCTTCGTGCTGGTCGCGCTGCGCCCCGGATCGCAGACCGCGGAAAACCCGCTGGTCCGCAAGCTGGTGATGGTCTGGATCGGGCAGAACCTGTTCCTGGTCGGATCGGCCATGCTGCGCACCTGGGACTATGTCGACAGCTATGACCTGACCAGCCTGCGGATCGTCGCGCTGGCCTGGATGGGGCTGGTCGCGGCGGGGCTGGTGCTGGTGCTGGTCCGCATGCTCAGGGGCAAGAGCGCCGCCTGGCTGATCAACGCCAACATTGCGAGCACGGCGGCGCTACTGTTCGCGCTGTGCCTGATCGACACCGGGACGATCGCCGCGCGCTGGAACCTGGCCCATGCCCGCGAGATCGACGGGACCGGCGCGCAGCTTGACTGGTGCTATCTGAACGAGCTGGGCAGCTCCGCGCTGGTCCCGCTGGCCGAGCTGGAACTGCGCCAGCCCGGCAGCGCGCTGGGCCAGGCCGCGGCCAGCCTGCGCTGGCGGATCCAGCAGCAGATCCGGTTCGATCGTGACCGCGGCGGCTGGACCCTGCTCGACAACCGCCGCCTCGCCCGGGTCGAGGCGCTGCTCGGCCCCAGGGCCAACCAGCCGGTGCCCTATCAGGAGCTCTGCGACCGCTATGTCGATTGACCTGCCAAGAGAAACCGCGACAATGATCGCCATGACCCGCCGCATCCTTCTGGTCGATGACGACCCGCATATCCGCCAGCTGCTGGCCTTCGCCTTCGACAAGGCGGGTTTCGCGGTGGAAGAGGCGGGCGACGGGGAAGAGGCGCTGGCGGCCGTGGCCCGCCAGGCCCCCGATCTGGTCGTGCTCGACATCAACATGCCCCGGATGGACGGGCTCGAGGTCTGCCGCCGGCTGCGCGCGGGCGGCGACTTGCCGGTGCTGTTCCTGTCGAGCCGCGACGACGAGTTCGACCGGGTGCTGGGGATCGAGCTGGGTGCCGACGACTATGTCACCAAGCCCTTCTCTCCGCGCGAGGTCGTGGCCCGCGCGAATGCCATCCTGCGCCGTTCAGCCCCCCGTCCGGCGCAGGATGGCCCCCCGGCCGGGGCGATCGCCCGGGGCCGGCTGCGGCTCGATCCCGAAGCCTGGACCGCGCACTGGGGCGAAAACGAAGTTGCGCTGACCGTCAGTGAGTTCAACATCATCAAGGCGCTGGCACTGGCCCCGGGACGGATCCTCAGCCGCGACCAGCTGATCGACCAGCTGCACGGGCCGGGCTTTGCGATCACCGACCGGACCATCGACAGCCACATCCGCAACCTGCGCCGCAAGTTCGGCGAGGCCGGCGGGGCCGACGTGATCGAGACCAGGGCCGGGGTCGGCTATCGGCTGGGTCCCTGTGCCGGCAATTCCGAGGGCGACGCCTGATCCGCCGGCTGGTCATTGCACTGCGCCCGCTGGCGCGGCGGCTCTGGCCGGTACCGCGGCTGCGCTGGCTGCTGCTGACCGTGCTGCTGTTCGCCGCCGCCCTGCCCGGGGTCGCGGCGCTGAGCCTGCGGGTTTACGAAAACGCGCTGGTCCGCCGGACCGAGGCCGAAGTCAGCGCCCAGGCCGCCGCGCTGGCCGCCAGCACCGCGCTGGTGTGGCCCGGCGCCCGGCCGACCATCGCGCCGGAGCCGGCGGCGCCATATGCCGCCAGCCGGATCGACCCCTATGAAGCGGCAATCACGACGGGGATCGACCTGCGCTCGACCACGATCCTGCCCGAGCGCCCCCCGGCCGAGCCGGCCAGTGCCCCGCCCGATCCGGCCGCGCTGGAGGCCGCCCGGCGGATCGAGCCGGCAATCGCCGAAACCAAGGCCGCGACGCTCGCCTCGATTGTCCTCACCGACCGCGACGGAACGATGGTCAGCGGCCGGCAGATCGGCCTGTCGCTGGGCATGCTGCCCGAAGTGCGCGCAGCCCTGGCCGGAGGCGCGCAAACCGTGCTGCGGGCCAATTCGAGCTACGACCATGGCTATCTGCTCAACTGGCTGAGCCGGGCCACCGACATCCGCCTGCACCATGCCCGCGCGATCGTGGTCAACGGCCAGGTGGTCGGGGTGATCCTGGTCTCGCGCTCGCCCTCGGCGCTGTTCCGCGGAATGTGGGAGGACTGGGGCAAGATCGCGATCGGGGTCGGCGCGATCTTCGCGCTGCTGGTGCTGGTCGCCGCGGTGCTGGCCCGGGCGATCGTCACCCCGCTCGAACGGCTGTCCGCCGCGACCCGGGCGCTGGCCGGCGGGCGCAGCGCCTGGCTGCGCCACCCGACGCTGGAAGTGAAGGAGGTGCAGGGGCTCTACAGCGACTTCACCGCGATGTCCGCGGCGATCGAGCAGCGCGGGCGTTACCTGCGCGATTTCGCCGCCAGCCTCAGCCACGAATTCAAGACCCCGCTGGCCGGGATCCGCGGCGGGATCGAACTGCTGCAGGACCACGCCGCCAGCATGAGCGAGGCCGAGCGGGCCCAGTTCCTGTCCAACATGGAAGGCGATGCGGACCGTCTGTCGCGGCTGGTCAGCCGGCTGATGGAGCTGGCCAAGGCCGACATGGGCCGCCCCGGCGGCGATGCCCGCAGCGCGCTGGCCCCGGTGCTGGCGCGGCTGGCCGATGCCCATGGCGGAGCGAATTTCGCGATCCGCACCGACCTGCCCGAAGGTCTGCCCGAAGTGGCGATGGAGGAGGCCGCGCTCGAAACCGTGCTGGCCACCCTGATCGAGAATGCCCGCCAGGCCGGGGCGAGCGAGCTGACGATCGGGACCGCGATCGAAGGCGAGGCGCTGCGCCTGTCGCTGGCCGACAACGGCCCCGGCGTGCCCGAAGCCGACCGGGTGCGGGTGTTCGACCCGTTCTTCACCAGCAAGCGCGAGCATGGCGGCACCGGCCTTGGCCTGCCGATCGCCCGCGCACTGGCCGAAGGCTGCGGCGGCGAGCTGGAACTGGCGGAAAGCGCAAGCGGAGCCTGCTTCGTGCTGACCCTGCCGGTGACTGGTTAGGGCTTGTTCTGGCAGGATCGAACCTGAAGGTCCTTCCCGGTCGGGCTGGCAAGTTCCTTCCCATTTTCACGCAGTGCAAATGGGGAGGTGGCAGACGCCGAAGGCGGCTGACGGAGGGGTATCGACGCGGGCGTCCAAAGCCCCTCCGTCTCGTCCTGCGGACGATCCACCTCCCCATTTGTGGC
>CAZNII010000152.1:1850-4309 GCA_964573075.1 uncultured Novosphingobium sp. | reverse complement strand
CCGCGATGGCCCAGCATCGGGTTGAATTCATAGAGCTCCCCGGCGCGGCGCTTGAGCGTGTCGATGCCGATCCCGATCGCTTCCGATAGCTCGGCGAATTCGGTGTCAGCATGGGGCAGGAATTCGTGCAGCGGCGGATCGAGCAGCCGGATCGTCACCGGCAGCCCCGCCATCACTTCGAATATGCCGTGGAAATCGGCGCGCTGTTCGGGCAGCAGCCGGGCCAGCGCGGCGCGCCGTCCGGCCTCGTCCTCGGCCAGGATCATCTGGCGCACCGCGGCGATCCGGGTGTTGTCGAAAAACATATGCTCGGTCCGGCACAGCCCGACACCCTCGGCGCCGAACTGGCGTGCCGTGCGGCAGTCAGCCGGGGTCTCGGCATTGGTACGGACCTTCATCCGCCGGTGCCGGTCAGCCCAGCCCATCAGCACCCCGAAATCGCCGACCAGTTCGGGTTCGATCGTCGGAACGTGTCCAGCCATGACTTCGCCGGTCGTCCCGTCGAGCGTGATCTGATCACCCTCCCTGAGCTCACGCGATCCGATCCGCAACGTCCGCCCGGCCATGTCGATCGAGACCGCCGAAGCGCCCGAAACACACGGCCGGCCCATTCCGCGCGCCACCACGGCGGCGTGGCTGGTCATCCCGCCGCGCGCCGTCAGAATGCCCTTGGCGGCGTGCATCCCGTGAATGTCCTCCGGGCTGGTTTCAACCCGCACCAGGATAACCGCCTCGCCCATTTCCGCCCGCTTTTCCGCAGTATCGGCATCGAGCACGATCGCGCCAGAGGCGGCGCCCGGGCTTGCCGGCAGACCGGCGGCCAGCACATCGCGCGGAGCCGAGGGATCGAGCGTGGGGTGCAGCAACTGATCGAGCGCCATCGGATCGACCCGCAGGATTGCGGTCTCCTCGTCGATCAGCCCCTCGCCGACCATGTCTACCGCCATCTTGAGCGCCGCCTTGGCAGTCCGCTTGCCCGAACGGGTCTGGAGCATCCACAGATGGCCACGTTCGACGGTGAACTCGATGTCCTGCATGTCGCGGTAGTGTTTTTCGAGCAGTTCGAACACCGCGGCGAGTTCGCCATATGCGGCGGGCATCGCCTCTTCCATCGACAGCGGCTTGGCCCCGGCGCGCTCGCGACTGGCCCTGGTCAGGTATTGCGGGGTGCGAATCCCGGCGACCACATCCTCGCCCTGGGCATTGACCAGCCACTCGCCGTAATAGGCCTTTTCGCCGGTCGCCGGATCGCGGGTAAAGGCAACGCCGGTGGCGCTGGTATCGCCCATGTTGCCGAAGACCATCGCCTGGACGTTGACCGCCGTGCCCCAGTCACCCGGAATGTCGTTGAGCCGGCGATAGACCTTGGCCCGATCCGAATCCCAGCTATCGAACACCGCGCGGATCGCGCCCCACAGCTGCTCGACCGGATCCTGCGGGAACGGCTGGCCCAGCGCTTCCTCGACGATCCCCTCGTACTCGGCAACCAGCTTGCGCCAGTCATCGGCCTGCATCTCGACATCGGCGTAATAACCCAGGTCTTCCTTGGCGATTTCCAGCGCGTCCTCGAACAGATGATGGTCGATCCCCAGCACCACGTCGGAGTACATCTGAATGAAGCGGCGATAGCTGTCCCAGGCGAAGCGCTCGTCGCCGCTGCTGGCGGCCAGTCCCTCTACCGTCTGGTGGTTGAGCCCCAGGTTCAGCACCGTGTCCATCATCCCCGGCATCGAGACCCGCGCACCCGAGCGGACCGAGACCAGCAGCGGATTGCCGTGATCGCCGAACCTCTTGCCGACCGAACGCTCAATATGGGCCAGCGCCGCGGCCACTTCGGCGCGCAGGCTTTGGGAGAAATCCCCACCTTCTGCCAGGTAACGGACGCATTCCTCGGTCGTGATGGTAAAGCCGGGGGGCACCGGCAGGCCGATCCCCGCCATTTCCGCCAGGTTCGCGCCCTTGCCGCCGACGATGGTCTTATCGCGGCTGCGGGGATCTTCGTTGCGGGCTGCGCCGCCGAAGGTATAGACCTGCGCGTTCATCCGATCAGTCACTTTCCTGAACCATGAAGTTGACACAGTTGACACTGTGTCCGCTTATTCCAACACGCCCTATTTCGCGGAAATCCACCACCAATTGCCCGATTGGGCGGATTTGCGGATTTCGGAAAAAGAAAAATTGCCGCGCCTAGCCCTCGATCCGCGAGAAATCGGCCACGCCGTGAACCGCATCGCGCAGCCGCGCAAGCAGCGCCAGGCGGAATTTGCGTTTCTGATCATCGGCATCATTGACAGTGACCTGCTCAAAGAACGCGTCGATCGGCGCGCGCAGGCTGGCCAGCGCGGCCATGGCCCCGGCAAAGTCCTCGCCCTCCACCGCGGCGGCGGCCTTCGGTCCGGCCGCCTCGAGCGCGTCGATCAGCGCCTTTTCGGCCGGTTCGGGCGTGTAGGAAAGCGCAA
>CAZNII010000152.1:0-1750 GCA_964573075.1 uncultured Novosphingobium sp. | reverse complement strand
CCGACCATTTCGGTGACCAGATCGGCCTTGCACAACCGCGCGGCCAGTTCGGCCTGATCGGCATCGGCGCCGGGGACAATCCCCTCCTCCACCAGCCAGCGGGCCAGCTTGGCCACCCGCTCTACCTTTTCGGCTACGGTGCCCAGCTTCTCGTGGAAGGTAATCCGCCCAAGCTTTTCGGCGTGCTCGCTCAGCAGCTTCTTCTGATCCTGTTCCCAGAAGAACCGCGCATCCGACAGGCGCGCGGCGAGGACCTTGCGGTTGCCGGCGACGATCGCCGCCCCGCCATCAAGCGCAACGATGTTGGCGGTGCAGACGAAGGCATTGGCCAGGCGGCCCTGTTCCTCGCCCTCACCCGCCGGTTCGCGGCAGATGAAGTATTTCTGGTTGGTCCGCGCGGTCAGCTGGATCACTTCGGGCGGGACATCAAGAAACGCCTCGTCAAACCGGCCGAGCAGCGGCACGGGCCATTCGGTCAGCCCCGCATTCTCGATCACCAGCCCCTCGTCGGCGACCAGCACCAGCCCTTCGGCATGGGCCGCAGCGGCGGCAGCCTCGCGGATCAGGTCCTGGCGTTCCTCGTGATTGACGATCACGTGTGCGGCGCGCAGTTTTTCGGCATAGTCGCCGGCCCCGGCAATCTCGATCTCGCCGTGCGCGTGGAAGCGGTGGCCCACCGTGGTCCGGCCAGCGGCGATCCCGTCGATCTCGAACGGCACGACTTCGCCGCCAAGCAGCGCGACGATCCCAGAGAGCGGGCGAACCCAGCGCAGGCATTCGGTGCTGATCGAGGCCGCGCCCCAGCGCTGGCTCTTGGGCCAGGGGAAGGCGCGGATAAGCGCGGGGATTGCCTCGGCGATCACTTCGGCGGTGGCCCGGCCCGGCTTTTCGATCACCGCGAAAAGCACCCCGTCGCGCTCGATCAGGTCGCTCTCGGCAAGGCCAGTCTTGCGCAGGAACCCTTCGAGCGCCTGCGGCGGAGCGCCGACCCGGGGCCCCTTCAGCTCTTCGCTGACCGCAGCAGTGGCGGCCGGCAGGTCGCGCGCGATCAGGGCCAGGCGGCGCGGGGTGGACCAGACGGTAACCTCGCCTAGGGGCACCCCGGCATCATCCAGCGCCTTGCGCAGCAGCCGCTCCAGATCGGCGCGCGCGCCGGCCTGCATCCGGGCGGGAATTTCCTCCGAGCGGAGTTCAAGCAGGAAGTCACTCACAACGACCACTCCGGATAGTCCTTGGCCCATTGGTCCTTGTTGGTCTCGATCCAGGCCTGGCAGCTGCCCTTGGCGAGATCACGGACCCGGCCCATGTAACTGGCGCGTTCCTGGACCGAGATCACCCCGCGGGCTTGCAGCAGGTTGAACAGGTGGCTGGCCTCGATCGCCTGGTCATAGGCGGCGAGCGGAACCTGCGCTTCGATGCAGCGCTGGCACTCGGCCTCGGCATTGCGGAAGCCCTGAAAGAGCTGATCGGTATCGGCGATTTCGAAGTTCCACTTCGAATGCTGGCGCTCGTTTTCAAGGAACACGTCGCCATAGGATACGCCGGCATCATTGAAGCGCAGGTCGTAGACGTTGTCGACGCCCTGAATGTACATCGCCAGGCGTTCCAGGCCGTAGGTCAGCTCGCCCGCCACCGGCTTGCAATCGAACCCGCCCATCTGCTGGAAATAGGTAAACTGGGTCACTTCCATCCCGTCGCACCAGACCTCCCAGCCCAGCCCCCAGGCGCCCAGCGTCGGGCTTTCCCAGTC
>CAZNII010000151.1:0-4317 GCA_964573075.1 uncultured Novosphingobium sp. | reverse complement strand
CCGGCAAAGCCGGTCAGCACCCCCGAGGCGAGTCCGGTCGCTCCGGTCTCTACCGCGCCGGGGGCATAGTGCGCGGGCTTCTTGGGCAGCAGCACCAGCAGGAAGGCGCCCAAGGCGATCAGCGCGATCAGCAACCGGGCCAGCGCCGGATCGGTCACCGCCAGCAGCCAGACCCCGAGCGGAGTCGCCGCCACGGCCACCGCGGAAATGGTGAATGCGCTGCGCTCGCTGGCATTGATGATCTTCCTCAGCCCGACCAGCCCGATCAGCAGCCCCAGCCAGTTCGCGACCACCACCGCCTCGGCCGGCGGCACGGCGAGACCGAGCACCGGCACCAGCAGGATCGCCATGCCGAACCCAGCGAGCCCGCGCACAAAGGCCGCGCCGAGCGCCGCCGCAACCGCGACGCCGATCTGGATTTCGGTCAGCCCCCCCAGCAAGATCAGCGCAGGTCCGGCGGTGTCGCCTCACCCGTGAGCAGCGCGATCGCATCGGCCAGCGGCATGACCTTCTGGTGTTCCGCGCCCAGCGTGCGCAGCGCGACGGTGCCTTCCTCGGCCTCGCGCTTGCCGACCACCAGCAGGTGCGGAACCTTCTTCAGGCTGTGATCGCGGACCTTGTAGTTGATCTTTTCGTTCCGCACGTCGGTCTCGACCCGGATCCCGGCGGCTTTCAGCTGCTCGGCCACTTCGGCGGCATAGGGATCGGCATCGGACACGATCGTGGCCACCACGGCCTGGACCGGGGCCAGCCAGGTCGGCAGCTTGCCGGCGAAGTGCTCGATCAGGATCCCGATGAAGCGTTCGTAGCTGCCAAAGATCGCGCGGTGCAGCATCACCGGGCGGTGCTTTTCACCGTCCTCGCCGATGTAGCTGGCATCCAGCCGTTCGGGCAGCACGCGGTCGGACTGGATCGTGCCGACCTGCCAGGTACGGCCGATCGCGTCGGTCAGGTGCCATTCGAGCTTGGGGGCATAGAACGCGCCCTCGCCGGGCAGTTCCTCCCAGCCGTATTCTTCGGTCGCCAGCCCCGCCTCGATCACCGCGTTGCGCAGCTCGGCCTCGGACAGGTCCCACACTTCGTCGCTGCCGAAGCGCTTTTCCGGGCGCAGCGCCAGTTTGATCGAATAGGTGAAGCCGAAGTCCTTGTAGATCCGGTCGGCCAGTTCGCAGAAGGCGCGCACCTCGGCCACGATCTGGTCTTCGCGGCAGAAGATGTGGGCGTCGTCCTGGGTGAACTGGCGGACCCGCATCAGCCCGTGCAGCGCGCCGTGCGGCTCGTTGCGGTGGCAGCAGCCGTTCTCGTAGATCCGCAGCGGCAGGTCGCGGTAGCTTTTGATCCCCTGGCGATAGACCAGCACGTGGGCCGGGCAGTTCATCGGCTTCAGCGCCATCCAGTCGGCTTCGCCCGAGACCACCGGGCCCTCGTCCTCGGTGTTGGGCACTTCATCGGGGATCACGAACATGTTCTCGCGGTACTTGCCCCAGTGGCCGGACTGTTCCCACTGGCGGGCGTCCATCACCTGCGGGGTCTTGACCTCCTTGTAGCCGGCCGCGTCGATCGCGCGGCGCATGTAGGCTTCCAGCTCGCGCCAGATCAGATAGCCCTTGGGGTGCCAGAACACCGATCCGTGGGCTTCCTGCTGCAGGTGGAACAGGTCCATCTCTCCGCCCAGCTTGCGGTGATCGCGCTTGGCGGCTTCTTCCAGCCGGTGGAGGTGTTCCTCCAGCTGCTTCCTGTTGAGCCAGCCGGTGCCGTAGATCCGGCTCAGCATCGCGTTGTTCTGGTCGCCGCGCCAATAGGCGCCCGACACGCGGGTCAGCTTGAAGGCCTGGGGATCGAGCTTGCCGGTGCTGGGCAGGTGCGGCCCGCGGCACATGTCGAGCCAGTCATCGCCCGACCAATAGACCGTCAGCGGCTCGCCCTCGGGCAGTTCGGCGGCCCATTCGGCCTTGAAGCTCTCACCCTGCTGCTTCCAGCGGCTGATCAGCGCCTCGCGGCTCCACTCCTCGCGGCGCAGCGGCTTGTTGGCCTGGATGATCCTGCGCATCTCGGCCTCGATCGCCGGCAGGTCCTCTTCGGTGAAGGGTCGCTCGGCGGGGGCGAAATCATAATAGAACCCGTCGTCGGTGCTCGGCCCGAAAGTAATCTGCGTGCCCGGGAACAGCGCCTGCACGGCTTCGGCGAGGACGTGGGCATAGTCGTGCCGGGCGAGGTCGAGCGCATCGGCCTCGTCGCGGCTGGTCACCAGCGCCAGCTGCGCATCGCCGGTGAAGGGGCGGGTGAGATCGACCAGTTCGCCATCGACACGCGCGGCCAGCGCCGCCTTGGCCAGGCCCGGGCCGATTGCCAGGGCGACGTCTGCGGGCGTGGATCCGGCCGGCATTTCGCGGACGGAACCATCGGGCAGGCTGATCTTGTACTGGTCGGACATGCTCACTCTCGTCTTGCTTGCCGGGCGCCATGGCACAAGCCGGGGCGCACCGGAAGGGGCGGCGTTTTCTGTCGGCAGGTTCGGGAGGAAACGCCAGCCACCCGAACCCGGGTGGCGGCGCGCTTTTGCCTCAGGCGAAAGCGGCCAGCCCCGGGAGAACCGGGGTGGTAGTAGTAGTCAGCGAAGAGGCGATTGCCCTGTGCATGGCGGCGCGCCTAGCACGGCAAGGGTTAAGGCTCAACCAATTCGGCGTCGCGGGGCTTCAGCCATTCGGCCAGCAGCCAGGCGGCGCTGATCGCGATGAACGGCATCGCCGGATAGTGAAACCGGGTCTGGCCGGAAAAGACCAGGCAGATCGCGGTCGGATAGGCGGCGATCCCATAGGGCAGCAACCACCAGTCGAACAGCGGCTCTGGCCCCCGCCAGCGGCGGCGCAGCTGGACCACCGCGGCGAGGGCGAACAGCCCCAGCAGCATCCAGTACCAGGCCTGGTTGGCCAGACGCACCGCCTTGTAGAGCCCGGCATGGGCGGGATAGCCCGGCGCGCCCTTCTCGTAACTCCACACCGCTTCGCCATCGGGGCCCCACAGCTTGAAGAACTTGACCGGCATCAGCCCCAGGAACCTGCCCGGGTTGGCCTTGATCCAGTCCGCCCCCAGCCGCTTGGCTTCGGCATCGAAGGCGATCTCGCCCAGCTGGTCCTTGCGGGCCTGGAGCGCGAGATAGGCCGGATCGTTATCGACATAGCCGCCGGTCGCGCTGGGATTGTTGCCGGTGGCGAGCGTCACCCCGCCGTTGGTCGAAACGAACACGAACTCGCCCAGCACCCGCTCGTTCCTGAGGCTCCACGGCAACACCACCGCACCGGCCAGCGCGCCCAGCGCCAGCCCGCGGGCGATCGTGCCGGGAACCGCCTGCCAGAATTTCGGCGCGCGCAGCAGGGCAATGCCCAACACCAGCGGCACCACCACCAGGGTCTGGGCCTTGACCAGGCTGGCAAGGCCGAGCAGCAGCCCCGCCCCGACCAGCCAGCGCCAATCGCGCAGCTCGACCAGCAGCCAGCAGATCGCCAGCAGCAGCGCGGTATAGAACACCTCGGTCAGCGCCAGCGGAACATAGGCGGCGTTGTTGGGATAGAGCGCGACCAGCAGCAGCGCGAGCCGCGCGGCGAGCTCCGATCCGGCAATCCGGCGGGCCAGCAGCAGCACCAGCACGCCGCTCAGCCCGGCCCAGGCCAGGTTGAACAGCCCGACGGTCGCGACAGACTGGCCGAACAGCGCGAAGGCGAGGCTCAGCGCCATCGGCCAGCCCGGCGGCCAGAACGCGGTCGGCTGGCCTTCGGGCGAGATGTAGCCCTGCCCGGCGGCCAGTTCCCCGGCGCGCTCAAAGTAATAGGCGGCATCCGACCAGGGCTGGACATCAAGCAGGATCAGCAGCGCCCGGGGCACCAGGAACAGCACCCAGATCAGGATCAGCGCCTGCCGGGAAGTGGCGAACCAGGTGGCCAGTCGATGCAATTTCGCGCTCATCGCCAAGGCCTTAGCGCAAGGCCGTCAAGAAGGGGTAAACCGCCGCTGGCCGGCCAGCACGGTCATCCTCTTGGTCCCGGCCAGCGCCGTGCCGCGCTGGCGCACCGTGGACATGAAGCGCCATTCGCCGCTGGCCGCCTTGGGGGTCAGCTCGAGCGCAAGGTAACCGCGCCGGGCGGTGTCGCACCATTTGAGCTGGCTGTTGCGGGTAACCAGATCGGCGGCGAGGGCATCGGCCCCGCGCCAGCGGATCGTGCTTTCCGCGCCGGGCGAAGTGACCGAATGGCCGGCCATTTCCACCCCGACCCGCTGGCCCTTGCGATCGAGGTCGAAGGCCCAGGCGTTGTGGCTGTC
>CAZNII010000150.1:0-4347 GCA_964573075.1 uncultured Novosphingobium sp. | reverse complement strand
AACGTGCCCGACAGCGCGTTGGTGGCGTTGAGCGTGCCGGTCTTGGCGGTCAGGTTGCCTTCGAGCGGCGTGCCGATGAACCGGCGCTTCAGCGTTCCGTCACGCCCGGCGATCGGCAGCGAAGCATACCAGGCCGCCCCCCACGGCTGGCTGTCGATCCAGCGCAGCAGCGCGATTGCCGCGCGCGGGCTGACGCGGTTGTAAGTCGACATGCCCGAGCCATCGGAAAAGTCATAGCCTGCACGGGGCACTCCGGCCTTGTCCAGCATCGCGTAGAGCGCATGGACCGACCACTCTTCCGATCCCGTCCCCTGCAGATCGCCCAGCCGCCGGAACAGGACCTGGGCGTGCAGGTTCTGGCTGACCTTGTTGATCGTGACCATGTCTTCGGCCAGCGGCGGCGGGGTCAACTCGGCAAAGGGCCTGTAGCCGAATGGCGCGTCAAGAGACTTCGGCCCATTTTCCCGCGGCTGGTCATAATAGCCGACCGGGCGATGGAAGACCCGAACCTTGCCGGTCACTTTGACCCCGCGCGCTTCCAGCATTCGCTTGAAGGTCCAGGCAGCGTAATGGGCCGGATCGTCAATCCCGATGCGGTCGGTCCACGGCTGGGCGTCCGCCGGGATATCGCCATGGAGCCGCAGGGTCATGCCGTTGACCGGCCGTTCCAGCACCAGCGTGGTCTTGCCGCCAGGGGCAACAGTCCGCGCCTCGTTGGCCACGGTGTAGTAGTCCGCTCCTTCCAGCTTCGGCGGCTGGCCCGCTGCGCCGGGCGTAACGGTGACCCGCAGTTCGTTGTCGTCGAGGTTGAGCGCGGAGACGGCGGTGCCGCTGTCGGTCCCGATGTTGTTCCAGCTCATCCCGGGAGACCACCGCTGGTCGGGCCAGAAGCTGTCATCGCCCACCACATCGCGGACCCGCTTGGTCTTGCCGGCCACGGCATCGGCCAAGGCAGCGAGGCAATTGACCTTGCAATCGGGCGCGCTCGACATCCGGGCATCGCCGCGGCCGTAGAGCACGGCATCGACCCCACCCGCCGGTACCGCATCAGCCGGGGAAAGCCCGACAGCGAAGATCATGCCCTTGGTGTTCCGCCATTCCTTTGGGGGTGGCTGCTTGCGCACGGGCTCGAGCACCAGCCAGGTCGCTCCGCCCGTATCCGGCCGGTCCAGACCCTGCATCCGGGCATAGGCCGCCGCCGTGGTGAACATCTTGGTGTTGGAGGCGGGAATGAAGCGCTGGTCGGGATTGACCGCGACCACCACCCGGCCAGCCTCGTCCACCACCAGCAAGCCGAACCGCGTGCCCTGCGGAGCGGTGGCAAGCAGTGCCTCGACCTCTTGCTGGAGCGTCGGCGTAGCGGCAGCGGGCGCCGGCGGGGCATCGGCCAGCGCCGGGGCGGACAGCGCGAGCAGCGCGAGCGGGATCAGCGACTTGAGCATCGCCGCGCAGACTGCCCTGCCCTTCAGCGCAAGTCCACCACCTCGACCGGGGGCAGCGCAGCGCCGCCCGGCTGTTCGGCCCAGTGGCGGGCATTGAGCACTCCGCCATCGGCGCGCAGCTCCGCCACGCGGGCCAGATCGACCTCGGCAAATACCCACTGCGCCGCGTCCGTCTCGCCGATCGCGAGAACCCCGTTTTCCGGCATTCCGCGGTCGGGTGGACCATAGATCGCGGCGGCCCCGCGGTTGATGTCGACTGCCGGAGACCAGGCCGCCTCCCCCACGGTCGGCGATTGCACCGCATAGCACTGCCCCTCGAGCGCGCGGGCCTGGGCGCCGAGCCGGACCCGCCAGTAGCCGTGCAGACTGTCGGTGCAGGACGGAACCAGCAACAGCTCCATCCCGGCTTCCACCTGGGCCCGCGCCAGAAGAGGAAATTCGCTGTCGTAGCAAATCGTTATGCCGATCTTGCCAAGCGAAGTCTGAAACAGCCGGAGCGGCGCCGAGGCGCTGACGTGCCATTCCTCGCGCTCAAAGCGGGTCATCACCAGCTTGTCCTGCACGCCCACCTTGCCCCCCGGCGTGAACAGGCGGGCACGATTGACATAGGCCCTGCCCCCGACCGCACATGGCGCGCTCGCTGCCAGGATGTGCAGGCCGTGACGGGCGGCAAGCGCAGCGTGAAGGGCATCGACCTGCGGCAGCAGGGCACTGACCGAAGCGAGAGATCCACTCAAGTCGCCCATCGTTTCCGGATCGAGCGAGGCGAGTTCCATCGCTCCGTATTCCGGAAACACCGCCAGCGCCGCCCCGCCCTCTGCCGCTGCCTCGACCCAGCGGGTCAGCTTGGCCTCATAGGCCGCCCAGTCGGCCAGGGCCTCAATCGGATATTGTGCGGCAGCGATGGTGAAGCGGGACATCGGCAAAGTCTCCCCCCTCCCGCAAGCGGGAGGGATCGGGGTGGGTGTGTCGGTCAGGGCAGGATTGGCCCACCCCTGACCCCTCCCGCGCGCGGGAGGGGAACTAGAACGTGCGCATCCAGTATTGCATCGGCTTGGGGCTTTCTTCCGCCTCGCCATGTTCCTTCCAGGCCAGTTCGGTGACGAAGCCCGGCACCGGGGCATAGCCGCGCCTGGTCCAGAAGGCATCGAGCGGGCTGTAGCCTTGGGGCCGGACGGGATGGTCAGCCGGGCGGATCACGGCCGCAAAGGTGGCAGCAGTGGCGCCGCACTTGCGGGCCTGGGCCTCGCGGTGGTCGAAGAAGGCATGGCCGATCCCGTGGCCGCGATATTCGGGCAGCAGCACGCTCTCGCCGAAATAGAACAACCGGTCGGTCTCGATCCCGCGCTGTTCGAACGGCGCGCGGAATTCGGCCTTCTGGGCCCACATCGGGCTGGCGGTGGCCGCACCGACGATCCGCTGTCCGTCAAAAGCGGCGACCAGCACCGCATCGGGCGCTTCGACGAATTCCTTGAGGTATTCCGCCTCGTAGGCCGCATCCCCGTCATAGAGATAGGGATAGGCCGCGAAGACCGCGATCCGCAGCTGTGCCAGATCGCCCAGCGCGGCTTCGATTTCCGCGCCGGTCAGCGGACGGACGGCAATGGTCAAGCCACCACCTGCGCGGTCCAGTCAGCCAGATTGTAATAGACCGTCACCCGGGTGATCCTGCCAGCGGCGATCGCGAAGAAGGCGCCGGCTGGCAGAACATAGGTCTGGCCGTTGGCCTCTGGCAGGCCATCGTCGGTTGCCAGGTATTCGCCGTGGACGGTGAATTCGGCCGCGCCGCGGGTGCCATCGTCGCTGGCCATCAGCACGATCCCGTCGAGCCTTTCCTTGTAGCAGCGCTCCATGTGGGCGAGGAACCGGGCAAAGGCCTCCTTGCCGCGCTGGGTTTCGCCCTGGTTGATGTCATGCGCAACGTCGTCGTCGAGGCAATCGAGCATCCCCTGCCAGTCACCGGCGTTGAAGGCGGCATAGTAACGGGTCAGCAGGGCAAGGGCAGCGGCACGGTCCATCGTTCTCTCCTTCGGAGAGCGTCCCTATCGGCGGGCGGCTGCGAACTCAATTGCCGCCGCATGCAAAAAAGGCAGGGCGGCATGATGCTGCCGCCCTGCCCTGATTTTGCCTGTGGCTGTTTGCGGGTTTAGAACTTGCCGCGCAGGGTCACCCCGAAGGTCCGCGGTTCGCCGAGGAACATCGAGAACAGCTGGCGGCCGCCCGGATAGCCGTTGGCATCCACGAACGGCGCCGAGGTGGTGCCGGCCTGGAACGGCGAGTTGAACGCCACCTGGGCATAGTCCACGTCGAACAGGTTCTGGACCCAGAATTCGAGCGACCACTTGCTGTCCACGCCGCGCAGACCAAGACGGGCGTTGACCACCGTGAAGCCGTCTTGCGCCTTTTGCGGGAACAGGTCGGAGCCGGTGTTGTAGTCGCTGGACATGCGGGCATCAACATAGACCAGGGCCGAAAGGCCGCTGTTGTTGATTTCCGGGGTCCAGGCCATCGAGGCGGTGACCACGTTTTCAGGCGCATTCGACATGAACGCGCCCGGCAGCATGCGCAGCGCCGGATCGAGCGGAGCGCCAGTGGTGGTGCCGACCAGATCGTCGCGGTACTTGGTCTTCGAGTGGGTCAGGCCGGCGGTGATCCGCAGGTTGTCCGCCGGATTGAGCACGGTTTCAAGCTCGAACCCTTCGGCCCGCACGCCCCAGCTGACATCGCCCGTGGCGCATGCACCGGTGGCCGCGCTGGTATCGCTGTCGGTAGTGCCGAGCGAGGTCTTGCAGCCATTGACGTTCTGCACCAGGAACACGCTGCCGTTGAAGGTATTCAGCTGGAAGCTGCTGAAATCCGAACGGAAGAAGGTCAGGCTGGCGCTGAACGGACCGGTCGCATACTT
>CAZNII010000149.1:2491-4355 GCA_964573075.1 uncultured Novosphingobium sp. | reverse complement strand
GCGATTTCGGCAAGCCGATCATCGCCGTGGTCAACTCCTTCACCCAGTTCGTGCCGGGGCACGTCCACCTCAAGGACCTCGGCCAGATGGTCGCGCGCGAGATCGAGGCGGCAGGCGGGGTCGCCAAGGAATTCAACACTATCGCCGTCGATGACGGGATCGCGATGGGCCACGATGGGATGCTCTATTCGCTGCCCAGCCGCGACCTCATTGCCGACTCCGTCGAATACATGGTCAACGCCCACTGCGCCGATGCGATGGTCTGCATTTCCAACTGCGACAAGATCACGCCGGGCATGTTGATGGCGGCGATGCGGATCAACATCCCTTGCGTGTTCGTCTCGGGCGGGCCGATGGAAGCGGGCAAGGTGGTGCTGAAGGGCAAGGAAGTCGCGCTCGACCTGATCGATGCGATGATCGCGGCGGCCGACGATTCCTACACCGACGAGGAAGTGCAGACGATCGAGCGTTCGGCCTGTCCGACCTGCGGTTCCTGCTCGGGCATGTTTACCGCCAATTCGATGAACTGCCTGACCGAAGCACTGGGCCTTTCGCTGCCCGGCAACGGCTCGCAGCTGGCCACCCATGCCGATCGCAAGGCGCTGTTCCTTCAGGCCGGGCGGCTCGCCGTCGAACTGTGCAAGCGCTGGTACGAACAGGATGACGCCAGCGTCCTGCCGCGCAGCATTGCCAGCTTCGAGGCTTTCGAAAACGCAATGAGCCTCGACATTGCGATGGGTGGATCGACCAATACCGTGCTGCACCTGCTGGCCGCCGCCGAGGAAGCCGGGGTGGACTTCACCATGAAGGACATCGACCGGTTGAGCCGCAAGGTGCCCTGCCTGTCCAAGGTCGCCCCGGCCAAGAACGACGTCCACATGGAAGACGTCCACCGCGCCGGCGGGATCATGGCCATCCTGGGCGAACTCGATCGCGCCGGCCTGCTCCACACCGGCCTGCCGACCGTGCACAGCCGCACGCTGGGCGATGCGCTCAACCAGTGGGATATCAAGCGCACCAACGATCCGGCAGTGCAGACCTTTTTCAAGGCCGCGCCTGGCGGCGTTCCGACCCAGACCGCCTTCAGCCAGGACCGGCGCTGGGACGAGCTTGATACCGACCGCGAGAACGGGGTGATCCGTTCGAAGGAACACGCCTTCAGCCAGGATGGCGGGCTGGCCGTGCTCTACGGCAACATCGCGCTGGATGGCTGCATCGTGAAGACCGCCGGGGTCGATGACAGCATTCTCAAGTTCACCGGGCCGGCCAAGGTCTATGAAAGCCAGGACGCTGCCGTCACCGCGATCCTGACCGGACAGGTGGTGGCCGGCGATGTGGTGGTGATCCGCTATGAAGGGCCCAAGGGCGGGCCAGGCATGCAGGAAATGCTCTATCCCACCAGCTACCTCAAGTCGAAGGGACTGGGGAAGGCCTGCGCGCTGCTTACCGACGGGCGATTCTCTGGCGGTACATCGGGCCTCTCGATCGGCCATGCTTCGCCCGAAGCGGCCGAGGGCGGGGCGATCGGCCTGGTCGAGACCGGCGACGTGATCGAGATCGACATCCCCGGGCGGACCATCAACCTGGCGGTGAGCGATGCCGAGCTGGAGCGCCGGCGGGCGGCTCAGGACGCCAAGGGCTGGCAGCCCGCCACCCCGCGCAAGCGCGTGGTCAGCCAGGCGCTCCAGGCCTATGCCGCGATGACCACCAGCGCCGCGCGCGGTGCGGTGCGCGATGTTTCGCAGATCAAGGGCAATGCCGGCAACAAGTGATCTGATCCTCACCGCCGCGCAGATGCGCGAGGCGGAAGGCGCGTTGATCGCGGCGGGCACCAGCGTCGATGCACTGATGCAACGCGCCGGTC
>CAZNII010000149.1:0-2391 GCA_964573075.1 uncultured Novosphingobium sp. | reverse complement strand
GTCCTCGTCGATTGCCTGTTCGGAACCGGGCTGACCCGTCCGCTCACCGCGGAGCACCTGGCCCTGCTTGGCCAGCTTGCCGCGTCGCACCAGAAGCGGGTGGCAGTCGATTTGCCGAGCGGCATCGAGAGCGATCTCGGCCAGCCGCTCGGCCGCGATCTGCCAGGCTATGACCTGACCTTGGCCCTGGGGGCGTTCAAGCCGGCGCATTTCCTGATGCCGGCCGCCGCAAAGATGGGCCATCTGCGCCTGGTCGGGATCGGGATTGAGCCTCAGGCCGGCGTCGCCAGTCTGATCAGTCAGCCGGTCCTGGCTGCTCCCCCGGCCGACGCGCACAAGTATACCCGTGGATTGCTGGGCATTGTCGCTGGCACCATGCCCGGTGCCACCTTGCTCGCGGCCAAGGCCGCACAGGGGGCGGGGGCGGGCTATGTGAAGCTGTTCGGCAGTGTGCCCGCGAATGTTCCAGTCGATCTGGTAATCGATGACCAGCCCTTGGCCGAGGCCTTGCTCGACAAGCGTATCGCGGCGTTGCTGATTGGTCCGGGGCTGGGCCGCGATGGGGCCGCGCGCGAGGCGCTGGCCGTGATCTTATCCGAACAGCGACCGACCGTCCTCGATGCCGATGCCCTGGTGCTGCTGGGTCCGCGCTTGTTGGCGGAGCATTCCGCGCCGCTGGTCGCCACTCCGCACGAAGGCGAACTGTTCAGCCTTGAGCGCGCATTCGAACTCGACGGAGCGGGCGGCAAGGTCGAGCGCGCGCGAGCGCTGGCCCGGGCATCGGGCATGGTGATCGTCGCCAAAGGGCCGGACAGCGTGGTTGCCGCGCCCGATGGCAGGGTAGCCTTTGCGCCGCGTGGACCAAGCTGGCTGTCCACCGCCGGCACCGGCGATGTGCTCGCCGGAACCATCGCCAGCCGCATGGCGTGCGGTGTGGAACCGTTTGCGGCTGCGTGCCAGGGCCTGTGGCTCCACAGCGAAGCCGCGCGGATTGCCGGACCGGCTTTCAGCGCCGTGCAGCTGGCCGATACGGTCCGGTCAGCCTTCTCAAACTGCCTTTGAACACCAACCCCGCTCGCCCTGAGCTTGTCGAAGGGCTGCTTTTTCATCCGCGTCGCCGCAAGCAGAACAGCCCTTCGACAAGCTATGGACGAACGGCTAGGGGGCGGGGATGAGTTCAGAACCCATCATCCGCATTGCCGCCAAGGGCGATGGCGTGACCGCCTCGGGCCGGTTTGCCTGGGGCGCGGCGCCGGGAGACCTGTTGCGCGAGGATGGCAGCCTCGAATGGGGGCCGCATCATGTCGCTCCGTCGTGTCGCCATTTCGGTCGCTGCGGCGGTTGCCAGCTGCAGCAGCTGGACGAGGAGACGCTGGCCCAATTTGTCGAGGCGCGGGTGGCCAATGCCTCAAGCGCGCATGAGCTGGGAGCAGAACTGATCGCGGCGCCGCACCTGTCCCCGCCGGGCAGCCGCCGCCGCGCTTCGCTGCGGGCGGAAAGCTCGCAGGGCCGAGTGGTGATCGGTTACCGCGAAGCGCGCTCGCACCGCCTGGTCGAACTGGCCGAATGCCCGGTGCTACGTCCCGAACTGGTCGCGTTGCTGGCGCCGCTGCGGGGCCTGCTGATCAGGCTGGGGCAGGGCCAGGGCAAGCCGGGGAAGGGCAAACACGCCCACGCCCGGATGGCCGCCGACATCGAGCTGACCCTGACCGACCAAGGTGTCGATCTCGGGATCAAAGGCCTGTCGGCCGAAGGCCTGGCACTGACCGAGGCGATGCTCGATTTCGCCCGCGATCACAGCCTTGCCCGGCTGACACTCGATGCCGGCTATGGGCCCGACACCGTATGGGAGCCGGAACCGGTGACCATTACCCTCTCGGGTGTGGCCGTGCCGTTCCCGCCGGGTAGTTTCCTGCAAGCGACCGAGGATGGCGAGGCTGCGCTGGTATCCGCCGCGCGCGAGTGGCTGGCCGGATGCCCGACCGTCGCCGAACTGTTTTCGGGGCTTGGCACCTTTGCCTTTGCGCTGGCCGGACCGCAGACCAAAGTCCTCGCCGCCGAAGCCGCGCGCGATGCGCACCTTGCCAGCAAGCTGGCCGCCGGCGTCAGCGGCAGGCCGGTCCACGCGCTGCACCGCGACCTGTTCCGCAACCCCCTGCTGGCCGAGGAGCTGAACCGCTTTGCCGCCGTCCTGCTCGATCCGCCCCGCGCCGGCGCGCGCGAACAGGTTGAGCGGATCGCGGACAGCTCAGTCGAGCGGGTAGTCTATATCAGTTGCAACCCATCGAGCTGGGCGCGTGATGCCCAGATGCTGGTGGAGGCCGGGTTCACGCTCAAGGAACTGCGCCCGGTCGGGCAATTCCGCTGGTCAACCCATGTCGAGCTGGCGAG
>CAZNII010000148.1:0-4371 GCA_964573075.1 uncultured Novosphingobium sp. | reverse complement strand
GACCTGCTGCTCGATCTGGCGCGGCGCCAGAAGGTTGATCTGCGGCGGATTTCGATCCTCGAGCTGGTCGATCAATACCTGACCTATATCGAGCGGGCCGAGGCGCTGCGGCTGGAACTGGCGGCAGACTATCTGGTGATGGCGGCGTGGCTGGCCTACCTCAAGTCAGCGCTGCTGCTGCCGCGCGACGAACAGGCCGATCCCAGCCCCGAAGAACTGGCGCTGCGCCTGCAACTGCGGCTCCAGCGGCTGGCGGCGATGCGCGATGCCGCCGCCCGGCTGATGGGGCGCGACCGGCTGGGCCGCGATGTGTTCGCCCGCGGCGCGCCCGAGGGCCTCAGGGTCGATCGCAAGAACAAGTGGCAGTGCGATTGGTTCGCGCTGGTCCAGGCCTATGGCCAGGTCAAGGCACGCACCGCGCCGGTGGTCCACATGGTCCGCGACCGGATGGTCATGACGCTGGATTCGGCGCTCAGCCGGGTTTCCTCGATGCTGGGGGTCAATCTCGACTGGATGGAGCTGAAGGACTTCCTGCCGCCCCACGCCGACCCGCGGCTGCGGCGTTCGGCGATGGCCAGCAGCTTCGTCGCCGCGCTCGAACTGGCCCGGCTGGGCAAGGCTGAACTGCGCCAGGAGGAAGTGTTCGGGCCGCTGATGCTGCGGGGGATCAAGGCATGACCGAGCCTTTCTCTCCCAGGCCCGACGATCTGGTCCGCGCGGTCGAGGCGACGCTGTTCGCCGCCGAGGAACCGCTCAGCGCCGAGGCGATCTCGACCCACCTTGGCGGGGCCGAGGTGAAGGCCGCGCTGGCCGAACTGGCCGAAACCTATGCCCAGCGCGGGATCAATCTGGTCGAGCGCGGCAAGCGCTGGCATTTCCAGACCGCGCCGGACCTTGCCCACCTGCTGCGGCGCGAGCGCGAGGAGGTGCGGCGCCTCAGCCGCGCGGCGACCGAGGTGCTGGCGATCGTCGCCTATCACGAACCGGTCAGCCGGGCCGAGATCGAGGCGATCCGCGGGGTTCAGACCGCCAAGGGTACGCTGGACGTGCTGATGGAGGCCGGTTGGGTGCGCATTGTCGGCCGGCGCGAGGTACCCGGTCGGCCGGTGATCTACGCCACGACCGCCGATTTCCTCAGCCACTTCGGCCTCGAAAGCCGCCGCGACCTCCCTGGAATCGACGAACTGCGCGCCGCCGGCCTGCTCGATCCGGTCGAGGACGCGCTCGCCGCGGCGATGGAAACCCCTGAGGAAACAGCGGAAAATGATACCGCCGAGGCCGATGACGAGGCGGAATCGGCAGACTGACTCGCAACTTGCCTGCGGATACCCTACATGGGGCCTGACAGGGGCGCAGGGCCGGTGCCCGACATGCTCAGGAGTGATTTCGATGGGTTTCGGTGGAATTGGACATTGGGTGATTCTGGCGATCGTGGTGCTGATCCTGTTCGGCCGCGGCCGAATTTCCGAAATGATGGGTGATTTCGGCAAGGGCATCAACAGCTTCAAGAAGGGCCTGGCCGAAGGCGAAGAAGTCAAGCCGCAGGCCCCGGCCAGCCAGATTCCCCCGCCGCCACCCGCGAACCAGGCTACGCTCAACGGCGAATCCGTGGTCGATTCCAGCCAGAATACGCCGCAATAAGCCACCGCGTCCGCGCGGGGGATCAGGCTCATGTTCGATATCGGCTGGGATGAAATGCTGCTTACCGCGATCGTCGCGATCGTGGTGATCGGGCCGAAGGACCTGCCTGCCGCGCTGCGGGCAGCCGGTCGCTGGATCGGCAAGGTCCGCCGGGTATCGGGCCATTTCCGCGCCGGGATCGAGAACATGATCCGCGAGGCCGAGCTCGAGGAGATGGAAAAGAAGTGGCGCGAGCAGAACGAGGCGATCATGGCCGCCAATCCGCCCGCGCCGGCGGGCGAGGCCGAACTGGTTGGCCAGGACCCCGGTACGATTGTGTCACCGCCGCCCGCCGAACCCGACAATGACCCCGAACTGCCGCTTTCTCCCGGAAAGGCCGGCTGATGGTGTTCAGGGTCGATGACATCGACGAGAGCCAGGCCCCGCTGCTCGATCACCTGGTCGAACTGCGCACCCGGCTGGTCCGGGCAATCCTGGCGCTGGTGGTGGCCTTCGCGGTCTGCCTCTATTTCGCGCGGCCGATCCTGGCCTTCCTGGTCCAGCCGCTGGTCGATGCCGGGCAGAACAAGCTGGTCTTCACCAAGCTCTACGGCCAGTTCTTCGTCGAGCTGAAAGTGGCGCTGTTTGCCGGGTTCTTTGTCAGTTTCCCGGTAATCGCCAACCAGGTCTGGGCCTTTGTCGCGCCAGGGCTCTATGCCCGCGAAAAGAAGGCGTTCCTGCCGTTCCTGCTGGCCACACCGGCGCTGTTCACCGCCGGCGGCGCGATGGCCTATTATCTGGTCATGCCGGTGGCGTTCCGCTGGTTCCTGGGCTTTCAGGGCAGCCAGGGCGGTCTCTCGATCGAGGCACTGCCCAGTTCCGACGATTACCTCGGGCTGGTGATGCAGTTTATCCTGGCCTTCGGGCTGTGCTTCCTGCTGCCCGTGCTGCTGCTGTTGCTCAATCGCGCCGGGATTGTCAGCCGCGCTCAGCTGATCAAGGCGCGGCGCTATGTGATCGTTGCAATCACCGCTGTCGCCGCGGTGATCACCCCGCCCGACGTTGTTTCGCAGCTGATGCTGCTGGTGCCGATGTGGCTGCTGTTCGAAGGCAGCCTGCTGATCATGTGGCTGGGCGAGCGGAAGGAAGCGCAGGCGCAAGAGCCCGCACCACCTTCAACCGACCTTACTGACCCGGCTTAGCCGCGCCCGCCTGCCACACCTTGCGCCCGCCGACCCAGACCTCGATCACCTTTGTCTGGCGCAGTTCTGCGGGGGTGGTCAGGAACGGATCGCGATCGACGAACAGGAAGTCAGCGCGTTCACCCGGCACCAGCCGCCCGAACCGCCCTTCGGCAAATCCGGCATAGGCGCCGTTCACGGTATAGCCGGCAAAGGCTTCCTCGCGGGTCACGCGCTCTTGCGGCTGCCACCCGCCGGGCGGGTTGCCATCGGGTCCGGTGCGGCTGATCGCGGCGGCCCAGCCGGCCCAGGGATCGGCTTCTTCGACCGGAACGTCCGAGCCGAAGGCGATCCGAGCGCCGCTGGCCTGGATCGACTTCCAGGCATAGGCCCCGGCCAGCCGTCCCGGACCCAGCCGTTTTTCGGCCATCTCGCGGTCGCTGGTCTGGTGGACCGGCTGCATCGAGGCGATGATCCCGTGCTTGCCGAAGCGGGCGATATCGGCCGGATCGACCACCTGGGCGTGTTCGATCCGCCAGCGCCGGTCGCCGGTATAGGTCTGGCTCATGTCCTCGATCGCCGAAAGGACCGCCATATTGGCCTCGTCGCCGATCGCGTGGACCGCGACCTGGAACTTGTCGAGCGCGGCGCGGCTCATCAGGTTCTTGAGCTGGGTATCGGTGGTGATGCGCAGCCCCCTGGTGCCCGGTGCATCGGCATAGGGCGCCTTCAAGCTGGCCCCGCGCGAGCCGAGCGCGCCATCGACATAGAGCTTCACCCCGTTGAGCCGCAGCCTGTCGTCATAAAGCCAGGGGGTCGGCCCGGGGCCGCCGATCAGGGCCATGTTGTCGGTCCCGGAAGCATAGGCCATGATCCGGATGCGCAGAGTGCCGTTGTCGCCGGCGCGGCGGAAGGTCTGCCAGTCCTCGATCGTCGTGCCCATGTCGGCGATGGCGGTGACGCCCTTGGCCAGCAGCACATCCTGGGCCATGGCGAAGGCCAGATCGCGGTCTTCCGGGCGGGGCGGGGGAACCTTGTCGCCAACCAGATCCATCGCGTTGTCAACCAGCACCCCGGCCGGCTTCCCGCCCGGCATGATCCGTTCGATCTTCCCCCCGGCGGGATCCTTGCTGGCTGCGGTCACGCCCGACAGCGCCAGCGCGCGCGAATTGGCCCAGCCGGCGTGGCCATCGACCCGCACCAGCCAGACCGGCCGGTCCGGCACCACGGCATCGAGTTCGGCGGCGGTCGGAAAGCGCTTTTCGGGCCACAGCTCCTGGTTCCAGCCGCGCCCCAGGATCCACGGCGCGCCGGGATGGCTCCGGGCATACTCGCCGATCTTCGCCAGTGCCTCGGCCAGCGAGCGGGTGCCCGAAAGGTCGAGCGTCAACGCGGCAAAACCGACGCCCATTACATGGCCGTGGCTATCGATCATGCCGGGCAGCATCACACGCCCCTGGCCATCGACCTTGTAGGTCGGGCGTTCGGGCCGCTTGTCGCCGCGGTGGAGGACCTGCTTGATCCGTCCGTCATCGCCGATCACCAGCCCGGTGAAGTGGTCAATCCCGCC
>CAZNII010000147.1:0-4419 GCA_964573075.1 uncultured Novosphingobium sp. | reverse complement strand
GCCTTGCGCACTTCCGCCACGATCTTCTTGGCGGCATCGCCCAGGTCGCTGGCCGAAACGATCGGCAGGCCCGAGCCTTCGAGGATTTGCTTGCCCAGTTCGACATTGGTGCCTTCGAGGCGGACCACCAGCGGAACCGAGAGGTTCACTTCCTTGGCCGCGGCGACGATGCCCTCGGCGATGATGTCGCACTTCATGATCCCGCCGAAGATGTTGGCGAGGATGCCCTTCACCGCCGGATCCTTGAGGATGATCTTGAACGCCGCGGTGACCTTTTCCTTGCTGGCGCCGCCGCCGACGTCGAGGAAGTTGGCCGGGAATTCGCCGTTCAGCTTGATGATGTCCATCGTCGCCATCGCGAGGCCCGCGCCGTTGACCATGCAGCCGATGTTGCCGTCGAGCTTGATATAGGCGAGGTCGTACTTGCTGGCCTCGATCTCGGCCGGGTCTTCCTCGGTCTCGTCGCGCAGTTCCATCACGTCCGGATGGCGATAGAGCGCGTTCGAATCGAAGCTCATCTTGGTGTCGAGTACCAGCAGCTTGTCACCGCATTCGGCCAGCGGGTTGATTTCCAGCATCGAGCAGTCCAGCGCGATGAAGGCGTCATAGAGCTGCTTGGCCATGACCTGGGCCTGCTTGTTGAGATCGCCCTTGAGCTTGAGCGCAAAGGCCACCGCGCGGCCGTGGTGCGGCATGAAGCCCTGGGCCGGATCGACCACGATGGTGGAGATCTTTTCCGGGGTTTCGTGGGCCACGTCCTCGATGCTCATCCCGCCTTCGGTGCTGGCGATGATCGCGATCCGGCCGGTCTTGCGATCGACCAGCATCGACAGGTAGTATTCCTTGCCGATATCGACCCCGTCGGTGACGTAGAGCCGGTTGACCTGCTTGCCGGCATCGCCGGTCTGGATCGTGACCAGCGTGTTGCCGAGCATTTCCTTCGCGTGGCTTTCCACTTCCTCGATGCTCTTGGCCAGCCGCACGCCGCCCTTGGCATCGGGGCCCAGTTCCTTGAACTTGCCCTTGCCGCGTCCGCCGGCGTGGATCTGCGACTTGACCACATAGAGCGGTCCGGGCAGCTGCCGGGCGGCGGCCACCGCTTCCTCGACGGTCAGGGCGGCGATGCCCTTGGGGATGGCGACGCCGAACTTGGCGAGGAGTTCCTTGGCCTGGTATTCATGGACGTTCATGGAAGCGGGTCTCCTGCGGGGAAGCGGGCCGGGGCCCTTTTGTGCGGTGCCGCATAAGCACAGCGGACAAGGCTTGAAAAGACCCGGAAGGGCACCCTAGGGTAGAAATATGAACGCCAGTTGCGAGTCATTCTTAACAAGCGCCCCGGAAGCGGTTTGATCGACCGCGCGCGCCTTGAGTCGATCGTCCGCGAGGCCGGGCGAATCGCCCTGGCGAGCTGGCCGGGCCACGGTCACGCGCTCGATTCGTGGGAAAAGCACCCCGGCAGCCCGGTCAGTGCGGCGGACCTGGCGGTCGATGAATTCCTCAAGCGCGAACTGGGCGCGCTGCTGCCGGCGGCGGGCTGGCTTTCGGAAGAAACGATCGACGCGCCCGAACGGCTCGAAGGCGGACTGATCTGGCTGGTCGATCCGATCGACGGGACCCGCGATTTCATCCGCGGGCGGCCCGGCTGGTCAGTTTCGGTCGCGCTGGTCAGCGCCGGGCGTCCGCTGCTGGGAATGCTCGATGCCCCGGCCCGCGGCGAATTCTGGCAGGCCGAAGCCGGCAAGGGGGCCTGGCGCAACGGGGCGCGGCTGGCTGCCAGCCGCCGCACCGACCTCGCCGGCGCGCGGGTTCCGGCCCATGCCCTGCCCCGGGCCGACGCGGATCTGACCCAGGTCGACCAGCCCAATTCGATCGCGCTCAGGATCGCGATGGTCGCTGCCGACGAGGCCGATCTCGTCGCCACGCTGCGCTGGGGCTATGAATGGGATATCGGCGCCGCGGCGCTGATCGCGCGCGAGGCCGGCGCGGCGGTGACCGACGCCTTCGGCCAGCCGCTGGCCTACAACAAGCGCGATCCGCGCGCCTTCGGGGTGCTGGTCAGCTCGCCCCTGATCCACGCCGCCGCGGTCGAGCGGCTGGCCGGGCGGGCGAGGGAGCTCGTGGCGGGGGATTGAGGGGTTTCACACGAAGACACGAAGGTCACGAAGAAGTTCTGTGAAACCGAAGGCCTTTTCGAATTTGCAGGGATTGCGCAAAATGCGGCGTCGGAGGCTGAGTGCGGCTTTGTCGCTGACCCGGCCTCTTCGCGGCCTTCGTGTCTTCGTGTGAACCAAAAAAGGGCCCGACCTTTCGGCCGAGCCCCCTTGGTGATTGGCGAACCGCTTACTGGCCGGATTTGGCCGCGGCGACGTCTTCCTGGGTGACCGGGACGATCTTGATTTCGACCCGGCGGTTCTTGGCGCGGCCTTCGGCGGTGCCGTTGTCGGCCACCGGCATGGTCTCGCCAAAGCCCTGGCTGCGGATCCGCGCGGCCGGAACGCCTTTGGAGATCAGGTAGTTCATCACCGTGCGCGCACGGTTTTCCGACAACGTCTGGTTGAAGCTGTCGCTGCCGGTCGAATCGGTGTGACCGTAAACGTCGACCAGGCTGTTGGGATACTGGATCAGGCTCTGCGCCACCTTGTCGAGCGTTTCGCGGAAGCTCGGCTTGAGGGTGTAGGAGCCGACGTCGAAGGTCACCCCGTCGGGCAGGTTGACCAGGATCGCCTGGCCATTGTCGGTTTCGGTCACATCGACGCCCGAACCGGCGGTCTGTTCCTTCAGTTCCTTGATCTGCTTGTCCATCTGATAGCCGACCGCGGCCCCGGCAACGCCGCCGATCCCGGCGCCGACGATGCGCCCGGTCTTGCCGCCGATCAGCCCGCCCAGCAGGCCGCCGACCACGACCCCGCCGACCCCGCCGATCGCGGTGCGCGAGATCTTCTTCTCACCGGTGTTGGGATCGGTGACGCAACCGGCGGTCGCGAGCGAGACGGCCGCCACGCCGGAAAGCAGAATACGGGCCTTGATCATGATGTTTCCCCTTCGTTGCTAGGCACTTGGCGTTAACCCTAAACCCCGGAACCTGAATGACGGCTGCATTGCGGTCCTGTCAAACAGAATGCGCCCCTTCGCGCCGGGCTGCAACTCTGCTATCGGATGATCCGTGCAACCTTTCCCCTGGACCGACGTTTTCATCATCGCAGGCCTGATCCTGCTGAACGCCGCCTTCGCGATGTCGGAGCTGGCGATCGTCTCGGCGCGGCCGGCGCGGCTCAAGCTGGCGGCCGATCGCGGCCACCATGGGGCGAAGACCGCGCTGGCGCTGGCCGCCGATCCGGGCAAGTTCCTGTCGACCGTGCAGATCGGGATCACGCTGGTCGGGATCATCGCCGGGGCCTATTCGGGTGCCAGCCTGGGCGCGCCGATGGGCGAGCGACTGATGGCGATGGGCCTGCCCGAACGCTGGGCGCCGGAGGCCGGCTTCGCGATCGTGATCGCGCTGACCACCTATTTCAGCCTGGTGGTGGGCGAACTGGTGCCCAAGCAGGTGGCGCTGCGCGCGGCCGAGCCGATCGCGATGGTCGCCGCGCTGCCGATGGCGCTGGTCGCCAGGGTCACCGCGCCGTTCGTCTGGCTGCTCGACCGCTCTTCGGCCTTCCTGCTCCGGATGCTGGGGGTGCGGGCCAAGGGCGAGCACGCGCTGACCGCCGAGGAGCTGCACCTGGTCTTCGCCGAAGCGACCCGTTCGGGCGTGATCGAAGAGGAAGAGCGCCAGATCATGACCGGGATCATGCGGCTGGCCGACCGCCCGGTGCGCGAGCTGATGACCCCCCGGACCGAGCTCGACACGATCGACCGCAAGGCCAGCGAGGCCGAAGTCCGCGCCGCGATCAAGGACAGCCCGCATTCGCTGCTGCCGGTCGCCGATGGCAGCCCCGACAACATCGTCGGGGTGGTCAAGGTCAAGGAAGTGCTGGCGGTGCTGCTCGCGGGCAAGAAGCTCCAGCTTGGCCGGCTGATGCGCAAGGCCGAAGTGATCCCCGACCAGCTCGACGCGATGGACGCGCTGCGGCTGTTGCAGCAGAGCGATGTCGCCATGGCGCTGGTCCACGACGAATACGGGCACCTCGAAGGGGTGGTGACCCCGGCCGACCTGCTTTCCGCGATCGTCGGCAATTTCGCCAGCCACCAGGACGAAGGCGACGAACCGATGGTGGTCGAGCGCGAGGACGGCAGTCTGCTGGTCGCCGGCTCGCTCCCCGCCGATGCCCTGGCCGACCGGCTCCAGATCGAGCTGCCCGAAGACCGCGACTATGCCACCGCAGCGGGTTTCGCGCTCTCGGTGCTCAAGAAGCTGCCGCACGAAGGCGAACACTTCCACGAACAGGACTGGCGCTTCGAAGTGGTCGATATGGACGG
>CAZNII010000146.1:0-4449 GCA_964573075.1 uncultured Novosphingobium sp. | reverse complement strand
CCGCAGTCTGTTTTTCGCCGCCTTGCTCTGTGCCAGCGCCGCCAGCGCCGAGACCTTGCGGGTCGAGGTGTGGTACCCGGCCGCGAGCGACAGTGCGGCGGCGCTGCGTTCGATCCAGGTCGAGCCGTTTGGCGGCGATGCCGGCGATGATCTGACCGTCCAGGTGGAAGATGCGTTGCGGGCAGTGGATCTGGGGCAGGGGCGCTATTTCCAGGTGATCCCGGCGGCGACCGGCAGCGGCGGCGAGGCTTTGCTGCGCGGGACCGCCGATACCGAGATGCGCTATTCAGACTACAGCGAAGAGCACGAGCGCTGCATCAAGGACGGCGACGGCAAATGCACCGCCGCCAAGGAAAAGATCACCGTCAAATGCCGCCGCCGCCATGTCGAGCTGGTGGTGCAACTGCGCCTGATCGGGCGCGACGGGACGCTGTTGTGGTCGGACAACCGGCCGGAAACCTATGAAGACAGCCGCTGCGAAGATGCCGAAGGCACGGCGCGATCGCGCGGGGCGATTACCCGCGAGCTGAACGCGAAGGTGGCGCGGCGCCTGCGGCTGGATTTCGCTCCGCGCCGCGCCAGCGAGGACGTGCGGGTCGACGAGAACCGGAAGGGTCTTTCGAAAGAGGACGCTAGCATTTTCAAGCAAGCTGTCAGGGCGGTGAAGGACGGGCAGGAAGCAGCCGCCTGTGCAAGCTGGAGCGCACTGGATTCGATGGGCCCGAAGCACGCGCCGACCCTGTTCAATATCGGCCTTTGCGCCGAATCCGGTGGCGACGATGCGGCGGCGGCGGATCACTATCGCGCGGTGCTCTCGATCAGTCCCAGGCACGCCTACGCCTTGCAGGGGCTGGACCGGATTGCCGCGCGCGAAAGGGCCCGGCGGCAACTTGCTGCCCATGCGGCCGATTGAGCGGATATTCGGACCCATTGGTATGCAATTCGTGGGGAATCGGTGCACCCTCTTGCCAGCCGCCGCGCCGTTCTCTAGGGGCGAAAGCCGAACCATTTAATCTGCCGTTCACGAAGGGACATATCCATGAGCGACACCGCCGATCGGGTTAAGAAGATCGTTGTCGAGCACCTCGGGGTCGAGGCTGACAAGGTTACCGAAGACGCCAGCTTCATCGATGATCTGGGCGCCGATTCGCTCGACATCGTCGAGCTGGTGATGGCCTTCGAAGAAGAATTCGGCGTCGAAATTCCCGACGATGCTGCCGAAAAGATCAGCACCGTCGCCGATGCCATCAAGTACATCGACGATCACAAGGGCTAATGCCTTTGGCAAGTGGGCCGGATCGCCGCTTTTCTGCACCCACCGGGGTGGATTGACGAAGATCACGGTCTTTGACAGGCTCAGCCCGCAAGGGGCTGGGCCTGTTGCATTTTCAGGGTTTGGAGAAGTGCAATGCGGCGTGTCGTCGTAACCGGTCTTGGCCTTGTCACCCCGCTGGGCGGCGATGTCGAAACCACCTGGGCCAACCTCATCGCCGGCAAGAGCGGGGCGGGCAAGATCACCCGCTTCGATACCAGCGATCACAAGTGCCACATCGCCTGCGAGGTCAAACCGGCCGATCACGAATACGGCTTCGATCCGATGAAGCGCGTCGATCACAAGATCCAGCGCCAGGTCGATCCGTTCATCGTCTATGGCATCGACGCCGCCGGGCAAGCGCTCGAGGATGCCGGGCTGGCCGACATGGACGACGATCTCAAGCTGCGGACCGGCTGCTCGATCGGCTCGGGGATCGGCGGCCTGCCGGGGATCGAGAGCGAATCGATTGTCCTGCACGAAAAGGGCCCGGGCCGGGTTTCTCCGCACTTCGTCCACGGCCGCCTGATCAACCTGATCTCGGGCCAGGTCAGCATAAAGTACGGGCTGATGGGCCCGAACCACGCGGTGGTCACCGCCTGCTCGACCGGCGCCCACTCGATCGGCGATGCCGCGCGGATGATCCGCGATGGCGATGCCGACGTGATGCTGGCCGGCGGCGCGGAAAGTACCGTCAACCCGCTGGGCGTGGCCGGCTTTGCCCAGGCCCGCGCGCTCAATTGCAGCTACAACGACCGCCCGACCGAGGCCAGCCGCCCCTATGACAAGGACCGCGACGGCTTCGTGATGGGCGAGGGCGCCGGGGTTGTCGTGCTCGAAGAGTACGAACACGCCAAGGCCCGCGGCGCGAAGATCTATGCCGAAGTGGTCGGCTATGGCCTGTCGGGCGATGCCTATCACGTCACCGCGCCGCACCCCGAGGGCAAGGGCGCCGAGCTGTCGATGCGGATGGCGATGAAGAAGGCCGGCATGGGCCCGGGCGACATTGACTATGTCAACGCCCACGGCACCTCGACCATGGCCGACACGATCGAACTGGGCGCGGTCAAGCGCGTGCTTGGCGATGACCTGTCGGGCGCATCGATGAGCAGCACCAAGTCGGCGATCGGCCACCTGCTGGGCGGCGCCGGCGCGGTCGAGACGATCTTCTGCATCCTGGCGATCCGCGACCAGGTCGTGCCGCCCACGCTCAACCTCGAAAATCCCGATGAAGGGACCGAAGGGGTCGATCTGGTGCCCAAGGTCGCGAAGAAGCGCCGGGTCCGCGCCGCGCTGAACAATTCGTTCGGCTTCGGCGGCACCAATGCCAGCGTGATCGTCAAGCAGGTCGAGGACTGATGCTCGGCTCGCGCTGGGGCCGCACGCCGCTGCTGGCGGCGGTCCTGCTGTTTTTGGCGGTGGGCGGCTGGTTCTTCGGCGGCTGGTATGTTTCCGGTCCGTTGGGCAAGGACACTGCCTTCACCGTTCCGGATGGCTCTACCTTGTCGAGTGTGGCGGCCAAGCTGGAAACCGAAGGCGTGATCGGCTCGGCCACGGCGTTCAAGCTGCGGGCGCGGCTGATCGGCGCGGGCTCCTCGATCAAGGCCGGGGAATTCCTGATTCCCAAGGGTGCGTCGATGTCGCGGGTGCTGTCGGTGATCGCCGGTGACGAAGTGCTGCGCCGGTTCGTGACGATCCCCGAAGGCATGCCATCGGTGATGGTCTATGAGCGGCTGATGGCCAATCCCTGGCTGACCGGCAGCATCGAAGTGCCGCCCGAAGGCTCGGTCCTGCCCGATACCTACGAGATCCAGCGCGGCGAAACGCGCCAGGCGGTGCTTAACCGGATGCAGTCGGCGATGCGCGTCGCCCTGGCCGAGGAATGGGAAAAGCGTGGTCCTGGCACTGTGGTGAAAAGCCCGGAGGAAGCCATTATCCTCGCCTCCATCGTCGAGAAGGAAACCGGCAAGCCGAGCGAACGGCCGATGGTCGCCGGGCTCTACTCCAACCGGATCCGCCAGGGCATGCTGCTCCAGGCCGATCCGACGATCATCTATCCGATTACCAAGGGCAAGCCGCTCGGCCGGCGGATCCGCCAGTCGGAAATCAACGCGGTCAACGATTACAACACCTATACGATGACCGGGCTGCCGCGCGGGCCGATCACCAACCCGGGCCGCGCCTCGATCGCCGCCGTGCTCAATCCGGCGCAGACCGGCGCGCTCTACATGGTGGCCGACGGCACCGGCGGCCACGCCTTTGCGACAACGCTGCAAGAGCACAACGCCAATGTCGAGAAGTGGTACACGATCCGCAAGGAACGCGGCGACTTCTGACGACTACCTCCCGGTCATCGCCTCCATCGCCGGGAGATAGCGTTCGCCGACGATCTCCACCGCGCGAGCGGCGGCGTCGATCGCGGCAAGGTCGGCGGCAGTCAGCGCCAGGTCGATTGCGCCGAGGTTTTCCTCCAGCCGGGCCAGCTTGGTCGTGCCCGGGATCGGCACGATCCAGTCCTGTTGGGCGAGCAGCCAGGCCAGCGCGATCTGGGCCACGCTGGCCCCGAGCGGTTCGGCAATTCCGCGGAGCACATCGACCAGCCTGGCGTTGGCGGCGATTGCCTCTTGCTGAAAGCGCGGCAATCGGGCGCGGAAGTCGGTCTTGTCGAATACCGTATCGGCGGTGATCGCCCCGGTCAGGAACCCGCGACCGAGCGGCGAGTAGGGCACGAAGCCGATTCCCAGTTCGCCCAGCAGCGGCAGGATCTCTGCCTCCGGATCGCGCCGCCACAGCGAATATTCGCTTTGCAGCGCGGCAACCGGCTGGACCGCGTGGGCCCGGCGGATTGTCTCGGCCCCGGCCTCTGACAGCCCGAAGTGGCCGACCTTGCCAGCGCGGATCAGCTCCCCGACCGTGCCGGCCACGTCCTCGATCGGCACGGCGGGATCGACCCGGTGCTGATAGAGCAGATCGATCCGATCGGTCCGCAGCCGCTTGAGCGAGGCGTCGACCACTTCGCGGATATGATCGGGGCGGCTGTTTGTGCCCGGTCCGCTGGCCGGATCGCGGGTCAGGTCGAAGCCGAACTTGGTGGCGATCACCACCTGGTCGCGCAGCGGCTCCAGCGCCTCGCCGAC
>CAZNII010000145.1:0-4469 GCA_964573075.1 uncultured Novosphingobium sp. | reverse complement strand
AGCACCTTGAACACGCCGATCAGCAACGGATCGCGGGTGCTTTCGGGATTGGCGCGGATCGCGCTTTCCTCGACCCCGATCTGGTTCCAGATCGAATTGTCCGCCCGGCTGGCAACCGCCTGGGCGACCCCGCCGATATCGACGCCCGAGAGGGCCCGGATCGCCTGGCCCAGCACCGGGTCGGAGGAGACCCGCAGCGCGTCGCTCAGCCCCGGGACCATGGCGTTGATCAGCGCCGGGCCCATCTGGCTGCGCAGATAGCTGGTTGCCGCGGTCGGCCCGCCGCGGACGATCCCGACCGCATCGGGGATCGAGACGTTGCGTACCGCCTCAAGCACTACCGGTGCGGCCCGTTCGGCACCCTTTTCGGCAACGACGTTGAGCTGGCGCCGCAGCTGGGTCTTGAACGTGCTCGAGGTCAGCAGTGTGCGCAGTACGCCGCCGCTGCCGCTGAACAGTTCGGGCAGGTCGAAGCGGGCCACTTCATTGTCCCAGAACCCGCCCGGCGCGGTCAGCTTGGCAAAGGCGCGTTCGGACGAAAGCGTCAGCAATTTCTTCAGCGCCTCGACCATCGAGAACCCGCCGATCGAGCTGCACCCCGGGAGCAACAGCATCCCGCCGGCCAGGCTTCCGGCCAGAAAACCGCGGCGCGCGATCGGGTTGGCAATGATGGTGTCCATGGTCCGCTGCTCCTTTTCCAGGGGGCTGTCGCCCGCCGCCGATTGTCGCCATAGAGGCGGCAGATGAACCGCGTCCGACTCCTCGTCTTCAACCCGGCCCTGCCGGTACTGGACTATCGCCTTCCCGCTGGAATGGCGACAGAATTCGGCCAGTTGGTGATTGCCCCGCTGGGCCCGCGCCAGGTGCTGGGGATCGTCTGGGAGCCTGACCGCCTGCCGGGCGACGAAGTGCCCGAGGCCAAGCTGCGCCCGATCCTCGAAGTGCTGCCGGTCCCGCCGCTCAGTGCCGCCTTGCGCCGCCTGATCGAATGGTGCGCGGACTATTACGTCGCGCCGATGAACGCGGTGGCGCGGATGGCGCTGGGCTCGATGGCGGCGCTGCGCGGCGGCGGGACCACCACCGAATACCGCCTGTCGGGCGAGGAGCCCAAGCGCCTGACCCCGCAGCGCGCCGCGGCAATGGACGCGCTCCACGGCGAGCAGGCCAGCATCCGCGAGCTGGCCCATATCGCCGGGGTTTCCGAAGGGGTGCTGCGCGGGATGGTCGGCGCCGGGATCCTCGAGCCGGTCAGCGTCGATCTCGACCGCGCCTATCCCCGCGCCCGTCCCGACCACGCCGTCCCCGATCTGTCAGAGGCACAACAGACCGCCGCCGACACGTTCGTCGCCGCGGTCAGGGAGCGCAAGTTCGCGCCGTTCCTGCTCGACGGGGTAACCGGATCGGGCAAGACCGAATGCTATTTCGAAGCCGTCGCCGAGGCGCTGCGCGAGCGCCGCCAGGTCCTCGTCCTGCTCCCCGAAATCGCCCTGACCGAGAACTTCCTGCGCCGCTACGAAGCCCGCTTCGGGGTGCCCCCGGTGCTGTGGCATTCGAGCCTCAAGCAAAGCGAGCGCCGCCGCGCCTGGCGGGCGATCGTTTCGGGCGAGGCGCAGGTGGTGGTGGGCGCGCGTTCGGCGCTGTTCATGCCCTACAAGGACCTCGGCCTGATCGTGGTCGACGAAGCCCACGAGGTCTCGTTCAAGCAGGACGACGGGGTGCGCTACAACGCCCGCGATGTGGCGGTGATCCGCGCCCGGTTCGAGGCTGTTCCGGTAATCCTCGCCAGCGCCACCCCGGCGCTCGAATCGCTGCAGCTGGCCGAGGCCGGGGTCTATGCGAAGATCGACCTGCCCGACCGGTTCGGCGGTGCCAGCCTACCCGATGTCTCGATCGTCGACCTGCGCAAGGAAATGCCCGAGCGCGGCCGCTGGCTCGCCCCGCGGCTGGTCGAGGAACTGCGCGAGCGGGTGGCCAGGGGCGAGCAGAGCCTGCTGTTCCTCAACCGTCGCGGCTATGCCCCGCTGACGCTGTGCCGGCATTGCGGCTATCGCTTCCAGTGCCCCAATTGCAGCGCTTGGCTGGTCGAGCACCGGCTCTCGCGACGGCTGGCCTGCCACCATTGCGGGCACGAGGTGCCCCCGCCCGAGGCCTGCCCCGAATGCCTGACCCCGGACTGCCTGGTCGCCTGTGGCCCGGGGGTCGAGCGGATCGCCGATGAAGTGGCCGAAGTCCTGCCCGAAGCGCGGGTCGCGGTGGTCACGTCCGACACGCTCAACAGCCCGGAAAAGATCAGCGAGTTCGTCACCGCGACCGAGGACAAGCTGATCGACGTGATCGTCGGCACGCAGATCGTCACCAAGGGCTATCACTTCCCCGACCTGACGCTGGTCGGCGTGGTCGATGCCGACCTTGGCCTCGAAGGTGGAGACCTGCGCGCGGCCGAGCGGACCTATCAGCAGGTCGCGCAGGTCGCCGGCCGGGCCGGGCGCGGCGAAAAGCCCGGGGAAGTGCTGATCCAGACCCGTCACCCCGAAGCGGCAGTAATCGCTGCCCTCGCCGCAGGCGACCGCGACGCCTTCTACGCAGCCGAGGCCGAGGCCCGCAAGGACGCCGGCGCCCCGCCGTTCGGGCGCTGGGCCGCGATCATCGTCAGTAGCGAGGACAACGCCGAAGCCCGCGAAGCCGCCCGCGCGGTCGGCGCGACCGCCCCCAACCTGCCCGACGTGATGGTGCTGGGTCCCGCCCCCGCCCCCCTGAGCCTGCTGCGCGGCCGCTATCGCTATCGCCTGCTGGTCAACGCGCGGCGCAGCGCCAGGCTGCAGGACGTGATCCGCGCCTGGCTCGACCCGCTCGACTTCCCGCAAGGCGTGCGGGTCAGCGTGGATATCGATCCCTATTCGTTTGTTTAACTCCCCAGCAGTGCCGCCGCCTCCAGCAGGCGGTTGCCGTGGTCGCGTTCTTCACCGCCGTTGAGGCGGAACAGGCGGGCAGCTTCGGCATTGGGGGTGTTGGCGGCCCAGACCTCGTAGAGCTTTTCGCCGCCGAACTCGCCCTGGGCGAGCTTTTCGAGGCCCGCCTTCGTCATCTCGCCCAGCGGGAAGGTGCCGCCGGCCAGGTAGGGATTATCCTCGGGCATCGGCGCGTAAAAGTCCTCGCCAGAAACGACCTTGATCGCCAGCATCGCGCGGTGGGCGTGGAGCATTTCCTCGCGCCCGTTCTTCTGCAGCAGGTCCTTGACCCGGGGATCGTCGGTCAGTTCGGCAGTGCGGTAATAGAGCGCCATCGCCGCCGCCTCGGTCAGCACCATCACTTTCATGTCGAGCACCGTGGGCGCGGTAACCTTGCCGATATGGGCAAAGGCCTCACCCAGGGTCTGCGGGGCATCGGCGGGAAGTTCGATCGCGGGCATCAGGGATTCCTTTTTTCCGGATTTGCAAAAACCACAGGGTCGATCAGTGCGTCGGTTTCGACCTTCTCCAAGGCCCAGCCTCCGGTCGGCACGGAGCCGTCATCGACATAGGATTCGCTTGCCAGAAGCAGGCCCCGGGTCAGGTCCTTGCGCCGCGAAACGCAGAATACCTGCCCGACGAAGCCGTCGCCCGTATCCAGGCAGGTTGCCGCGATGCCGGCAAAGGTTCGTTCGGTGCACCGGTTGCCGAGATAGGGCCGCTGGCAATTGAAAACCGGATTCATGAAATAGGGCACTTCATCTAAGTCCCACGATCCGGTCCGCACAGTCGTACTGTGTCTGATCGTGAAGCGCGCGGTGCAAGTCGCGGTCTCGATGGTCAGATCGGGACTGTCGATGATCACCGCCACCGCATCCGCGCTGCGATAAATCCGGGCCGCACCCTTGAAGCGATTCTCCTCGCCCACGATCGTCACTGTCTTGCCGCGCGCCTGGCAATCTGCGCCGAGCTCTTCCAGCTGCGGTTCGTCTGACAGCGAAGACAGCCCGATCACTTCGGCATAGAGCCCGGCAACAGGGCCCTCTCCTGACGGCTGATAGCCCGGCGGCAGCGGCGCCCGGAACGGCTCTGCCGCAGCCGGGGCGACAAGCCCCAGCGCCAGCGCCAGCCCCGCGGCAAACTGCCCGACCCGGTTCATCGCGCCCACATCGGCCGGACCAGCCGGCCCTGCCCGATCGCCCGGACCAGGATCGCAACGCCGGCCAGGGTCGCCACTACCATCGCCACCACGCTCGCCTCCAGCCCGAAATCGCCGCCGGTCAGCCAGTCCGGCCCGACCCGGCGGGTGATCAGCAGCCCGAGCGGCGCGTCGCCGCCCGAAACCGGGACCGAATAGACCCAGCCCTGGGTGAAATTCCACGCCGCGTGGATCCCGATCGGCAGCCAAAGGCGCCGGGTCAGCAGATAGGCCGCGCCGAGCAGGATCCCGGCTTCCATCGCGATGGCAAAGGCCGCGAAGGGCGAGGAATCCGGGTTCATCAGGTGCGCCGCGCCGAACAG
>CAZNII010000144.1:1490-4535 GCA_964573075.1 uncultured Novosphingobium sp. | reverse complement strand
TTCGGCACCACGCTCAACCCGATCATGACCGAATGCGCCGGACCCGGCCACTTCTTCGAAGCCACCGATGCCGCGCAGCTGGCGGATGTGTTCAGCAAGATCGCTTCACAATTGGGCGACCTGCGGGTGACGAAATGAACGGCTCTCGCCCGCCAGGCAATCCCATGAAACGTGGTTTTTCAAATAGTTTCCGAAGCTTGATGCTCGGCCCTGTGGTTTGCGTCAGTTCGGGAATCATGAATACGTTAACCACGGGCATTGAGCAAGGAGTTACGCCGGCTCGCTATGACCGGAGGCCGAAACTGCCCGGAGCGCGCCACAACCGCCATGCTGCGCATGCCAAATCTGACCAGGCTGACCGGAATCGCCGGCCGGTTGGCGCGCGATACGTCGGGGAATACCCTGGCGATGATCGCGGCCGCGCTGGTGCCGCTCTTGGCGATGGTCGGCGGCGGGATTGACATGGGCCGCTCCTACCTTTCGCAGACGCGCCTGCAGCAGGCCTGCGATGCCGGCGTCCTTGCCGCGCGCAAGAAGCTCGGCTCGGCTGTAGTCGCGAGCGGCACGGTCCCGGCTGGTGTTGCCGACGTTGGCGACAAGTTCTTCAACCTGAACTTCGCCGATGGCAGCTATGGCACCATCAACCGCACCTTCCAGATGACCCTGGAAACCGATTATTCAATTTCCGGCGAGGCATCGGTCGATGTGCCGACCACGATCATGGGCATGTTCGGCTATTCGAATGTCGCGATTGCGGTGACCTGCGAGGCCAAGCTCAACTTCTCGAACACGGACATCATGTTCGTGCTCGACACCACCGGTTCGATGGCCTGGACCAACCCGACCGATACCCAGCCGCGGATCGAGGTGCTGCGCGATGTCGTAAAGAACTTCCACGCCCAGGTCGAAGGCAGCAAGACCCCCGGAACCCGGATCCGCTATGGCTTCCTGCCCTATTCGACCAACGTCAACGTCGGCGGCATCCTCAAACCGGAATGGATGGTCGATCGCTGGAATTACCATGGCCGTGTTGTCCATGATACCGGAACAACCACAACCGGCCCGATCGTCAGCGAGACCTGGACCTACCTGAGTGGCGGCGAGACGCTCGGAACGTCCTATGTCGCAACCAGTTGTCCTGCTGACACGCGGACATGGACAGAAACCGCCTATTGGGTCGATTCGAACGGCACCCAGAACTGGGAATACGTGATCAACGGCACCTGGTTCGAATGTGCGTGGCTTGATTCTTCGAACATCAAAGTTACCCCCTGGGTCTATACCGATTACAAGTATCGCTATAGCCACAAGAACCTGGGCACCAAGACCATTCCGGTGATGGACTGGCGCTACCAGACCCTCAACAACATCAATGTATCCTCGCTCAAGAACACCGGCGCGGGGAGGATGCGGGTCGGCGATTCGATCAAGTTCGCTGACATGGGCAATGTTCCCAACAATCCGACCGATTTCAACGGCTGGTTCCGCGGCTGCATCGAGGAACGCGACACCTATGAAATCGACGACTACGACAACGTCGATTTCAGCCGCGCGCTTGATCTCGACATCGACCTGGTCCCGACGGCTGGTAACCCGGCAACGCAATGGCGCCCGATGCTCAACGAGGTTTCGTTCGTGCGTTCGATCGATTGGGGCGGCTTTGGTTCATTCACCCCTGGCACATCCGACTACCAATGGGACTACCTGAACGCTGGCTGGGCCGGTTTGTCGGCATGCCCGGCAGAAGCGCAGAAGCTGAGCGAAATGAATGCCAGCGACGTCTCGAACTATGTCGACAGTCTGTTTGCCGAAGGCAGCACCTATCACGACATCGGGATGATCTGGGGGGCGCGGATGCTTTCCCCGACGGGTATCTTCGCGGCGGAAAATGCGGACGTTTCCGGCAAGCCGACCAGTCGCCACCTGATCTTCCTGACCGACGGCGAAACCTCGCCGCTGGATCTGTCCTATGGCACCTACGGGATCGAGCCGCTCGATGGCCGGCGCTGGACCTCCGGTTCAGCCCTGTCGCTGACCGAAGTGGTCGAAAAGCGGTTTGCCGTGGCCTGTGCCGAAGCGCGCAACCGCAATATCACGGTGTGGGTGATCGGCTTCGGGGTCAGCCTCAATCCGGTGATGACCGATTGCGCCGGCCCCGGCCACTCCTTCGAGGCAGCGGATTCGGCCGAGCTTCAGGACGTCTTCTCCAAGATCGCCGCACAGATGGGCGAACTGCGGGTGTCGCGATGATCCGCCGCCTGCTGGCCCGCCTCCGCCATGACCGGGAAGGCGCGACGATCGTGGAATTCGCGCTGCTGCTGCCGGTGCTGATGGTCATGCTGATGGGCCTGCTCGACCTGGCCTACAACATGTACACCGCGCAGATGCTTCAGGGTGCGATCCAGACCGCCGCCCGCAAATCCACCATCGAAGGCGCTGCCGGTAACGAGGCCCAGCTTGACGGGATCGTCACTACTGCGGTCCGCACCATCGCACCCACGGCGGCGCTGACCTTTCAGCGCAAGGCCTATTCCAACTTCAGCAGTGTCAACCGGCCGGAAGACTATACCGACGGCAACAGCAACGGCACCTGCGATGCTAATGAGCCGTTCGAAGACGCCAACGGCAACGGTAGCTGGGACCTGGACCCGGGCAGTGCCGGCTTTGGCGGCGCCCGTGACGCGGTGCTCTATACCGTCACTGTCGATTTCCCACGCGCCTTTCCGGTGTTCAAGTTCATCCCCGGCCAGACCGCGAACTACACGATGACCGCCACCACCGTGCTCCGCAACCAGCCTTTCGGGGCCTCGGAAGGCGGAGCTCCGGCAATCGGAAACTGCACATGAGCCTGCTTCGCAACCTGCGCCGCCTGGTCCGCAACAGCTCGGGCGTGGCGATGACCGAATTCGCGCTCGGCGCACCGTTCCTGCTGATGGCGGGCCTGTGGGGCACCGAGGAAGCCAACTATGCCCTGGTCAACATGAAGATCGGCCAGCTTGCCGTGCATGTGGCCGACAACGCCTCGCGGGTTGGCGATACCTCGAC
>CAZNII010000144.1:0-1390 GCA_964573075.1 uncultured Novosphingobium sp. | reverse complement strand
TCGGCCACCACCATCCGGTTGGTCTTGGCCAGCGAGGCCAGCACCGCCTCCTTGTCCAGCGGGCGCAGGGTGCGCAGGTCGAGCACTTCGGCTTCGATCCCTTCACCCGCCAGCGTCTCGGCCGCTTCCAGCGACAGGCCGACGCCGATCGAGTAGGACACGATCGTCACGTCCTTGCCTTCACGCATGATCCGCGCCTTGCCGATCGGCAAGACATGGTCGTCCAGCTCTGGCAGCTCGAAGCTGCGGCCATAGACCAACTCGTTTTCAAGGAACACGACCGGGTCTTCGCTGCGGATCGCGGCCTTGAGCAGGCCCTTGGCATCGGCGGCGTCATAGGGCGCGATCACGATCAGACCGGGAACCGACGCATACCACGGGGCATAGTTCTGGCTATGCTGGGCCCCGACGCGGCTGGCCGCGCCGTTGGGGCCGCGGAACACCACCGGACAGCGCATCTGCCCACCCGACATGTAGTTGGTCTTGGCGGCTGAATTGATCACGTGATCGATCGCCTGCATGGCGAAGTTGAAGGTCATGAATTCGACGATCGGCCTGAGACCGCCCATCGCCGCACCGACCCCGATCCCGGCAAAGCCGTACTCGGTAATCGGCGTATCGATTACCCGCTTGGGGCCGAACTCGTCGAGCAGGCCCTGGGTAACCTTGTAAGCGCCCTGGTACTGGGCAACTTCCTCGCCCATCACGAACACGCGCTCGTCGCGGCGCATTTCCTCGGCCATCGCGTCGCGCAGCGCCTCGCGCACGGTGGAAGTCTTCATGTTGGTGCCGGCCGGCACCGCCGGATCCTCTGCACGCGTGGACGGAGCTGGCGGAGCAACAGTGGCCGGGCTGGCCGAAGCAGTGCCCGATTCCGCCGCCTTCTGCTCGGCGGCAGGCGCGGCAGCGGGGGTGGTCTCGCCTTCCCCGCCGATCGTCGCGATCACGGTGCCGACCTTGACCCCTTCGGTGCCTTCGGGAACCAGGATCGCGCCGATCGTCCCTTCATCGACCGCTTCGAACTCCATCGTCGCCTTGTCGGTCTCGATCTCGGCCAGGATGTCGCCGGACTTCACCTCGTCGCCGACTTTGACCAGCCACTTGGCGAGCGTCCCCTCTTCCATGGTCGGGGAGAGCGCGGGCATTTTCAGATCGATCGCCATCAGTAGCTCTCCACCAGAACGTCGGTGTAGAGTTCGGACATATCGGGCTCCGGTGAATTCTCCGCGAAATCGGCGGATTCGTTGACCTGGCTGCGGATCTGCTTTTCGATCTCCTTGAGCCGGTCCTCGCTGACGCCGCGTTTCACCAGTTCGGCCCGGGCGGCATCGATCGGATCGTGCTTCTCGCGCATTTCCTGCACTTCCTCGCGGGTGCGGTACTTGGCCGG
>CAZNII010000143.1:0-4566 GCA_964573075.1 uncultured Novosphingobium sp. | reverse complement strand
TCATCCGTTCGCTGGGCGCGCTCGCGCAGGAGCATCGGCTGGCGGCCTATCGCCTGCTGGTCCAGGCGGGGCCGGAAGGCATGGCGGCCGGGGCGCTGGCCGAGGCGTTGGGGATTCCGGCCTCGTCGCTGTCCTTCCACCTCGCCCAGTTGAGCAACGCCGGGCTGGTCAGCCAGCGCCGGGTCAGCCGTTCGATCATCTATGCGGCGGATTATGCCGCGATGAACGGGCTGCTTCACTACCTGACCGAGAATTGCTGCACCGGAGCATCCTGCGCCCCGGCTTCATCACCTGAAAGGAACTGCGCATGAAGCGTTTTCACGTCCATGTCGGGGTGGCCGACCTTGACCAATCGATCGCTTTCTACACCGGTCTGTTCGGGCAGGAACCCAGCGTGACCAAGCCCGACTATGCCAAATGGATGCTGGACGATCCGCGGGTGAACTTCGCGATCTCGCAGAAATGCGGCGCGGTGAAGGGTGTCGAGCACCTGGGCCTGCAGGTTGAGGATCAGGCCGAACTGGCACAGGTCTATGCGGGACTCGAGGCCGCGGGCCGACCGGTGCTGGAGGAAGGGGCAACGACCTGCTGCTATGCCCAGTCGGAAAAGAGCTGGATTGCCGATCCCGACGGTGTGGTCTGGGAAGCCTTCCTGACCACCGGGGATTCGACCGTCTACGGCGCCGGGCCAAAGCTTGAACAGCTCGCCTCGGCCAACGCCGCCGCCGGCGCCTGCTGCGCTCCGCAACCGGCCGCGAAGCCTGCTGCAACCGGCGGTTGCTGCTGACAGCATGGTCCAGGTCCGTTCGGTGCTGGTGCTGTGTACCGGCAATTCCGCCCGCTCGATCCTTGGTGAAGCGCTGTTCGCGCGGGCCGGAGCCGGCCGGCTGGTGGCCTACAGCGCCGGCAGCAAGCCCAAGGGCGAGCCGCACACGGGTGCCTTGCGGCTGCTCGCCGCCAAGGGTTTCGACACGGCAGCATTCCGCTCGAAATCATGGCTCGAGTTCACCGGCCCCGATGCGCCTGAGATCGACCTTGCGATCACCGTCTGCGGCAATGCCGCGGGCGAGGCCTGCCCGGTGTTTCCCGGAACGCCGCTGCGCGCCCACTGGGGTCTGCCCGACCCGGCCGACGTGACCGAAAGCGACGCTGCGATCGATGCGGCCTTCGCCGAAACATGGCGACTGCTGGATATGCGGGTAAAGGCCATGCTGGCCCTGCCGTTCGACGCAATGAACCGCGCCGAAGCCGAAGCCGAGCTGGCCCGGATCGGCCAGATGGAAGGAGCCGCCTGATGGCAACGCTTGCCGCCCCCGCCCCGCACCCCGCGCGGCTTTCGTTCCTCGACCGCTATCTGACCGTCTGGATCTTCGCCGCGATGGCGCTGGGCATCGTGCTTGGCTCGCTGGTCCCGGCAGTGCCACGCGCGCTCGATGCGATGGCGGTGGGATCGACCTCGATCCCGATCGCGATCGGGCTGATCCTGATGATGTTCCCGCCATTGGCCAAGGTACGTTATGAGGAACTGGGCCAGGTGTTCCGCGACGGCCAGATCCTGGCGCTGTCCTTCGTCCTGTGCTGGATCGTCGCCCCGGCCTTCATGTTCGCGCTGGCGGCGCTGCTGCTGCCGGGTTACCCCGAATACATGACCGGGCTGATCCTGATCGGGATCGCCCCTTGCATCGCGATGGTGCTGGTCTGGAACCAGCTGGCCAAGGGCAGCCCCGAATATGTCACCGGACTGGTCGCGTTCAATTCGCTGTTCCAGATCCTGTTCTACGTACCCTACGCGTGGTTCTACCTGACCGTGCTGCCGCCAATGGTCGGGCTGGAATCGCAGGTGATCGACATCTCGTTCCTGACCATCGCCAAGGCGGTGCTGACCTACCTGGGCGTGCCGTTCCTGGCCGGATATCTGGTCCGCCGCAGCCTGATCCGGTCGCGCGGCAAGGTATGGTACGAAGGCACCTTCCTGCCCCGGATCAGCCCGATTACGCTGGTGGCGCTGCTGTTCACGATCGTCGCCATGTTCAGCCTCAAGGGCGGCGAAATCCTCGCCCTGCCGTTCGACGCGCTGCGGGTCGCGCTGCCGCTGGTGATCTTCTTCGTGGTGATGTTCGTGCTGGCCTTCGCCGCCGGTCGGGCATTGGGTGCCGGCTATCCGCGCACCGCCGCGTTGTCATTCACTGCCGCCTCGAACAACTTCGAGCTGGCTATCGCGGTTGCCATCGCCGCCTTCGGCCTCGCGTCGCCGGTCGCTTTCGCGGCGGTGATCGGTCCGCTGGTCGAGGTTCCGGTGCTGATCGCGCTGGTCAACCTGGCGCTGTGGTTCGAACGGAACTGGTTCCGCGAAACCTGAACCGGCGGCGGATCACTCCGTCAGGCGGTACTGGTCCTGCACGCCGTGGGCGCCGTCCTTGGTGCTGCCGTCAATCGGCTGCACGTTGCGCCGCATTGTTGCGGCATGGGCGATCAGGCGGTCCTGCTCATCCTCGCCCAGCCGCGTCCAGCCCTGGCGGCCCAGCCGCTCCATCGGCCGGTAGCGGACCTTGTATTGCATCCGCGCCGAACCTTCGACCCAGTACCCCAGGTAGACGAACGGCAGCCCTTCTTCGCGGGCGCGGTGGATGTGATCGAGGATGATGTAGTTGCCAAGCCCGGTGCGCCCCGGGTGATCGGGTTCGTAGAACGAATAGATCATCGACAGGCCATCGCCCTGCCGGTCGGTCAGGCAGGCGCCGACCAGCCGGCCGGGAGTGCCGTCAAGCGTCGGTTCGCGGTATTCGATCACCCAGCTGTCAACCGGGGTGTGCTCGACCATGTCGGCGAAATCGACCTCGTCCATGGTGGTCATCCCACCACCCGGATGACGCTGCCCCAGGTAGCGCTGCAACAGTTCGAACTGTTCGGCGGTCGACCACGGGCGGCAGACCGTCGCCACCAGATCGGAATTGCGCTTGTGGTTCTTCTTCTGGCTGGCCGAGGGTCGGAATTCGCCCGCGACGACCCGTACCGAAACGCAGGCAGTGCAATCGGCGCAGCTCGGGCGATAGGCAACGGTCTGGCTGCGGCGGAAACCGATCCGGCCCAGCGCATCATTGAGTTCGCCGGCGTGGGGGCCCTTCAGTTCGGTGAAGACCTTGCGCTCCACCCGCCCCGGCAGATAGGGGCACGGCGCAGGGCTCGTGACGAAGAACCGGGGAAATCGAACGGGTGCCGTCACGCTGCGAAGACCATCCTGGAGGCTTGGTTACAGGCAGCTTTATGCATGGGCGAAGGCGGCGTTGAAAGAACTTTAACCACGAAACACGGTTAAGCGTTCGTTATTATGCACAGCCGGAACAGCAGGCCCCTGCCCGCTCGCAAAACGGGACAGGTCTGGGCGGATCAGTTAAGCTCGACCGCGGTGACCGCGTAGCCCTTTTCGCGCAGGCTTTCGACCAGCGCGTCCAATTGGTCCTTGTCGCGCGCTTCGCATTCGATGTCGGTGATCAGGCCCTTGGCCGGCAGATGGGTGAAGATCCGCTGGTGATAGATCTCGATGATGTTGACGTTGTGATTGTCGAATTCTTTCATCACCTTGTAGAGCGCGCCCGGGCGGTCCTGCAGGGTCAGCCTCAGCCGCGCGAGGCGGCCCGAGCGGGCCAGATCGCGCAGCAGCACGTTGGCGAGCAGGCGGGTGTCGATATTGCCGCCAGTGATCGGGATCCCGATCTTGCGGCCCTTGAACCGGGCCGGATGGGCCAGCACGGCAGCCAGCCCGGCAGCCCCGGCGCCTTCGGCCACGGTCTTCTCTATCTGCAGCAGCAACGAGACCGCGCGTTCGAGCGAGCCTTCGTCAACCAGCACGATATCGTCGAGCAGGCCGCGCAGCACGCGCGAGGTGAACACACCCGGCTCCTTCACCGCGATCCCTTCGGCCAGGGTATCGCCGCCGCAGGGCAGTTCGTTGTGGCGCAGCCGGTTGTACATCGAGGGGAACAGCTCCGCCTCCACCCCGATCAGCGCGATGTCGGGCTTTACCGCCCGCGCGGCGATCCCCATGCCCGAGGCCAGCCCGCCCCCGCCGACCGGGATCACCAGCATGTCGAGATCGGGCACGTCTTCCAGCATTTCCAGCGCAACGGTGCCCTGCCCGGCGGCCACCAGCGGGTCGTCGAACGGGTGGATGAAGGTCATTCCCAGCTGCCGCTCCATTGCGCGGGCGTGGGCATAGGCCTCGTCAAAGGTTTCGCCTTCAAGCACCACGGTGCCGCCGACCGCCTCGGTCTGCATGACCTTCACCGTCGGGGTCGAGCGCGGCATGACGATCGTCACCGGGATGCCAAGGCGGCTGCCGTGATAGGACAGCCCCTGTGCGTGGTTACCGGCCGAAGCGGCGATAACCCCCCGCTGGCGCTGTTCCTCATTAAGGTGCAGCAGCGCGTTCAGTGCGCCGCGCTCCTTGTAGGCGGCGGTGAACTGAAGGTTCTCGAACTTCAGCCAGACCTCCGCGCCGGTAATCTCGCTCAGCGTCCGGCTGTAATCGCAATCGGTGCGCACCACGGCACCTTCGATCCGCGCGGC
>CAZNII010000142.1:0-4580 GCA_964573075.1 uncultured Novosphingobium sp. | reverse complement strand
GGCTGCTTGTCGCGCGGCAGGGTGGCGTTGGTGGTGCCGTCGGTCACGTAGGGGCCATAGCGGCCGGCCATCAGCTTCATCTCGCCGCCCGATTCCGGGTGCGGGCCGAAGGTCTTGAGCGGTTCGGCCGATGCCCGTGCCCCGCGTCCGCCGCCGTTGGCCGCCTCGGCCAGCTTGGCAACCGCGCTGTTCATGCCGGTTTCGAATACTTCGGCGGTGCTGCGCAGCTTCGCGTACTTGCCATTGTGGGCAAGGTATGGGCCGTAACGCCCTATAGAGGCAGTGATATTTTCGCCGGTATCCGGATGCGGTCCGATCGTGCGCGGCAGGCTGAGCAGCTTGACCGCCCAGTCGAGATCGAGCTCGCCGATGTCCTTGGGGATCGAGCTGCGCCTGGCCTCCTTGCCGCTGCCCATCTCGATATAAGGGCCGAACCGCCCGGCCTTGCGGGTGATCGGCTCGCCGGTTTCGGGATGCTTGCCCAGCTCGGCATCATCGCCCCCGGCGCTGCCGCCACCCTGCGCGAACTTGCGGGTGAACTTGCACTCGGGATAGTTCGAACAAGCGACGAAAGCCCCGAACCGCCCGCCGCGCAAGGATAGCCGCCCGGCGGCGCAGGCCGGGCACTTGCGCGGATCGGCCCCGTCCTCGCGGGCGGGGAACAGGAAATCGGCGAGGTATTCGTCGAGCGCTGCCGTGACCTCGGAGGGCTTCTGCTCCATCACCTCGTCGCTCTTCGGCTTGAAGTCCTTCCAGAACAGCTCGAGCAGCGCTTTCCACTGCATCCGCCCGCCGGAAACGTCGTCGAGTTCCTCTTCCATCTCGGCGGTGAAATCGTAGGCGACATAGCGCGGGAAGAACCGTTCGAGGAACGCGGTCAGCAGCCGCCCGCTTTCCTCGGCAAAGAACCGGTTCTTCTCGGTGCGGACGTAATTGCGGTCCTTCAGCACCTGGATCGTCGCGGCATAGGTGGAAGGACGGCCGATCCCGAGTTCCTCCAGCCGCTTGACCAGGGTCGCTTCGCTATAACGCGGCGGCGGCTGGGTGAAGTGCTGGCTGGCCTCGACCCCGCGCTTGGCCGGGGCATCGCCCTTGGCGAGGGCGGGCAGCAGGCCGCTTTCCTCCTCGTCGTCGCCCGGCTTCTGGTCGAGCGTTTCGTCGTAAACCGCCAGGAAACCCGGGAACTTCACCACCTGGCCCGAGGCGCGCAGCTCGTGCTTGCCGGTCGGATCGCGCAGAATGACGGTGGTCCGTTCGATATTGGCGCTGGCCATCTGGCTGGCGATCGCGCGCTTCCAGATCAGCTCGTAGAGCCGCCCCTCGTCGCCGCTGCCGTAGTGGTCCTTGCCGAAATCGGTCGGCCGGATCGCCTCGTGGGCCTCCTGCGCGTTCTTGGCCTTGGTTTCGTAGTGGCGCGGCTTTTCGGGCAGATAATGCCCGTTCTGGTAACGATCGCTGATCGCCTTGCGCGCGGCAGAGATCGCGCTGGGATCCATCTGCACCCCGTCGGTCCGCATGTAGGTGATCGCGCCCTGCTCGTAGAGCGTCTGCGCCACCCGCATGGTGTGTGCAGCGGAAAAGCCCAGCTTGCGGGCAGCTTCCATCTGCAGGGTCGAAGTGGTGAACGGCGGCCAGGGGTTGCGCCGGGTCGGGCGGGTCTCGACCTCCTCGACCCGGAACTGCGCCGCCTCGACCGCGGCCCTGGCCCGTTCGGCGCTGCCGGCATCGCCCAGGCTCAGCTTCTCGAGCTTCTCGCCATCGAAGCGCACCAGCCGCGCGGCGAATTCGGTGCCAAGGTGTTCGAGTTTGGCCAGTACCGACCAGTATTCCTGCGGGCGGAACAGTTCGATCTCGTGCTCGCGCTCGCAGATCAGCCGCAAGGCCACCGACTGGACCCGCCCCGCGCTCTTCGCGCCGGGCAGCTTGCGCCACAGCACCGGCGAAAGCGTGAAGCCGAACAGATAGTCGAGCGCACGGCGGGCCAGGTAGGCGTCGATCAGGTCCTGGTCGAGCGCGCGCGGATTGGCCATCGCGGTGGTGACGGCGTCCTTGGTGATCGCGTTGAAGGTGACCCGCTGGACATCCTTGGGCAGCGCCCGGCGCTTGGCCAGCAGTTCCTGAACGTGCCACGAAATCGCCTCGCCCTCGCGATCGGGGTCGGTGGCGAGGATCAGGCGGTCGGCCTGCTTGGCGGCATCGCTGATCGCCTTCACCCGCGATTGCTTGTCGCCATAGAGCTCCCAGTCCATCGCGAAGTCCTCGTCAGGACGGACCGATCCATCCTTGGGCGGCAGGTCGCGGACGTGCCCGTAGGAAGCGAGGACCTTGTAGTCCTTGCCCAGGTACTTCTCGATGGTCTTGGCCTTGGCCGGGGATTCGACGATGACGAGTTGCATGATCTGGCGGAACGCCCCTTTACGCGTATGTGTACACGCGCGAGGGTGGAAGCCCCCGCCCCGACCCGTCAAGTGGCTGCGGAGATATCAGTCGGACGGAGTGCAGCGCCAGGCCAGAAAGAAGCCCAGCCCGAGCAGCAGGTCGATCCCGGCAAAGCCCGCTACCTGTGGCGGCACCGGATAGCCCTGGGCAAACAGCGAGAGCGCCGGCACCCCGAACACCGCCTTTTCGGCCACGGCCAGCGGCATCAGCGCGCGGTACTTCACCGGATCGCCGCCGATTGTCCAGAACACTCCCTGAAACACCAGCGCCAGGCCGACAAAGCCCAGCAGGATTTCCCCCATCACCGGCGGCAGCTCGGTGAAATAGAGCGGGGTCAGCACGAGCACCCCATAGATCGCCGCCCCGCGGAACATCCGGGCCGGAAACTTGCCGATCATCGCCTCGTCTCCCTCAGCCGATTCAACGTTCAGGGAGATAGGTTGCAAGACTGCTACTGATCCTGCAACGCGCCGCGCGGGATTATGCACCGCCCGTTGTCATACTGCCCGACAGTGCGGATCACCTCGTGCGGGCTTGGCTCGATCCGGCGGCCGGACAGCTGGCTGTCGATCACCCGCCGCAGCAGGGCGTCGAGCCGGGTGACCAGGTAGCAATCGATCGCCGGGGCGGCGTGCGGATTGCCGATGCCGCTGTCGTCGGTCAGGAAGGTATACCGGCTCTGCGTCAGCGCGGCCATGGCTCGCATCGCATATTCGGCCTTGTCGGCCACGCCCGAGGCGGCAACCGGCACGATCTGCACCCGCTGCTGGCGCAGGTGCCGCGCGGCAAGCCAGGTGGTGCCCATGTTCTCGTCATGTGGCGGGGCATCGGCGACCAGCAGCAGGCTGTGCACCGCGTCGGGGCGCCACTGCTGCCCGGCGGCGCGGATCAGCGCCTGCTCCATCGCCTCGGGATAGTCCCCGCCCCCACCGGCCCAGCGCTGGCGCAGTTCCGCCTGGGCAGCGTTGAAATCACCGGTCAGCGGCACGGTCGAGGTGACATAGTCGTCACCCAGGTCGCGGTAGAAGACGAAGCCGATCCTGAGGTCCAGACCGGGGTGGCTGGCGCGCAGGCCTTGCATGATCGCGGCCAGCTCGCTCTGCAGAAAACGAAGTTCGTCGCCCATCGAACCGGTGGTGTCGATTACCAGCATCAGGTCGAGCTTCCTGACTTCGGGCGCAGCACGTTCAATCGTGAAATCGACCCGCTGCCCACCCTTCCCGCGGCCGATCGCGACATCGCGCCACGGCTCGCCGCCGACCCGCAGGCGAACCTTGTCGCCCAGCCGGTCGACCTGGGGGAAGAAGGCAACAGTGCCGTCGGCCAGGGCATTGAGCACCAGGCTGCGCCCGTTGGCGCAAGCCAGCTCGACCCGCGCGAACGGCACAGGACGTCCGGCATTGTCCTTGACCGCGACGGTCAGCACTCGCCCGGTATCGAGCACCGGCAAGCCCTGGATCTCCTGCCCCAGGTTCGATTGGCGCACGTAGTTTGCATAGAGTTCGGGGTTGAGCAGGTCGTCGTGCTCGCCTGCCGTCAGCAGGCCGGACTGGGGCTGCGGATGGTAGCGCGGCGGCGGACCGGGATAGGGATAAGGCGTGGTCCGCGCCATGTCCACGCTCCCCTCGGCTGCGGCAGCCGGTGCGGCCTCGCTGACAGCCTTGTCGGTCGCATAGCCGCCAGCTTCCGCTGCGGCAGGCGGCGGAGGCGCGGGCGGCGCGGGCATTGCCGTGGGCGCTTCGGCCCGCATGGTCGCGCCAACCGGAACCGGGCGCGGGGCGCGCTTGCCGCGGTACTGGCCCTGATCCTGCTGCTGCGCCTCGGGCCCGAGCCGCGGCAAGGGCGCCAGCGGGGCGCATTGGGTGGCCGACCAGTCTGGCGCAGGCATGCGGCCGGGCTTGGCTGTCGCGATGGCCGGTCCCTGAGCCAGCATGGCAACGATCGCGAATGAGGAAACCAGCCTGCGCATCTTCGAGTCCCTTCCCTGGCTGTGACAGGACCAAGGGTGCGTTGGCCGCGATGAACCGTCCGTGAATGTTACAAAGTATCATTCATCCGGCAAGACTGACCCGCCCGGCCGCGTGGCGGACCAGCCGCCCGGCCAGTTCCAGTTCGAGCAGGGCCAGCTGGACCGCGGCCGG
>CAZNII010000141.1:0-4604 GCA_964573075.1 uncultured Novosphingobium sp. | reverse complement strand
CCGGAAAAGAACATGCTCCGCGTGGACTTCCTGCCGATGGGGCCGGATGAAGATGCCAATCGCAAATTCTACGAGGGTCCCCAAGGCGATGGCCACGGCGCGTTCTGTTATGAGACCATCGAAGAGGCCAATGCCGCCTGGGAGCTGGTCAAGGACCCGACCAAGCGGGTGATCGACGACCCGGCAAGCTACAACGGCTACCCCGTCTCCCGCCCCAAACCGGCCAAGCGCAACTAACTAACGGTCGAGCCGCTTGGCCAGAGTATAGGCCGGCCCGAACCCGACCAGCCCCGCGCCGATGAACGGCAGCGCCAACACCCAGATCCTCAGGCCCGTCACCCCTTCCGGGCTGGCGATGCTGATCGCCGCAGTCATCGTCAGGCCAAGGCAGATCAGCAGCAGGCCAAAGATCAGTCGCCAGTGCGGGACCTGCCTTAACTCGCCGTTCCTGGCCGAACTGCCCATCCGCTCGAACGGGCTGAACAATGCAATCAGCGGCAGGGTGACAGCGATGTAGAGCGCGAACCAGAGCGGGCGGGCGATCCACCATTCCCCACTGCCCGGAGCGGCATGCAGCCCGACCCCGCCCAGCAGCCAGGCTGCAACCATCACCAGCACGAAGGCGGTCAGGTGCCAGAGATAGACCGTCATGATCATGCCGTTGATCAGCACTGTCGCGGTCCATGCGGCAGCCTTGTCGAGCACGCGGCGCATCACCGGCTCGAGCGTCAGCGCAAGGCCGATCTGCATGTTGCCGAGGGCAAGCAGGGCCAGCGTCGGCGGCATCGAATTTGACAGGTCACTGCCCGGCACCCCGATCATCGCCACCGGATAGGGCCCGAATTTTACCAGCGCGACAAGGATCGCCAGCGAGACAACAAACCACAGCGGCCGCGCACCAAAGCGCCCTTCCTGCCAGCGATAGCCAAGTTGGTGGATCGCCAGCCAGACGAACAGGAAATTAAGCCAGTTGACCGCCGGAATGCCCAGGCCGATCGACAGCTCGTCAACCGCTACGGCTGCGACAACCAAGGCCCAGAAGCTGCCCATGCCCCAGCGCTGCCAGGCCCGGTGGCTGAACGGCACCAGCGCCGAAACGATCAGGTAGACCGCCAGGAACCACACCGGGATCAGCGCCAGCTGCGCCGCCATCTTGACCACGCCGCGCTCCACCCCCAGCGCCGTGCCGGTCAGCGCGAACAGGCTCCAGACCAGGAACAGCGGCATTACCGGATTGATCAGGCGTTGCAGCCGCCCGCCGTACCAATCGGAAAAGGTTCCGCCCCTGGTCCGGGTCGCCGCCCAGGAAATCCCGTTGGAAAACCCTCCGACGAAGAAGAACAGCGGCATCACCTGAAAGCCCCAGGTCAGCCACTGGGTCCATGGCACGATTCCCAGCAGGTGCCCGCCTTCGACCGCACCATCCTTCATATAGGGTGCGGCGACCAGCCAGTGCCCGACCACCACCGCGAGGATCGACAGCGCGCGCAGGAAATCGACATAGCGGTTGCGCTCGGGCGGAGCCTTGCCCGCCATCTCCGCCGCCCTGGCCCACATGCCCATTGCCTTCCCCCCCGCTGCACTCCGGATCAGGAGCCGTTCACCGATTTTCGCAGTCTTTGCGGGACTATCAAGCAGAAATGGGCAATCGAACAGGCCGGCAGAAGGCCGGCGCGATCACTGCTTGCCGGACTGTTCGTTGATCTGCTTCTCGGGCTTGGTCAGCCGCTCGGCACCTTTGGGGGCGTTGTCGGCAAAAAGCCCGCCAAGCCGATCGCCAAGTCCCGGCTTGGTCCAGAAATCCCATGCGTCCTTCAGAATACCCATCGTAGCCTCCTTCGGTTTGCTTCGACGGAAAAATGGCCCGCTTCGGACAGCATGTCCGTGACGGCTGTCACGCCGGCGCAAGCAGGATGACTGGATCGACCCGGATCAGGTTACGATCATGTCTTCCTGGCCGAATTCCTCTTCGACATTCGCCTTGCACCGGTTCAACGGATCGGCCTCGCGCTCGCGCAGGCGAGCTTGCCCTGCGCGCAGTTCGGCTTCGGCGGCGGTCACCTGGGCCCAGGGCAAGGTCCGGCTGACCTGTGCGCCGCTGATCAGATCCCTTGCACGGAAATCCAGATCGACGCCCTCTTCGGACAACCCGACAAGCTGGTTCCAATAGAATCTGGCTTCGGCCTGAGCGTTCAATGTGGCACGGACAGCGGAGTTGCCATCATGCAATTCGACGATCTGGCGCTCGCGTTCGGGTGGAGCGGGGGCCCGGTAATTGAGGCCCCATTCCTGCCGGTTGAGGCTCACGGTGATCTGCCCGTAACGGAAGCTGTCGCGGGGCAAGTCGATAAACCGCTGCAGATCGGCGCGCGGGGCAACCTGTATCTCGCCAGAGATCTGCAATCCCATCCCGTCCTGCAATGGCGGCGTCCAGAAAAAGCGGCGTTCCCCGATCGAAAACCGACCGAGCGGGCTATCCCATTCTTCACCGCAATCGAACGACAGGGCCCGGCGCACTGCCTCGGAACTGTCGACCGAATTCATTTCCGCCGCCCAGGCCATCACGCACGGCGGTTTTGCCCCCTTGCGGGCCTGGGCCAGGATTGTCTCGGCCAGCTCGGCAGCCTTGGGCAGCCCGGCCAGTTCCTGCCCGCCAAAACCGGACAGGTCGAGCCAGCCCTGCCCCAGCAGCCTGGTTTCGCGGCCTTTCCCGTCGATCTTGATCATCCGGTAGTTGAGCGGTCGGCCCGCCGCGATCAACCTGGTCAGTTCGGCCTCGCCGATCGGGATGAAGGTAGCACCATCCTGCATGTTCAGTACCATCGGCGCGCCGTCGGGCATTGCGATCGAGAGCCGCTGCGATTTGCCCTTGGTGATCGGTCCGCCCAGCCCGAGCCGGTAGTCCAACTGGGCTGGACTTCCCTTGTAGGCGAAACGGGAGATCGAGATCTTGCCGTAACCATCGCTTGATGGAATCACCCGTTGGATGCTCAGTTCGTTCCAGACAAGCTCGCCTGCCCCGGAATAGGTCTGCTTGAGCGCGACATCGCCGAATGTCGCCCGCCATTCCAGCTCGCAGACCTGCTCATCGGGATCGACCGGAGCCTTCTTCTTGGCATTGGCCGGATTGGCCAGTGCCGCCGCGAACAGCGCCAGGGTCAGCAGGGCGAACAGCCGCGCGATCATTGCGGAAAAACCTCGTTCATCACGTCCCAACTGATTTTGACAAGCCGTTCAAGCACATCGAGGTCCACATCGGCAAGCTTACGGATGTAGAGGCACGATTTGCCGGTGGAATGCTTGCCAAGCCGCGCGAACAGGTCGTCAACCTCGTCTTGGCGGTTGCAGTAGTTGCCCATCAGATAGATGGTCATCGCCGCTTTGCGCGGGCTGAACCCGCCCCGGCACATCGTGCCCTCGCGGCCGCTCTCGTACTTGTAGTGATAGCTGCCATAGCCGATGATCGAGGGCCCCCACATCTTCGGCTCGCAACCGGTTACCCGGCGATGCAGGGCATCGATCACCGCCGCTTCCTCGCGGCGCCGTTCGTCCGGCACGGCGGCAATGAAATCGGTGGGCGCCACCTCGGTCGCCTTGGTCTTGAGTTCCGCCTTGGCCATGGCTTGCTCTCCCTTCGCGCTTGTCCTAGGGCGCGCGGGCGAATCCTAGCCTCAATTCAGCGGAAAACCAGCCATGTCCGAGATCAAGAAAGTCGTCCTCGCCTATTCCGGCGGCCTCGATACCTCGGTGATCCTCAAGTGGCTGCAGGTGACCTACAACTGCGAAGTCGTGACTTTCACCGCCGACCTTGGCCAGGGCGAGGAACTGGAACCGGCGCGGGCCAAGGCCAAGCTGATGGGTGTGCCCGATCACCACATTTACATCGACGACCTGCGCGAGGAATTCGTGCGCGATTTCGTGTTCCCGATGATGCGCGCCAACGCCCGCTATGAAGGCGATTACCTGCTCGGCACCAGCATCGCCCGCCCGCTGATTTCCAAGCGGCTGGTCGAGATCGCGCATGAGACCGGCGCCGATGCCGTGGCCCACGGCGCGACCGGCAAGGGCAACGACCAGGTCCGCTTCGAACTGTCGGCCTATGCGCTCGATCCGTCGATCAAGGTGATCGCCCCGTGGCGCGAATGGAACCTGACGAGCCGCACCGCGCTGATCGACTGGGCCGAACAGCACCAGATCCCGGTGCCCAAGGACAAGCGCGGCGAAAGCCCGTTTTCGACCGACGCCAACCTGCTGCACACCTCGAGCGAGGGCAAGGTGCTGGAAGATCCGTGGGAAGAGACCCCGGACTATGTCTATTCGCGCACCGATCATCCGGAAAATGCGCCCGATTCCCCGGAATACATCACGATCGATTTCGAACGCGGTGACGGCGTTGCACTGAACGGCGTGGCGATGAGCCCGGCGACACTGCTTGCCGCGCTGAACGACCTGGGCCGCAAGCACGGGATCGGCCGGCTCGACCTCGTCGAGAACCGCTTCGTCGGCATGAAGAGCCGCGGGATGTACGAGACGCCTGGCGGCGAGATCTATGCCCGGGCGCATCGCGGGATTGAATCGATCACGCTCGATCGCGGCGCGGCGCA
>CAZNII010000140.1:0-4754 GCA_964573075.1 uncultured Novosphingobium sp. | reverse complement strand
GCTGGTGGTTGCCTCGATGCTCGAGGCCGGCGGGATCGATGTCCATGTCGGCGCGGCGGGTCATGCCTCGGTCGAAGTCAACTCGCTGGTCCTGGGTGGCCACCGGCTATGGGTGCCGGCCTCGCAACATCTGGCCGCAAGCGAATTGCTGCTCGAAGTGCTGGGCGAGGAGGAATGGGCTTTCAGCCGCGGCCTGCAGCGTTCGGTCCTACGCTTCACCGGAAGCCTGGCAGCATTCTGGACTCTTTACGCCCTGGTCTGGGCCTGGCTGGGCCAGATCGGCATGGCCTGGGCCCTGCTGGCCCCGCTCAACGCGCTCGGCATTCCGGTCAACCCGCAGGGGCGGGGCGACTATTACCTCCACGCCGAGGCGCGCTATCCTGCCGCCTGAAGCTGCGCCGCCATCAGCTCCCAAAGCTTGTTGACCGCCTTGACCGGGCGGACCATCACCTTGAAATCCTTGATCTTCCCGTCCGCACCGAAGGTGATCAGGTCGATCCCGTTGACATGGATCCCGTCGATCTCGGCGGTGAATTCGAGGCAGGCGTCGTTGCCATCGACGATCTCGCGGACGTAGCGGAAGCTGTCATTGCCCAGCACCTTGGCCGCGCTCAGCAGGTAGAGCATGACCTTGGCCTTGCCCTGCTGTGGGCTGTGCACCACCGGTGAGTGGAACACGGCATCATCGGCCAGCTGGGCTGCCAACAGCTCGGCATCGCCGCCGCTGTGCATATAGGCGTGCCAGGCGGCCACGCCGGCGCGCGCCGCGCTCATGCCAGATGCTCGGCAAGGAAGGCTTCGGTGCGGCTGTCGGCCAGTTGGGCCTCAGCCTCATGACGGCGGTCGCCCATTTCCGCAGCGAAGCCGTGGGGCATGCCGGGATAGTCGTGCAATGTGACGCGCGGATGATCGTCGAGCCCGGCGTGCATCGCCGCCTGGGCCTCGGCCGAGACGAACTGATCGGCGCCGGCGATGTGCAGCATCAGCGGGTTGGCGATGTGGTGCGCCTCGTCCAGCATCTGGTCGATCATCACCCCGTAATAGCCGACCGAGGCGTCGATATCGGTGCGCGCCGCCGCCATGTAGGCCAGCCGCCCGCCCAGGCAGTAGCCCGCGCAGCCGACCTTGCCGACGCCTTCGCTGGCCCGGATCCACTTGATCGCGGATTCGATATCATAGACCCCGTCGGTCGGATCGTACTGCTGGAAATAGCCGAAGGCCTCGTTCAGTTCGGCCTCGACATCGGGATTGAGCTCGACCCCCGGTGCGAAACGCCAGAAGATGTCCGGCGCGACCGCCAGATAGCCCTGTTCCGCCCACTTGTCGGCTTTCTGGCGAATCCCCGGGTTGACCCCGAAGATCTCCGGAATGACGATGATCGCGCCCTTGGCGGTACCGGCGGGACGGGCAACATAGGCGGGAATGGTGCCGTCGTGCTTGATCGAGGGAATCTGGACGGTTTCGGTCATGGCGGCTCTCCAGCAATGGTTTGCGGTTACCCTTAAGCAGCAAGTGGACTTTGTGAAGGCCCTATGCCAGCTTGCGGCGCGGGAAGACCGGGTGCCGAAGATGGGAGCCAAGCCATGAAAGTCCACGTCGAGATCGATTGCACCCCGGAAGAGGCGCGCGCCTTTCTGGGCCTGCCCGATGTGAGCAAGGCCAACTCGGTCTATGTCGATATGATATCCAAGGCGATGAAGGGCGCGGGCTCGGTCGAGCAGGTCCAGGATTTCGCGCGGAACATCGCCCCGATGGGACAGGTTGGTCTCAAGCTGTTCCAGCAGTTCATGGAAAGCGGCAGCGCCTTTGCCGCGGGGGCGGGAAGCAAGAAGAAGGACGATTGATCCTCCCGGGGGCGGGGAGGACAGCCAGACCGCGATATGACCGATACGATCTTCGCCCTTTCCAGCGGCGCACCCCCGGCAGCGATCGGGGTGGTGCGGATCAGCGGGCCGCGGGCCCGCGATGCCCTGCACGAACTGGCAGGCCGCGTTCCGGCGCCGCGCCGTGCTGCGCTGGGCCGGCTGCGCGACCGCCAGGGGGCGCTGATCGACGAGGCGCTGATACTGTGGCTGCCGGGGCCGGGGACCGAAACCGGCGAGGACACCGCCGAACTGCAATGCCATGGCGGGCGGGCGGTGATCGCCGCGGTCGAAACCGCCCTCGCGGCGCTGCCGGGATTCCGCCGGGCGCGGCCAGGCGAGTTCACCCGCCGGGCTTTCCTCAACGGCAAGATCGACCTGGCCGAGGCCGAAGGGCTGGCCGACCTGCTCGCGGCCGAGACCGAGCTGCAGCGGCTTTCGGCCATGGCCATGGCGGGCGGGGCCTTTTCGCGCCAGGTTCACGGCTGGCGTGAAGAATTGCTCGGGCTGTCGGCCGCGGTCGAGGCGGTACTCGATTTCGCTGACGAGGACGATGTCGCGACCCTGCCGGCCGATTTCGCGCTCAAGATAAATACGCTTGGCAGGTCAATCCGCATCTGGCTTGAGCGGCCCCGGGCGGAATTGCTCAAGGAAGGTTTCCGGGTGGTCGTCGCCGGGCCACCAAATGCCGGAAAAAGCACACTTTTCAATGTGTTGGTTGAAGCAGACGCGGCAATCGCGACGCCGATCGCCGGAACCACCCGCGATGTCCTGACCCGCCCGGTGGCGATTGCCGGGGTGCCGTTCCTGTTCGCCGATACCGCCGGGTTGCACGACGCGGTGGATGACGTGGTCGAAGCGATCGGGATCGAACGCGCGCTTGAAGCACTCGACCGGGCCGATCTGGTGCTGTGGCTCGGTCCCGAGGGAATGGGTCCGCCGGGATCGTGGGAGATCGAAGGGCAGATCGACCGTCCGGAGCGCATTGCCAAGCGCAGTCCGCGGCATCGCATCTCGGCCCGGACCGGCGAAGGAATCGAGGCGCTGCGGGCCGACCTGGTCGAGACCGCCAGCCAGGCCTTGCCCAAGCCCGGTGAAGCCGCGCTCAACGAGCGCCAGCACGAACTGCTGGGCGAGGCCCGCGTCGCGCTGGAGCAGGCGGGCGAGCACAGCGATCCGCTGCTGATCGCCGAGGCGCTGCGGCTGGCGCGGGTATCGTTCGACAGCCTGCTTGGCCGGACCGCGACCGAAGACATGCTCGATGCCCTGTTCGGCCGGTTCTGTATCGGGAAATGACTGTTCCACGTGAAACACTCCTGCGCTAAAGGCGCGGGCAATCATGCAGCAGTTCGACATCATTGTGGTCGGCGGGGGCCATGCCGGGGTGGAAGCCGCGGCCGTCGGCGCGCGGATGGGCGCGCACGTCGCGCTGGTCAGCTTCGATCTCGATGCAATCGGCGCGATGAGCTGCAATCCGGCGATCGGCGGGCTGGGCAAGGGCCACCTCGTGCGCGAGGTCGATGCCTTCGACGGGATCATCGCCCGCGCCGCCGATGCCGGGGCGATCCATTACCGGATGCTCAATCGTTCGAAGGGCTCGGCGGTGCAGGGTCCGCGGGTTCAGGCCGATCGCAAGCGCTTCAAGGCCGAAATCCAGCGCCTGCTCGCGCGGCAGGGCGATCTGACGCAGATCGCCGGCGAGGCGGCGGCGCTGCGGATCGAAGGTGGCCGGGTCGGCGGGCTAGAGCTGGCCGATGGCACGGTGCTGGCGGCTCCGGCGGTGGTGCTGTGCACCGGCACGTTCCTTGGCGGCATACTGTTCCGCGGTGAGGAGCGGCTGGTTGGCGGGCGGATCGGCGAGGCTTCGGCCCAGCGGCTCGCCGCGCAACTGCGCGAGGCCAGCCTGCCGATGGCCCGGCTCAAGACCGGGACTCCGCCACGGCTTGACGGGCGGACGATCGACTGGGCCCGGCTGGAGGAGCAGCCGAGCGATCCCGAGCCGTGGACCATGTCGGCATTGCCGCAGGAATTCGGGGGACCTGGCCGGGTCCTGCCGCAGCTGTTCTGCGCGATCACCCGGACCAATCCCGCGAGCCACGAGGTGATCCGCGCCAACCTGCACCGTTCGCCGCTCTTTTCCGGGGCGATCGGGGCCAACGGGCCGCGTTATTGCCCCTCGATCGAGGACAAGATCCATCGCTTTGCCGACCGCGACGGGCACCAGGTGTTCCTCGAACCCGAAGGGCTCGATACCCATCTGGTCTATCCCAACGGGATCAGCACCTCGCTGCCGGCGGATGTCCAGCTGGCGATGCTGCGGACCATGGCCGGGCTGGAGCGGGTCGAGATGGCGGTGGCCGGCTATGCGGTGGAGTACGATCACATCGATCCGCGCGCGCTGCGCCCCAGCCTGGAACTGCGCGAACTGCCCGGGCTTTACTGCGCCGGCCAGATCAATGGCACCACTGGCTATGAAGAGGCTGCCGCCCAGGGCCTGGTTGCCGGAATGAATGCCGCCGCGGCGGTACTGGGGCGCGATGGGCCGGCGATCGACCGGGCCAACAGCTACATGGCGGTGATGATCGACGATTTGACCCTGCACGGGGTCAGCGAGCCCTACCGGATGCTCACCGCCCGCGCCGAATACCGGCTGCGGCTGCGGGCCAACAACGCCGCGACCCGGCTGACCCCGCTCGGGCTGGCGCTGGGCGCTATCGGTGAGGAGCGGGCCGAATGGTTTGCCCGGCGCGAACAGGCCCGGGGCCGGCTCGAAACCGCGCTCGAGCAGACCGCAACGGGCAACGAGATGGCGATCGCCGGACTGCCGGTGCGCGCCGATGTCGGCCGGCTGAGCCTGCGCGAATGGCTGCGGTTCGGGGGAGTGGAGCTGGA
>CAZNII010000139.1:0-5070 GCA_964573075.1 uncultured Novosphingobium sp. | reverse complement strand
TGTCCGAGGATGGCTATCTCGTCCCGCCGCAGGGCCAGTGGCTGACCGGCGAGGCCGCCCGGGCCCATGTCCATGCAATGCGCGCGCGAATGGACGCGATCCTGGTCGGGACCGGTACACTGGCCGCCGACAACCCCCGGCTCGACGTGCGCCTTCCCGGGATCGAGGATCGCAGCCCCCAGCGCTGGCTGCTGACCCGCAACGCGGCACCGGCGGGCTGGCGCGCGTTGCACGCCCCCGCAGACATCGCGGCGATGGACGGCATTCAGTACCTGATGGTCGAAGGCGGCGCCGGGGCGGCCCGCGCTTTCCTTTCCGCCGGACTGGTTGACCGCCTGCTGCTCTATCGCGCGCCGCTGATCGTCGGCGGCAGCGGCCCTGCCCTGCCCGACCTGACCGAGCCGGCACTGACCGCTTCGCCCGCCTGGCGGCTCGCCGACACGCGTCCGCTTGGCAAGGATATGTTGCAGGTCTACGAGGCGAGGCGATGTTCACCGGAATCATAACCGCCATCGGCACAATCCGCGAAACGCGCGACAAGGGAGACCTGCGCGCGGTGATTTCCTGTCCCTACGATCCCGAGGGGATCGCGATCGGCGCCTCGATCGCCTGCTCGGGCGTGTGCCTGACCGTGGTCGAACGCGGCGGGACGGCGGGCGATGCCTGGTTCGCGGTCGACATTTCAGGCGAAACCGTCAGCAAGACCGCCCAAGGGCTGTGGAGCGCCGGGCGCAGACTCAACCTCGAACAGGCGCTCAAGCTGGGCGACGAATTGGGCGGACACATCGTCACCGGCCATGTCGATGCGGTCGGCCGGGTGACGGGGCGCGAGGAAGTGGGCGGATCGCTTCACGTGTGCGTGACCACCCCGGCAGAGATCGCCCCGTTCATTGCCACCAAGGGCTCGATCACCGTCGACGGTGTTTCGCTGACGGTCAACGCAGTCGACGACCATGCCGATGGCAGCTGCACATTCCATCTCAACCTGATTCCCCACACCGCGGAAGTGACCACGCTGGGCGAGCTTCAGGCCGGCGACGCGGTGAACCTGGAGATCGACGTGCTGGCGCGTTACCTGCAGCGGATGCAGAGCCTGCGCGGCTGAGGCACGGGTGGTCCCGCTTCAGCGCCTGTCGCTTGCCCACGCCCGACAAACCGCCGCGCTCCATCGGGCCAGCGGCGCCCTAATTCCGGGCTATGACACCAGCTTGCATACCCCGGCCGAGGATCTGGATTTCCATCGCCGGATCGTGCTGGTTGAAAATACCGTTTGGGGCCAATTCGAAGGTTCAGACCTGGTAGGCTTCATTGCCTACCAGCCGGGCTGGATCGATCATCTATATGTCCGGCCAGACCGGTTAGGTCGCGGGATTGGCAGCCGGCTGCTGATCTTTGCCCAGAGCCAGCAGGAAGAGATCAGGCTTTACACCTTTCAGTCGAATGTCCGCGCCCGGAGGTTCTACGAGCGTCACGGATTTGTGATCGAGGAAATGACCGACGGCGCGCGCAACGAAGAAGGGATGCCCGATATCACCTATCTCTGGCGCGCGGACCAGGACCGGCCAACGGCCCATCGGCAAAATCCTGCCTGGTGATCTCGTAAACCACGTGCACGATCGGCCCGTTCGGCCCTTCGACCGTATCGCTGCGATCGCTCAATCGGCTACCGATCTTTTCCATTGCCCGGCGGCTACGCAGGTTGGTCTCGCCGACGCGGAAATCGACCCGTTCGACGAAGCGCAGTGCATGGCCCAGCATCAGTCGTTTCATCTCGCGGTTGTACTCACCGCCCCAGTGGCTGCGGGCCAGGAAGCTCCAGCCGATTTCGACCGACCCGCCGCCTGCCGGATCGTGGGCCTGCATCCGGGACGAACCGATGATCCGGCCATTCGCCTTGTCGATCACCGCCAGGGCGCCGCCCTCGGCCAGGGCATCGGCGAAGAACGCGCGGAACACGTCTTCCTGCCAGCGGTCGTTGGCCGGGTGCAGTTCCCACACCAGGGGATCGCTGGCGACGGCATAGAGCGCGTCCCAGTCTTCGGGTCTGAGCGGCCTCAGCAGCAGCCGCTCCCCTTCAAGGACCGGCTGCCGGTCCATCGTCAGGCGCTTACCGCGGCGACATCGGCAATGAACTTGTCGATGTTGCCCATGGTCAGCCCGGCGACGTTGATACGGCCCGAACCGGCCATGTAGATCCCGTGTTCGGTGCGCAGCTTGAGGATCTGTTCGCCCGACAGCGGCAGCATCGAAAACAGCCCGTTCTGTCCGCCCAGCGCAGTGAAATCGACCGCGCCCTGCTGCCCGGCTTCGGCCAGCCGCGCGCGGACCTGGCGCATGCGGGTGCGCATGGTGTCAAGTTCGTCGAGCCACATTGCGGTCAGTGCCGGATCTTCGAGGATCAGGCGCACCGCCGCGCCGCCGTGATCGGGCGGCATCGACCAGGCCGCGCGGGCCAGCGCGTGGCCGTTCGACAGCACTCGGCCCAGCACTTCGGCATTTTCGGCCATGACATAGATCGCGCCGACCCGGTCGCGGTACATCCCGAAATTCTTGTCGCAGGAATAGGCGATCAGCGCCTCGGGCACTTCGGCCAGCACCCGGCGCACGCCATAGGCGTCTTCCTCCATCCCCTGGCCAAGGCCCTGGTAGGCGAGGTCGAGGATCGGCAGCAGCCCCCGGGCGGCGACCAGCGGGGCGATCTCGTCCCACTGCGCGTGCGAATAATCGATCCCCGTCGGGTTGTGGCAGCAGCCGTGGAGCAGGATCGCATCGCCCGGCTGACCCTCTGCGATCGCGGCGCGCAGCGCGTCCATGTCGGTCACCCCGGCCTTGGTGGCGTGGGCGAAGGTCTTGAGCTCGATGCCGACGTCGGCAAAGATCTGGGCGTGGTTGGGCCAGCTCGGCACGCCCATCCAGACCCGCTTGACCCCGGCCCGCTTGGCCAGCGCCACGGCCAGCCGGACCGCACCGGTGCCGCCGGGGGCCTGCATCCCCTCGATCCGGCCGCCCATGGTCGGATCGTCCTTGCCGAACACGAAGGGCATCAGCGCGTGGACAAAGCCCATGTCGCCTTCGGGCCCGAGGTAGGCTTTCGAATCCTGCGTTTCGAGCAGCTTTTTCTCGGCCGCCTTGATCGCGCCGAACACCGGGGTTGCGCCCTGGCCGGTGCGATAGACGCCCACGCCCAGGTCGATCTTGTCGGCCCGGGGGTCGTCGTTGTGGAGCTTGATCAGCGCGAGCAGCGCGTCGGCGGGCTGTTGTTCAAGGTTGCTGAGCATGATGCGCGGCCCTTAGCCCCGCCCACCGCATCGGGGCAAGGGGCAATTCCCCGGTTTCGGGCCTTGCATGACGCCGTCGAAGCGCTAGGGCTGGCGCCCGCAAGGTCGCTCCAAGCAATTGGATAATAATGAACAATCGAAGAATCTGGGGGAATGCCGCGAAGCTGGCTGCCGCGTTGACCCTGTGCCTTGGCATGGCCGGGCTGACGGTCTGGCGGTTGATCGGCTGATCGATCCGCACTTGATCGCCGCGCCGGCTCGGCCCATGGGGGAGCGCATGCTCGCCCCGGTAACCCGCCCCGACCTGCCTGAAACCGTCCAGGATGCGATCTGGCGCGGGGTGAAATGCCAGTGTCCGCGCTGCGGCAAGGCCGGCCTGTTCCGCAAGTACCTGAAGCCGGTGGAGCACTGCCCCGCATGCCACCAGGACTGGACCTTGCACCAGGCCGACGATTTTCCGCCCTATGTCTCGATGTTCCTGACCGGCCACCTGCTGGCCCCGGTGCTGATCGCGATCGGCATGGCCGATGGTATGTCGCTGGGCCTGCAGATCGGGATCGCGGTGGTGCTCGCCTCGGCGCTGATGCTGGCGCTGCTGCAGCCGGCCAAGGGCGGGATCATCGCGCTGCAATGGTGGCTGGGAATGCACGGCTTCCACCCCGCCGGCCGCGATGAGGCCGCGGCCCCGCCCAAGGGTGCGCCGGGCAGCCCCTGGGGCTAGCGTCCGGAACCCCGGCTCAGAACGGCAGCCACTTCTGCTTCTTGGAGAACTTCATGTAGCCGGCATTGACGCCGAGCCGCAGGCCCACGCCCATGCGGATCGGGATCAGCACGATGTCGCCCTTGCGCAGATAGGAAACGTTGAAGCCGCCGACCAGATAGGCCTGCCCCTCGCCCGCCGGGAAGCGCTTGTAGAGGTCTTCGCTGTTGTAGAGGTTGTAGACCAGCACGAAGGTGCTGCCGGCATTGGCCCCGGCATCGAGCCCGACCGACGGGCCGGTCCAGTAGACCGGCCGCTGCCCCTCGACCTTGTGGAACAGCGTGCCCGAGCCATAGCGTACCCCGACGATCAGCGCGCCGCCGCCTTCGCGGCCAGTGATATAGGCATTGGGCTCGCCCTGCTTGCGCAGCAGGTCCTCGATCAGCCCGGCGAGACCCGCGGCGCCCTTGCCGAACACCCCTTCGGCCGCGCCGATCAGGTCGTCCTTCTGATAGGTGGCCGTTTTCGCTCCCGGAGTTTCGGTCGCCACCTGTGCGGCCGGATCGCTTGGCGCCGGGCTGGCCTCGACCGGATCGGGCAAGGCCGCCGGGGTGATCACCGGCTGCGGCGTCGGCGCCGGGCTCGGCGCATCTTTGGGGGCGGAGAGATCGCCGTCGATCGCCTTGTCGGGATCGACCGGCTGGACCTGGGCCGGGGCGGCGGCCGAACCGATCAGTGCCAGCGCGCCAAGCGCCGAAACCAGCGCCGCGCGCGCCGAGCGGGTCATGCCGAGGATCATTGCAGGCGTCCCTTTTCAAACAAGAATGCGGGAAATGAATCCAACCCCGATGACCCGGCAATGAACCGGCGACGAGGCGAGTCGGTTTTGCGGCCAAGCGAGTCCGTCGCGCGCCGGGAAGAGCCGCGCGAAATCTTTGCCAGCCCCCTTGCCGCCCCGCAGAGCCGCCGCTATAGGCCGCGCTTCGCCGCTGCGATCCGGAGACGTGGGTGAGTGGCTGAAACCAACGGTTTGCTAAACCGTCGTACTGGTAAATCCGGTACCGAGGGTTCGAATCCCTCCGTCTCCGCCAG
>CAZNII010000138.1:2794-5098 GCA_964573075.1 uncultured Novosphingobium sp. | reverse complement strand
GGGTGACCGAGAACTGCTGGCCGACTTCTTCCAGCGTGTGATCGGTGTTCATGCCAATCCCGAAACGCATGCGCAGCACGCGTTCCTCGCGCGGGGTCAGGCTGGCCAGGACCCGGGTGACCGTTTCCTTGAGGTTGGCCTGGATCGCCGCATCGACCGGGATCACCGCGTTCTTGTCCTCGATGAAATCGCCCAGGTGGCTGTCTTCCTCATCCCCGATCGGGGTTTCGAGGGAGATCGGCTCCTTGGCGATCTTCATCACCTTGCGGACCTTTTCGAGCGGCATGGAGAGGCGCTCGGCCATTTCCTCGGGCGTCGGTTCGCGGCCCTGCTCGTGCAGGAACTGGCGGCTGGTGCGGACCAGCTTGTTGATCGTTTCGATCATGTGGACCGGGATGCGGATCGTGCGGGCCTGATCGGCGATCGAGCGGGTGATCGCCTGCCGGATCCACCAGGTGGCATAGGTGCTGAACTTGTAGCCGCGGCGGTATTCGAACTTGTCGACCGCCTTCATCAGCCCGATGTTGCCTTCCTGGATCAGGTCGAGGAACTGCAGCCCGCGGTTGGTGTACTTCTTGGCGATCGAGATCACCAGCCGCAGGTTCGCCTCGACCATTTCCTTCTTGGCGATCCGCGCTTCGCGTTCGCCCTTCTGGACCATGTTGACGATCCGGCGGAACTCGCCCAGCGACATGCCGGTGGCCGAAGCGATGTCGGCGATCTCGGCGCGGATGCGCTCAACCGCGTCGGCCTCGTTCTCGGCAAAGGCCGCCCACTTCTTGTCCTTGGCGGCCTGCGCGGCCAGCCAGCCATCGTCGAGCTCACGCCCGACATAGCTGTCGAGGAAGTCCTTGCGGTTGACCTTGTGGCGCTCGGCCAGGCGCAGCATCTGCCCGCCCAGCGCGGTCAGCCGGCGGTTGAAGGCATAGAGGTTGTCGACCAGGTACTCGATCTTGGTGGCGTGGAACTGCACGCTTTCAACCTGCGCGGTCAGGTCCTCGCGCAGCTGCTGGTAGTTCTTTTCCTTGGTCGAGGAGAAGGCCCCGCCGGCACCCATCACTTCAAGGCGTTCGGACTGGATCTTCTCGAACTTCTTGAACAGCGCGGTGATCGAGGCGAACTTTTCCAGCGCTTCGGGCTTCAGCGCCGCTTCCATCTGGGCGAGGCTGAGGGTGTTGTCTTCCTCTTCCTCTTCGACCGGACGGCGGGCGCGGCGCTCGATGCCGTCCTCGTCCTCGTCATCGTCGGCCGATTCCTCTTCCTCGATATCGTCCTCTTCCTTGTAGGAAGGGCCGGCGGTGGCTTCGCTGATTTCGGCTTCGCCCTCTTCCTCGCCGTCTTCGGTGAGGTTTTCGGGGGCCGGTTCCTTCGACAGCATGGCGTCAAGGTCGAGGATTTCGCGCAGCTGCATCTCGCCGGCGTTGAGCGCTTCGGACCACTGGATGATCGCGTGGAAGGTGATCGGGCTTTCGCACAGGCCCAGGATCATCGTGTCGCGCCCGGCCTCGATCCGCTTGGCGATGGCGATTTCGCCCTCGCGGCTGAGCAGTTCGACCGCGCCCATTTCGCGCAGGTACATCCGCACCGGATCGTCGGTGCGGTCGATCGTTTCCTTCTTCTTCTCGACGACCGGACGTTCCGCGCCCATCGATTCGGAATCGTCGATCTCGTCGACTTCCTTCTCGTCCGGGTCGATCGCGTCCTCGTCGCTTTCGACGATGTTGACGCCCATCTCGCTGATCGCGGACATGATGTCCTCGATCTGTTCGGAGCTCATCTGGTCCTGGGGCAGGGCCTCGTTCAGCTCGTCAACCGTGATCACCCCGCGGCGCTTGGCCCGGGCAATCAGCTTCTTGATCGAGGCTTCGTTGAGGTCGATCAGCGGCGCATCGCCGCCTTCCTTTTCGCCACCCGAGATATCGTCTTCGTCCATCATTCCGCCGTCTTGTGTGTGGCCGCCCCGTCAAGGGCGGCGGTCCGCGCGCTGGCCATTTGCCGCAAGCGCGCATCGAATTCCAGTTTTCTCTTCAACAGCCTTTGCTGCTCGGCATATGCCCCTTCCGACAGCTCGCGCTCGAACCGCTGGGTCGCCTCGGCCAGGGCCGCTTCGAGCGCCGGCCGTTCCACCAGCAGGCCCACCGCCTGGGCCAGCCATTCGCTGGCCAATTCTGGCGGCGCGTCCGCGGCGAGAAACCCGAACCGCAGCGAGGCATATTCCACAGGGTCCGGGGCTGCCATCCCCCGATCCGCCAATATGGTGGACAAATGCCCGGTTTCAAGCGGTTCCCCGCCATCGAGTGCATC
>CAZNII010000138.1:1629-2694 GCA_964573075.1 uncultured Novosphingobium sp. | reverse complement strand
TCGCGCTTGATCAGATCGTCGGGGTCCATCCCCGCGGGCATCCGCACGATCTTCAGGCTGTGCGCCGGGCGCAGCATCGGCAGGGCGCGGGTGATCGCGCGCATCGCCGCGCGCTGGCCGGCGGCATCGCCATCGAAACACAGGATCGGGGTCTCGACCAGCCGCCAGAGCATTTCGAGCTGGCGTTCGGTCAGCGCGGTGCCCATCGGCGCGACCGCTTCCTCGATCCCCGCCGCGGCCAGCGCGATCACGTCCATCTGACCTTCGACCACCACGATCCGCCCGCTGTGACGGCTCGCAGGGCCGGCGCGGTGCAGGTTGAACAGCGTCCGCCCCTTGTCGAACAGCGGGGTATCGGGCGAATTGAGGTACTTGGGCGCGTCCTTCTTTTCGGCATCGAGGATCCGCGCGGCAAACCCGATCACTCGGCCGCGGGCATCGTGGATCGGCATGGTCAACCGGTCGCGGAACCGGTCATAAGGTTCGCGCCTGTTGCCCTGATCGTCATCGACCGAAATGCGCAGGCCCGCTTCGACCAGCATCGCCTCGTCGAATTGCTTCAGGGCCGCCTTCAGCGCCTGCCGCCCGGCCGGGGCATAGCCGAACCCGAACCGCTCCATCGTGTGCGGATCGAACCGCCGCGAGGCGAGGTAGTCGCGGGCCTTGGTCCCATCCGGGGTTTCAAGCTGGGCGCGGTAGAACGCCTGCGCCGCTTCCATCACCTCGTGCAGGCCAGCCTGCTGCTCGGCCTTTTGCGCGGCCCGCGGATCGGGGGCAGGGACCTCCATCCCGGCCTCTGCCGCCAGTTCCTTTACCGCGTCCATGAACGACAGGCCCTGCTGGTCGGTCATCCAGCGGATCACATCGCCATGCGCGCCGCAGCCGAAACAGTGGTAGAACCCCTTCTGGTCGTTGACCGTGAAGCTGGGGCTCTTTTCGTTGTGGAACGGGCAGCAGGCCTTGAATTCGTGCCCCGCCTTGGTCAGCCGGACCGTGCGCGAAATGACGCCCGAAAGCGTCACGCGCGCGCGCAGTTCGTCCAGCCATTGCGGGGTGAGGGTCATT
>CAZNII010000138.1:0-1529 GCA_964573075.1 uncultured Novosphingobium sp. | reverse complement strand
TTCAGCGCGCCGACGACCTTGCCCATGTCCTTCATGCCGGCCGCTCCGGTTTCGGCGATGATTGCGGCGATCGCGGCCTTTACCTCGTCCTCGCCCATTTGCTGGGGCAGGAATTCCTCGATCACCGCCAGCTCGCCCTTTTCGACGTCGGCCAGTTCCTGGCGGCCGCCCTGTTCGTACATGGTGATCGATTCGCGGCGCTGCTTGGCCATCTTCTGGAGAACGTCGGTCACCACCACGTCGTCATCGGGCTGGTTTGACGCGGTCCGCAGTTCGATGTCCTTGTCCTTCAGCTTGGCCAGGATCAGGCGGACGGCGCTGAGGCGGGGCTTGTCGCCGGCCTTCATGGCGGCAACCTGCGCGGCCTTGATAGTGTCGCGGAGCATGGATTTCCTTCGATTGGCTTGTCAGTTGGGGAAAGAACGCAACCTAGCCCAAAGATTCCGGTTTTCATAGGTTGACGGTGGGGGGAGAGGGGTCTAGCGGCGGTGCCTTAGCGACATTGCTGGAACCCCTTAAGACGGAGCGCCCCAAATGGCCGACCCCGCCCCTTCGTTTGCGCCGCAACCTGCGGGCGCAACCGGAGTCCTCGTGCTTGCCGATGGCCATGTTGCCTGGGGCCGGGGCTTTGGCGCGGAAGGCGCGCATGTCGGCGAAGTCTGCTTCAACACCGCGATGACCGGGTACGAGGAGATCATGACCGATCCCTCCTATGCCGGCCAGGTGGTGACCTTCACTTTCCCGCACATCGGCAATGTCGGGGTGAACGATGAAGACGTCGAAAGCGCGGTCGAAGGCGCGGTCGGCTGCGTGGTGCGCGAGGATGTGACCGCACCGAGCAATTTCCGCTCCGCCGGCACGTTCGGCGAGTGGCTGGCCGCCAGGGGCAAGATCGGCCTGGCCGGGATCGACACCCGCGCGCTGACCCGCCGGATCCGCCTGGCCGGCGCGCCCAACGCGGTGATCGCGCACAGCAGGGACGGCAAGTTCAACCTGCCCGAACTGCTCAAGCGCGCGCAGGACTGGCCGGGGCTGGAGGGGATGGACCTTGCCCGGGTGGTCAGCCGGCACGAGCGGGAGGAATGGGAAGGCGGCACCTGGGCGTTGGGCAAGGGCTATGCCCGCAGCCCGCACAAGGCCCGCCCGCACGTGGTGGCGATGGACTTTGGGGCCAAGGACAACATCTTCCGCAGCCTCGACCATGCCGGGGCGCACGTTACCGTGGTGCCGGGCAATACCTCGCTGGAGGACGTGCTGGCGCTGAAGCCCGCCGGCGTGTTGCTGTCCAACGGCCCGGGCGATCCGGCCGCGACGGGGGTCTATGCCGTGCCGGTGATCCAGGGGCTGCTGGAACGCGACATTCCGGTGTTCGGGATCTGCCTCGGCCACCAGATGCTGGCGCTCGCTGCGGGCGCGAAGACCAGCAAGATGCACCAGGGCCATCGCGGCGCCAACCATCCGGTCAAGCGGCTGGAAGACGGGGTGGTGGAGATCACCAGCATGAACCACGGCTTCGCGGTCGATAACAC
>CAZNII010000137.1:2843-5098 GCA_964573075.1 uncultured Novosphingobium sp. | reverse complement strand
ATGAGCGTCGGCATGGGCCGCCGCGCGCTCGACACCGCGATCCGCTATGCGACCGAGCGCAAGGCCTTTGGCGAGCCGATCGCCAACTTCCAGCTGATCCAGGCGATGCTGGCCGACAGCGAGGCCGAACTCTATGCCGCCGAATGCATGATCGCGGATGCCTGCGCCCGGGCCGACCGGGGCGAGAACATCGTCCGCAAGGCGGCGGCGGCCAAGCTGTTCGCTTCGGAGACTTGCGGCCGCGTGGTTGATCGCTGCGTCCAGATCTACGGCGGCGCGGGCTATCTGGCCGAGTATCCGGCCGAACGGTTCTTCCGCGATGCCCGGATCCTGCGGATCTACGAAGGCACCAGCCAGATCATGCAGCTGCAGATCGCCAAGCACCTGCTGCGCGAATTCGCCGCCGAAGGGGCGGTCTGGTGAGCCTCCCCGACACGGGGAGGGGGACCGCCCGAAGGGCGGTGGAGGGGGCTCGCCTCCAACGCCGCATTGTGAGGATGGCCCCCTCCACCACGCCGCTGCGCGTCGCGGTCCCCCTCCCCATTCTGGGGAGGATCTGATGTACGATCTGCTCTCAGACCTGAAGATCGTCGAGGTTTCGTCCTTCGTCGCCTCGCCTACTGCCGGACTCTATTGCGCGCAGCTGGGGGCGGAGGTGGTCCGGATCGATCACAAGGCCGGGGGACTCGACTACGATCGCTATATGGTCACCCGCGAAGGCCGTTCGCTTTCATGGGAAAACCTCAACCGCGCGAAGAAGAGCGTCGCGCTCGATCTCAACAGCACCGAGGGTCGAGAACTGGCCGCCGAACTGGTCCGCAAGACCGGGCAGCTGATCACCAACCTGCCGCTGAACAGCTTTCTGGCCCACGAAAAGCTGGCCGAGCAATGCCCCGAACTGGTTTCGGTGCGGATCATGGGCTGGCACGACGGGCGCCAGGCGATGGACTTCACGGTCAATGCTGCCTCGGGCTATCCGCTGATGTGCGGCCCGGAGGAGTGGGACCCGGCGACCGCCCCGCCGGTCAACCAGATCCTGCCGGCCTGGGATTTCATCACCGGGGCCTATTGCGCTTTTGCAATGCTGGCAGGCATGCGCCATCGCGACCGGACCGGTCAGGGCGTGGAAATGCGCGTGCCACTCGGCGATGTCGCGATCGGCACCATGTTCAACGCCGGCGCAGGGCCGGAAATGCTCTATCGCGGCGCTGATCGAGAGCGGATTGGAAACGCGATCTGGGGCGCTTTCGGGCGCGATTTCCTGAGCCGCGATGGCAAGCGCTTCATGGTTGCCGCGCTCACTCCCAAGCAGTGGAAGGCGACGGTTGAGGCCTTCGGTCTGGCCGGGGAAGTAGCCGCGCTGGAAGCCGAACTGGGCGTCGATTTTGCCGCCAGCGATCATTTCCGCTTTGTCCACCGCCACCGTCTGTTCGCGCTGTTCCAGCAGTCTGCCGATCAGTTCGACTATGGCGATCTTGCCGAACGGCTTAGCAAGGCTGGGGCAACGTTCGAGCGCTATCGCACCATGTATGAGGCCGCGCAGGATCCGGATCTTGTCACCAACAATCCGCTGTTCGGACCTTCCCCTGCCAACCCCAGCGGTTTCAGCTATCCCGCTACCCGCTCTTTCGCCAATATCCCGGAACAGCCGGTCGGCCAGCCCAGGCCCGCGCCCTATCTGGGCGAACACAGCGAGGAAGTGCTGGCCGAGCGACTGGGGCTGGCCTCCGGCGAAATCGCCCGCCTGATCGACCGGGGCGTTGTCGCCACTTCAGACAAGGACAAGAAATGACTCAATTGCGCCGCGCCGCCATTGTCGCCCCGATCCGCACCGCCGTTGGCAAGTTTGGCGGTTCGCTGTCTGCGCTGACCGCCGGACAGCTGGGTGCGACCATCCTGAAGGCGCTGATGGAGCGCACGAAGATCGATCCTTCGCGGGTCGACGACGTGATCTTCGCGCAAGGCTATGGCAACGGTGAAGCTCCTTGCATCTCGCACTGGTCGTGGCTGCTGGCCGGCCTGCCCGAGGAGGTGCCCGGCTACCAGCTTGACCGGCGCTGCGGATCGGGTCTGCAGGCGATCGTCAATGCCGCGATGATGGTGCAGACCGGCGTGTCGGACGTGGTCGTGGCCGGCGGCTGCGAGAGCATGTCGAATGTCGAGCATTACACCACCGACATCCGCAAGGGCGTGCGCGCCGGCAACCTGACCCTGCACGACCGGCTGACCCGCGGCCGGGTGATGAGCCAGCCGAT
>CAZNII010000137.1:0-2743 GCA_964573075.1 uncultured Novosphingobium sp. | reverse complement strand
GCAACCTGACCCTGCACGACCGGCTGACCCGCGGCCGGGTGATGAGCCAGCCGATTGAACGCTACGGCGTGATCAGCGGCATGATCGAAACTGCGGAGAATCTCGCCAAGGATTGGAACATCAGCCGCGCGGCCTGCGATGCCTATGCCGTGCGCAGCCACCAGCGCGCCGCTGCGGCCTGGGCGAACGGCCTGTTTGCTGACGAACTGGTCCCGGTCGAGATTCCGCAGAAAAAGGGCGATCCGGTGGTCTTCGCCCATGACGAGGGTTACCGCGCCGACGCTTCCATGGAAACCCTGGGCAAGCTGCGCGCGCTGGAAGGCGGCGTGGTCACCGCCGGCAATGCCAGCCAGCAAAACGATGCCGCCACCGCCTGTCTGGTGGTGGCCGAAGACAAGCTGGACGAGCTGGGGCTGGAGCCGATCGCCTGGTTCCATTCGTGGGCGGCGGCGGGCTGCGATCCCAGCCGGATGGGCTTCGGACCAGTTCCCGCCACCGAGCGGCTGTTCGCGAAGAATGGCCTGTCGTGGAACGACATTGGCGTGATCGAGCTGAACGAGGCCTTCGCGCCGCAGGTGCTGGCCTGCCTCAAGGGCTGGGGCTGGTCGGACGATGACAGCCGCCACGATATGCTCAACGTCAATGGCTCGGGCATTTCGCTGGGCCACCCGATCGGCGCCACCGGCGGCCGGATACTGGCCAACCTGACCCGCGAGATGCAGCGCCGCGATGTGAAGTACGGGCTTGAGACGATGTGCATCGGCGGCGGACAGGGCATCGCGGCGGTGTTCGAGAAGGCATGAGCATCGACGTCGGCCACGTCCTCGGCGCGGCCCGGGGCTATCGCGATCTGGCGCGGGCGGCAGCGGCGGAAATCGATCCGGCGAACCAGCGCGCACACCACGGCTTTGCCTGGATCGCGACCAGCGTGGCTGCGCTCGAGGCGGTGGCCGGGTGGCTTGAGGCGAACGGCGGCGGGACGGAGCTGGACCGTCAGGTTGCGCTGCTGGCCTTTGCCGAAACGCTGGGGCAGCTGGTGGGCGGCCTGCCGATGGGGCAGAACGAGCTGCTCCGTCCCGGCGATCTGGGCCTGGGGCAAACCGCGCGCGATCTCGCCCATGCCTGCCGCGATCTGATCGAGGCCGATCTCGCCGCAACCCGGGCCGAAGTGGCCACCGCGCTGGCCGAGGGGCAATGGCCGAGCGAGGGGCTGCACGACGCAGACCTCGACACGATCCGGGACCAGTTCCGCCGCTTCACCGAGGCGGAGATCCTGCCCCACGCCCACAGGTGGCACCTGGCCAACGATCTGATCCCCGATGCCACCGTCCAGGCCATGGCCGACCTCGGCACCTTCGGCGCGACCATCCCCGAGGAGTTCGGCGGGCTGGGCCTGTCCAAGCTGGTGATGTGCCTGATCACCGAGGAACTCTCGCGCGGCTGGATCGGCGCGGGCTCGCTCGGCACCCGCAGCGAGATCGCGGGCGAACTGATCGCGATGGGCGGCACGCCGGAGCAGCAGGCCCACTGGCTGCCCAAGATCGCCAGCGGCGAGATCCTGCCGACCGCCGTGTTCACCGAACCCGATGTGGGATCGGACCTCGGCTCGCTGCAGACCCGGGCGCGACTGGCGGACGGTGAATGGGTGATCGACGGGGCCAAGACCTGGATCACCCACGCCAGCCGCAGCGACCTGATGACCCTGCTGTGCCGGACCCTGCCTGATGCGAAGGGCTACGCCGGCCTTTCGATGCTACTGGTGCCCAAGCCGCGCGGGAGCGAGGGCGATCCGTTCCCGGCCGAGGGGATGAGCGGCAGCGAGATCGAGGTGCTGGGCTATCGCGGGATGCGCGAATACGCGCTGCAGTTCGATGGCATGCGCGCGCCCGGCGATGCCCTGCTCGGCGGGGAACAGGGTCAGGGCTTCAAGCAGCTGATGCGGACCTTCGAAGCTGCCCGGATCCAGACCGCGGCCCGCGCCGTCGGCGTCGCGAAGCGCGCGCTGGAGCTGGGGCTGGCCTATGCCCTGGCCCGCAAGCAGTTCGGCAAGGCGCTGGTCCATTTCCCCCGCGTGGCCGACAAGCTGGCGATGAGCCTTACCGACTTTGTCCTCAGCCGCGAACTGACCTATGCCGCCGCGCGGGCCAAGGACACCGGCAAGCGCTGTGATATCGAGGCGGGGATGGCCAAGCTGCTCGCCGCCCGCGCCGCCTGGTCGAATGCCGATGCGGCGCTGCAGATCCATGGCGGCAACGGCTATGCGCTGGAGTACGAGATCAGCCGCGTGCTGTGCGACGCGCGCATTCTCAACATCTTCGAAGGCGCGGCGGAGATCCAGGCCCAGGTGATCGCGCGCGGACTGCTGGAGGGGCGCAACTGATGGCGGACTGGAGCGCCTGGATCGGAAGGGAAGAGCGCCGCACCGACCGGATCGATCCCGGCCATTTCGCCCGCTGGTGCGCCACGCTGGATCGCGATGCCCCGCAGGACGGCACCGTGCCGCAGGGTTTTCACTGGTGCCTCGGCCTGCCCGATGCGCAGACCGCGCGGCTGGGGCCGGACGGGCATCCGCGCCGCGATGACAATCCGGACGGCTTCCTGCCCCCGGTCCCGCTCCCGCGCCGGATGTGGGCATCGAGCAAGGTCGAATTCCTCGCGCCGCTGCGGGCAGGCGAGGCGGTCAGCCGTACCTCGCGGGTGCTGTCGATCGCCGAGAAGACCGGCGGCACCGGTTCGCTGGTCT
>CAZNII010000136.1:0-5174 GCA_964573075.1 uncultured Novosphingobium sp. | reverse complement strand
TCGGCCGGCGACGGCAAGCCGCTGGGCCCGGTCGAAGTCAACGAGGCGCGGATCCTGGCCGAGCGCGCTTTTGCCGGCGATGCCCGGCTGACCCAGATCCGCCGCTTTGCCGCCGACCAGGCCCCGCTCGACCTGCGACGGCCCCGGCCCAGCTGGCAGGCGACTTTCGCGGATGGCACCCACCTCTATCTCGATGCCGATACCGGCGAAGTGCTGGCGCTGCGCACCGGGTACTGGCGGGCCTACGATTTCATGTGGGGCCTGCACATCATGGACCCGCTGGGGCGCGAAAATTCCAGCCATTGGCTGCTGTGGTTGTTCGGATCGGCCGGGCTGGTGACCAGCCTGTTCGGTTCCACCCTGCTGTTCCGGCGGCGGCGCATGAAGAAAACGTGACAGGCTGACGGGCCGTAGATAGCCTCTGCGGCAAATCACAGGAGAGGCCGATGTACCCGCAGCTCACCACCCAGCCCGGCGCGATCGCCAGCGCGGCCGCGATTGCCCGCGGCGAACTGTCCCCGCTCGAAGCGGTCGATGCCGCGATTGCCCGGATCGAGGCGCTCGACGGGCCGCTCAACGCGGTGGTGGTGCGCGATTTCGATCGGGCGCGTGAGGCGGCAAAGGCGCTCGACGGGAAACAGCCCGGCGCAGACCAGCCGCTGTTCGGGCTGCCGATGACGATCAAGGAAAGCTTCGACATTGCCGGCCTGCCGACCAGCTGGGGCATCGCCGAGCACAAGGGCCACATTGCGCAAGGCGATGCCGTGGTGGTCCGCCGGCTCAAGCGCGCCGGAGCGCTGTTCCTGGGCAAGACCAACGTGCCGCCGTTCCTGGCCGACTGGCAGTGCGACAATCCCAACTATGGCCGCACCAGCAATGTCCACGATCATGCGCGCTCGCCCGGCGGATCGTCCGGCGGATCGGCCACCGCGCTGGCCAGCGGCATGGTCGCGGCCGAATATGGCAGCGACATCGGCGGCTCGATCCGCATTCCGGCGCACTTTTCGGGCGTGTGGGGCCACAAGACCACCTGGGGCGCGGTTAGCGGCGACGGGCAGAATTTCCCCGAAACCGACGGGCACGAGATCGCGCTGGGCGTGGTCGGTCCGCTGGCCCGCAATGGCGAGGACCTGGCGCTGCTGCTCGACCTGACGCTCGACCTGCCGCTGCCGAAAGCAGACAAGCCGATCGGCCAGAGCCGCTTTCTCTACATCGACCGGCATCCGCTGTGCGAGGTCGACGATGCGGTGCGCGGCCCGATCGAGGCAGCGGTCGCGGCGATCGGCGCGGCCGGCGGCGCGATCGCTCAAGATCCCGCTGCCCTGCCCGACCTGGCCCGCGCTCACGGCGATTACATGCGGATGCTGGGCATCGCCATGGCGATGGGCGCACCGGGAGCCGATGGCAAGGTTGCCAGCGCAGCCGACTGGTTCGCGCTGCTCGATGCGCAGGCCCGGCTGCAACGCCAGTGGGCCGCGCTGTTTGAACAGTACGATTTCGTGCTCGCCCCGCCTGCGGCAATTCCCGCCTTCGAACACGACCTGACGCCGATGCCGCAGCGCCGTTTCAAGGTGAACGGTGGTCAAGCCGGGGCCGAAGCGGTGCTGGCCTATGCCGGGCTCGCCACTTTCCCGGCCCTGCCCTCTACGGTGCTGCCGGTCGGCAGCGCCGGGCATTTGCCGGTAGGCCTGCAGGTGATCGGTCCGCGCTTTGCCGACCGCGATTGCGTGGCCATGGCAACCCGAATCGGCCGGATCGTGCATGGCTGACCTGCCCCAAATTCCGGCCGTGCTGGATCTGGCCGGCACCGCCGTCTTCGCGCTGACCGGCGCGCTGCTGGCCGCGCGGATGCAGCAGACCTTCGTGACCATGGCTTTCTTCGCGCTGGTTACCGGAGTCGGCGGCGGCTCGATCCGCGATCTGCTGATCGGCGCGCCGGTGTTCTGGGTCCGCGATCCCTGGGTCGCGCCGGTTTGCCTCGCCGTAGCCTTGCTCGCCTGGTTCACTCCGCGGCGGTGGTGGGAAGGCGAACTGCTGGAATACGCCGATGCGGCAGGGCTTGCCGCTTATGCCGTGCTGGGCACGGCCAAGGCGCTGGCCTTTGCGGTCGCCCCGGTGCCGGCGATGGTCATGGGGGTGGTGACCGGCTGCGTCGGCGGGGTGATCCGCGATGTCCTGGCCGGGCGACCGTCGATCATCATGCGGCCCGAAATCTACGTCACCGCCGCCGCGCTGGCCTCTGCATTGTGCGCGGGGGGAACCTGGCTCAGCCTGCCGCGCGAGCTGACCTGGACCCTCGCCGTCCTCGCCGGCTTTGCCCTGCGCGGATCGGCGATCCGGTTTGGCCTGCACCTGCCCGCCTATCGCCGCGAACGCGGTTGAATCCTGTTGCACCGGTTGGCGGCTGCGCTACCACAGGTTGCAAGGGAGGACTGACTGAAATGAATGGTGCGGAAGCCTTTATCGAGACCCTGCATGCCTGCGGCGTAGAGGTCTGTTTCGCCAACCCCGGCACGTCGGAAATGCAGCTGGTCGCGGCGGTTGACCGGCAGCACGGGATGCGCGCGATCCTGGGGCTGTTCGAAGGCGTGGTGACCGGCGCGGCCGACGGCTATGGCCGGATGGCGGACAAGCCGGCGGTTACCCTGCTGCACCTCGGCCCGGGCCTGGGCAACGGGCTTGCCAACCTCCACAATGCCCGCAAGGCCGGCAGCCCGATCATCAACATGGTCGGCGATCACGCCACCTACCACAAGCATTTCAACGCCCCGCTGACTTCGGATACCGAAGGGGTCGCCCGGCCGATGTCGGACTGGGTCCGCACCTCCACCTCCGAACGCGACCTGGCCCAGGCCGGGGCCGAGGCCTTTGCCGTGGCCCAGCACTATCCCGGCAAGGTCGCGACCGTGATCGTGCCGGCCAACCATGCCTGGATCGAGGGTTCGGAAACGGTTTCGGTCCCGGCGATCGCCCCTGCGCCCCGAACGCCCGACGCGGCAATCGCTGCCGCTGCCGCTGCGCTCAGGGATGGCGAAGGGCCCAAGTGCCTGTTCCTGGGCGGCCGCGCGCTGCGCGAGGAAGCACTGGTCGAGGCCGGACGGATCGCTGCGGCGACCGGCTGCCGGCTGGTTGCCGAAACCTTCGCCACCCGCCACCAGCGCGGGGTCGGCCGGGTCGCGGTCGAAAAGCTGCCCTATTTCGGCGAGCAGGCCGAGGCGTTCCTGGCCGAGTTCAAGACCATCGTGTTCTGCGGGACCGAGCCGCCGGTTTCGTTCTTTGCCTATCCCGGCAAGCCGAGCTGGCTTTCGCCCGAAGGCGCGCAGCTGGTCCGCCTGGCCAGTCTGCGCGAGGATGCGCAGCACGCGCTGTCGGGTCTGGCGGCAGCGCTCGATGCCCCGGCCGAACCGGCGCTGATCCAGCAGCCCGTCAGTTTCCCGGCGCAGGAAGGCAGCCTCAACAGTGCAAACCTCGGCGCGATCCTGGCCGAACTGCTGCCCGAAAACGCGATCGTATCCGATGAGGGGGCGACCCAGGGCGGCGCCTCGATGCTGGCCTGCGCCGGTGCGAAGAAGCATGACTGGCTGCAACTGACCGGCGGCTCGATCGGCCAGGGCCTGCCGCTGGCGGTGGGCTGCGCGGTGGCCTGTCCGGATCGCAAGGTGATCGCGCTGCAGGCCGATGGCAGCGGGATGTACACCGTCCAGGCGCTGTGGACGATGGCGCGCGAGAATCTCGACGTCACCACCATCATCCTCAACAACGGTTCCTACGCGATCCTCAACATCGAGCTGATGCGGGTGGGCGTGCAGAACCCCGGGCCCAAGGCGCTGGGCATGCTCGACCTCAGGAATCCGGCAATCAACTGGGCCAGCATTTCCGAAGGCATGGGCGTGCCGGCGGTGCGCTGCGAAACCGCCGAGGAGTTCCGCGAGGCGCTGGCCGATGCCCTGGCGGCCAAGGGGCCAAGGCTGATCGAGGCGCTGCTTTGAACGCTCCATCCTGTGCCAACCAGATCCGCTCGTGCTGAGCTTGTCGAAGCACTGCTTTTTCTCGCGGTCACAGGTGGACACCGCACAGCCAAGGACAGCCCTTCGACAAGCCCAGGGCGAGCGGGGTTGGGCAACAAGGACGTGAGTAATGGCTAATTCGCTGAACCTCCTTCCCGCCTCCTACGCCGATTTCCGGCGCGAGGCGGAACGGCGGCTGCCGCGTTTTCTGTTCGACTACATCGACGGCGGTGCCGGGGCCGAAGTGACCCTGCGCCGCAACACCGCCGACTGGGAGGAAGTCCAGCTCACCCAGAAGGTGCTGTGCGACGCCTCGAAGATGGACTGCTCGGTCGAGCTGTTTGGCGAAAGCCTGGCCATGCCGCTGGTGCTCGCCCCGGTCGGGATGGGCGGGATGACCGCGCGGCGCGGCGAGGTTCAGGCCAAGCGCGCCGCCGATAAGGCCGGGATCCCGTTCTGCCTGACCACGGTCGGGGTCTGCTCGCCCGAGGAAGTGGCGCGGGTTTCCGAAAAGCCGTTCTGGTTCCAGCTCTACATGCTGAGGGACCGGGGCGTGGTGCAGGATATTCTCGCCCGCGCCTGGGATCAGGGGGTGCGCACGCTGGCCTTCACGATCGACCTGGCCGTGCTCGGCACCCGCTATCGCGACATCCGCAACGGGATGACCGGCGGTCTTGGCCCCTGGGGCAAGCTGCGCGCCGGGCCTATCGACTATGCGCTGCATCCGCGCTGGGTGATGGACGTCGGCCTGCGCGGGCGGCCGCACGGCCTGGGTACGGTCGCCAAGTACGTGCCGGGATCCGGTTCGGGCAACATCGCCAATTTCATGCTGTGGATGGCCGGGCAGTTCGACCCTTCGGTGACCTGGAAGGACATCGAATGGCTGCGCGGCATCTGGAAGGGCAATCTGGTCCTCAAGGGCATCCTCGATGTCGATGACGCGCGCCAGGCCGTGGCGATCGGCGCCGATGGCATGGTGGTAAGCAATCACGGCGGCCGCCAGCTCGACGGGGTCGCTTCGACCGCCTCCATGCTGCCCCGCATCGCCGATGCGGTGGGCGCGGAGACGACGCTGCTGGTCGACGGCGGGATCCGCACCGGCCAGGACCTGGTCCGCGCGCTGGCGCTGGGCGCCAGGGCCGTGCTGATCGGCCGCCCCTGGGCCCT
>CAZNII010000135.1:3397-5334 GCA_964573075.1 uncultured Novosphingobium sp. | reverse complement strand
GAGACGATCACCACCCAGCAGACCGTGATCGGCACCCGGCTCAACTGGATCGACCTCAACACCGAGCGCCGCACCCAGATGGGCGAACTGCGCGCGCAGGAGGAGGCCGATGTCGGCGGCACCGACCTGGGCGAGGCAGTGTCGCAACTGCAGCAGACCATGACCGTGCTGGAGGCCAGCCAGGCCAGCTTTGCCCGGCTCTCGTCACTCAGCCTGTTCGATTTCCTGCGCTGATTTCCGGCGCAGATCCACGTCACGCTTACCGGGGGGTAGCATCGCATGTACGCCGCAATCGGCATTGTCATCCTGATCGTCATGGTCTTCGGCGGCTTCGCCATCACCGGCGGGGCGCTGGGCCCCGTGATGGAGGCGATTCCCCACGAAATGCTGATCATCGGCGGCGCCGCGCTGGGCGCGCTGGTGACCGGCAACAACCTGCACGGGCTGAAGGCGCTGGGCGGCGGCTTCGCCAAGGTGTTCAAGGGTCCCAAGCACACCAAGCAGGATCACGTGGACGCGATCATCCTTACCACCAAGCTGATGAAGCTGCTGCGCGCCGAAGGCCCGGTGGCATTGGAAAGCCATGTCACCGAACCGGCCAATTCGGCGATCTTCGCCGAGTTTCCGCGCCTGCTCGCCAACAAGGAGCTGACCGCGCTGATCTGCGACACGCTGACCCTGATCGTTGTCTCCTCGGGCACGCTCGAGGTTCACGCGGTCGAGGAAGTGATGGACAACGCGATGAAGACCCACTTCCATGAACTGCACGAGCCGCAGCACGCATTGCAGAACCTGGCCGACGCGCTGCCCGCGCTGGGGATCGTCGCGGCGGTGCTGGGCGTGGTCAAGACCATGGGCTCGATCGACAAGCCGCCCTCGATCCTGGGCGGGATGATCGGCTCGGCGCTGGTCGGGACCTTCATGGGGGTGCTCTTGGCCTATGGCATGGTCGCGCCGATGGCCGGGCGGCTCAAGCAGGTGATCGAAGCCGACGAGCAGATCTTCCACGCGGTCAAGCAGGTGATCATCGCCAGCTTGCACGGCTGGCCGCAGCCGCTGGTGGTCGAAAGCGCCCGCTCGGGCCTGGGCCACGATTTCCGCCCGGGCCTGTCCGAACTGCTCGACGCGCTGCGGGGCCGCTAAGCCATGAGCGCGCCCAGGAAAGGCAAGAACGAGCCGCCGCCGCCGCCGATCATCGTCAAGAAGGTGACGGTGGTCGCAGGCGGCCACCATGGCGGGGCCTGGAAGGTCGCCTATGCAGACTTCGTCACCGCGATGATGGCCTTTTTTCTGCTGCTGTGGCTGCTTGGCGCCACCACCGAAAAGCAGCGCAAGGGGCTGGCGGACTATTTCACCCCGACCCTGGTCAAGCTCAAGGAAGGCAGCGCCGGGTCCAACGGGATGCTCGGCGGGGCCTCGATCACCGACGTCGACAACTATCCCAACCGCGCCGGCCAGACCGGCACCAAGTCGATGACCATCCCGCGCGACACCACCGGCGGACCCAAGGAAGGCGGCGAGCGGATCAAGAAGCGCGAGGCCATGGAAAAGACCCTGGCCGCCAAGCTGGCCGCCAGTCCGAAACTGTCGCGGCTGGCCAGGCAAGTGCGGCTGATCGACACCACCGAAGGGATCCGGATCGACCTGGTCGACGATGCCGACTTCTCGATGTTCCAGCTCGGCACCACGGTGCTGACCCCCGATGCCGCCGCGCTGCTCGATGCGATTGCCGAGATGCTGGGAGGCGAGCTGGGCGGCATTTCGATCCGCGGCCATACCGATGCCCTGCCGTGGAATGGCGGCGCGGGGGCGAACAACTGGTCGCTTTCGGCCGGCCGCGCCGAGGCGACCCGCCAGGCCCTGCTGCGTCACGGCATTGCCGAGGCCCGCTTCCGCAAGATCGAAGGCGTGGCCGACCGCGAACCGCTGATCCGTGA
>CAZNII010000135.1:0-3297 GCA_964573075.1 uncultured Novosphingobium sp. | reverse complement strand
GCATAGAGCCCGGAAAAGGCCGGGACGATATAGACATCGCCATTGTCCTCGACGCTGCGGGCCAGTGCCTCGATCTCGGCCGCATTGGCGATCAGCCCGAGGTTGTCGCGCAGCCACTGGACCAGCGCCCCGGCGATCGAGATCGACCCTTCGAGCGCATAGACCGCCGGGGCATCGCCCAGCTTGTAGCCCAGCGTGGTCAGCAAGCCGTTGGTCGAGGCGAACGGCCTTTCGCCGGTGTTCATCAGCATGAAGCAGCCGGTGCCATAGGTGTTCTTGGCTTCGCCGGGAGCGAGGCAGGCCTGCCCGAACAGCGCGGCCTGCTGATCACCCAGGATCCCGGCCAGCGGCACACCTTCGAGCACGCCACCGCACCGGCCATAGACCTCGCTCGAACTGCGGATGTCCGGCAGGCAGGCGCGCGGGATGTTGAACAGGGTCAGGATTTCTTCGTCCCAGGCCAGCGTTTCAAGATCCATCAGCTGGGTGCGCGAGGCATTGGTTACATCGGTGATGTGAAGGCCGGTCAACTGCCAGGCCAGCCAGGTGTCGATCGTCCCGAACATCAGCTCGCCGGCCTCGGCCCGGGCCTGGGCGCCGGGCACATTGTCGAGCAGCCAGCGCAGCTTGAGGCCCGAGAAGTAGGTGGCCAGGGGCAGCCCGGTCTTGCCGCGCAGCTGGTCCTGCCCGCCGCTTGCGGTATGCGCGGCAACCAGATCGGCAGTGCGGGTGTCCATCCAGACCAGCGCATTGTGGACTGGCTGACCGCTCGCCTTGTCCCACAGCAGGGTGGTTTCGCGCTGGTTGGTAATCCCGACCGCGGCCAGATCACTTGCCGCAAGTCCGGCCTTGGCCAGGGCACCGGCAATCACCGCCTGGGTGTTGGTCCAGATCTCGGTCGCGTCGTGCTCGACCCAGCCGGGCTGGGGCATGATCTGGGCATGTTCCTGCTGATCGACCGCGACAATTTCGCCGCCGTGGCCGAACACGATGAAGCGCGTGCTGGTCGTCCCCTGGTCGATCGCACCGACGTAGCGTGACATGGCCTCTCCCCGTTATCCCGACTTTGCCGCGCTATGCCATTTTCGCCGCCCACTTCCAACCGCCGCGCGGGCATGGCAGCCTGGCGGTTCGATGGGAGGACGATTCATGACCGCTGCGCACTATACCCTGTGGGGCACGCCCCATTCGCTCTACACCGGAAAGGCGCGCTCGTACCTGATCAAGAAGGGCCTGCCCTGGCGCGAACGCCGCCCGGCCGAACCGCATTTCGCCGCCGAGGTCCTGCCCAAGGTGGGAATGATGGTGATCCCGGTGCTGGAAACCGCCGAGGGCAAGGTGGTCCAGGAAAACTGCGACATCATCGACCTGCTCGAAGCCCGCCATCCCGAGCCGTCATTGGCCCCGCCCGGCCCGGTCCAGCAGGTCGTGGCCCATTTCCTCGATGCGTTTGGATCGAATTATTTCCTGCCGCTGGCGATGCATTACCGCTGGTCCTACTGGGCCGAGCAGGAGTTGTTCCTGCGCAGCGAATTCGCCCGGGTGCTGCCGCGGATGGCCAGCCATGCCGAGCGGCAGGAACTGGCCGGCAAGGTGATGGAGCGGTTCAACGGCTTCCTGCCCAACCTGGGAGTGACGCCCGAAGTGATCCCGGCGCTGGAAGCGGCCTGGCTCGACATGCTGGCCGTGCTCGAAGCCCATTTCCAGGAATGGCCCTATCTGCTCGGCGGCCGGCCGAGCCTGGCTGATTTCGGGCTGATGGCACCGCTGTTCGCGCACCTCGGCCGCGATCCGGTTCCGGCCCGGCTGATGAAGACCCATGCCCCGGCGGTGTTCCGCTGGACCGAGCGGATGAACACGCCCGGGATCGCCGATCCCGATTTCCCCCATGTCGCGCCGGAATGGCCGGCGGACGATGCCCTGCCGGAAACGCTGGAAGCGGTGCTGAAGGAAGCCTTCGCGCAGTGGACCCCGGGGATGCTGGCCGATGCCGCGCAGTTCGATGCCTGGCTGGCCGGGCTCGACGATCCCGCCGCCGGGACGCCCGTTTCGCACGATGGCCGCCGCCAGGTCCATCCGCATGTCGGGCGGATCGAATATGGCTGGCGCGGGGTGACCGTGCGGCGGGCCGGCCACCCGCATTCGCTGTGGCACTTGGCCAGGGCACAGGATGCGGCCCGGGCGCTGGTGGGCGAAGATGCCGCCCGGCTCGCCGCGCTGCTCGACCGCACCGACGGGAGCGAGCTGATGGCCGTGCGGACCAGCCGCCGGATCGTGCGGGCGGACAACATCCTGGTCCTGGCCTGAGCGACAGACCCGAACACCGCTGAAACGGCAAATGGCCCGGCGGTGGGGAAACCGCCGGGCCTTGCCTGGAAGGGACAGGCAATCTTTGCCTTAGCGCTTAGCGCAGCAGCGACAGGACGTTCTGCTGGCTCTGGTTCGCCTGGGCGATCATCGCGGTGGAAGCCTGCGAGAGGATCTGGGCCTTGGCCATCGCGGTCGTTTCGGCCGAGTAGTCGGCGTCCTCGATCCGCGAGCGGGCATCGCTGAGGTTGGTCGAGTTGGCGGTCAGGTTGTTGACCACCGATTCGAGCCGGTTCTGGCCGGCGCCCAGCGAAGCACGGGCGCTCGAGATCGAATCGAGTTCGGTGTCGAGCGTGCCGAGCAGGGTGTTGGCCGCGGCCGCGGTCGAGACGTCATAGGAACCGGCCGCGCCGCCGCTGGCGGCCAGCGTGGTCAGGTCGGCCATGGTCAGGTCGACCGTGTCGGTGCCGTTGGCGCCGGTCTGGATGGTGACGGCCGCAACCGTGCCATCGAACATGGCAACGCCGTTGAACTTGCTGTTGGTGATGACCTGGTCGATCTGGGCGGTCAGCTCGTCGACTTCGGTCTGCATGTAGGCGCGGTCGGTGGTGTCCTGATAGGTGCCCGAGGCCGACTGCACCGCCAGCTCGCGGACGCGCTGCAGCATGTTGGTGACTTCGTTGAGCGAGCCTTCGGCGGTCTGGGCGAGCGCGATCCCGTCGTTCGAGTTGCGGATCGCCTGGTTCATGCCGCGCACCTGCGCGGTCATGCTGGTGGCGATCGCCATGCCGGCGGCATCGTCCTTGGCGCTGTTCAGGCGCTTGCCGGTCGACAGCCGCTCCATCGCGGTGCCGAGCAGCTTGTTGGCGGAATTCGAGGCATTGGCAGCGCGGATCGCGCTGATGTTGGTGTTGATAACAGCCATGAGTGACTCCCGTGGATAGTCCCGTAACGCAAGCCGTCCGGACCATCCGGGGCGGCTGCCACCAG
>CAZNII010000134.1:0-5419 GCA_964573075.1 uncultured Novosphingobium sp. | reverse complement strand
GCCACCGCGCCGCTGATCGCGGCCGGCTGCATCATGATGCGCAAGTGCCACCTCAACACCTGCCCGGTCGGCGTGGCAACGCAAGACCCGGTGCTGCGCGCCCGCTTCAACGGCCAGCCCGAACACGTGATCAACTACTTCTTCTTCGTCGCCGAAGAGCTGCGTGCGATCATGGCCGAGCTGGGCTTCCGCACGGTCGCCGAAATGGTCGGGCGGGTCGACAAGCTCGACATGAGGAAGGCGATCGATCACTGGAAGGCCGGCGGGGTCGACCTCAGCCGCATCCTTCACCAGGTCCCGCTGGGCGACAGCCCCTCGCTGGGCTGGAGCGGAACCCAGGACCACGGCCTCGACAAGGCGCTCGACAACGAGCTGATCGCCGCGGCGGCCGATGCGCTCGGCAAGAAGCAGGCGGTGGTGATCGAACGCAAGGTGATCAACGTCAACCGCACGGTCGGGGCGATGCTCTCGGGCGAAGTGGCGCGGCGCTATGGCCATGCCGGGCTGCCCGACAACACCATCAAGATCAAGCTGACCGGGGTGGCCGGGCAAAGCTTTGGCGCCTGGGCGGCCCACGGCGTGACGCTCGATCTGACCGGCGATGCCAACGACTATGTCGGCAAGGGCCTGTCGGGCGGGCGGGTGATCGTGCGCCAGCCCAGCCATGTCGAACGCGAGGCGAGCGAGAACATCATCGTCGGCAACACCGTGCTCTATGGCGCGATTGCCGGCGAGGCGTTCTTCAACGGGGTTGCCGGGGAACGCTTTGCGGTGCGCAATTCGGGTGCGGTCGCCGTGGTCGAGGGCTGCGGCGATCATGGCTGCGAATACATGACCGGCGGGGTGGTTGCGGTGCTGGGCAAGACCGGGCGGAATTTCGCTGCGGGGATGTCCGGCGGGATCGCCTATGTCTATGATCCCGAAGGCAATTTCGCCCAGCTTTGCAACCAGGCCCAGGTCGATCTGCTGCCGATCTCGCCCGAGCGCGACGAAGAGGACGGTGCGGGCCGCCCGCAGCAGCGCACCCAGTCGGTCTATGACAACGGCATGGGCGATCCGCTGCGCCACGATGCCGAACGGCTGAAGGTGCTGCTCGAACGCCACCACCTCCACACCGGTTCGCAGCGTGCCCGCGCGCTGCTCGACGATTGGGCCGGAACGGTCGGCAAGTTCGTCAAGGTGATGCCGCGCGACTATGCCAAGGCATTGAAGCAACTCGAGGCCGAGCGGCAGGCAGCCGCTTCGGTGGCCGCGGAATGATGCGCCGTTCTTCTTCCGTCATCCCCGCGAAAGCGGGGACCCAGTGCGGGACCCCCTGGGTTCCCGCTTTCGCGGGAATGACGATTTTGCTTGATTGGATTGATTGATGGGCAAGGAAACCGGCTTTCTCGAGCTTGACCGCCAGGATCGCACCTATGCCGATCCCAAGGAGCGGGTGAAGCACTACCACGAATTCGTGGTACCCCACGCCGAACCGGCGCTGCGGGCGCAGGCCAGCCGCTGCATGAACTGCGGCATCCCCTATTGTCACAACGGCTGTCCGGTGAACAACATCATCCCGGACTGGAACCACCTGGTCTATGAAGGGGACTGGCAGAATGCGCTGGAAGTGCTGCATTCGACCAACAATTTCCCCGAATTCACCGGGCGGATCTGCCCCGCCCCGTGCGAGGCAAGCTGCACGCTGAACATCACCGACCAGCCGGTGACGATCAAGAGCATCGAATGCGCGATCGTCGACAAGGGCTGGGACGAAGGCTGGATCGTGCCGCAGATCCCGGCGCGCCGCACCGGCAAGACCGTGGCGGTGATCGGATCGGGTCCGGCCGGGCTCGCCGCGGCCCAGCAGCTGGCCCGCGCCGGCCATTCGGTGACCGTGTTCGAAAAGTCCGACCGGGTCGGCGGGCTGCTGCGTTACGGCATCCCCGACTTCAAGCTGGAAAAGCACCTGATCAACCGCCGGATGGTCCAGATGGAAGCCGAAGGCGTGCAGTTCCGCACCTCGACCGAGGTTGGCGTGGCGGTTTCGGTCGCCAGCCTCAAGGAAAACTTCGACGCGATCGTGCTGTCCGGCGGGGCGGAAGATCCGCGCCCGCTGTCGATCCCCGGGTTCGAGCTGCCCGGCGTGCGCTTCGCGATGGAATTCCTGACCCAGCAGAACAAGCGCAATGCCGGCGACGAGGAAGTCCGCGCCGCGCCGCGCGGCTCGCTGCTCGCCACCGGCAAGCACGTGGTGGTGATCGGCGGCGGCGATACCGGCTCGGACTGCGTCGGCACCTCGATCCGCCAGGGCGCCGCCTCGGTCACCCAGATCGAGATCATGCCGAAGCCGCCCGAAAAGGAAGACAAGCTGCTGACCTGGCCCGACTGGCCGATGAAGCTGCGCACCTCGACCAGCCACGAGGAAGGCTGTGATCGCGATTGGGCGATCCTGACCAAGCGGGTGGTCGGCAAGAACAGCCAGGTCACCGGGCTCGAATGCGTCCGGGTCGAATGGGTTGGCGGCAAGATGCAGGAGATCCCCGGCAGTGAATTCACGCTGCAGGCCGACCTGATCTTCCTCGCCATGGGTTTCCTCGGCCCCCGCAAGCAGGGGCTGCTCGACCAGGCCGGGGTGGAGCTTGACGCGCGCGGCAATGTCTTTGCCGATACCTTCAGCTACAGGACCAGCGATCCGCAGATCTTCGCCTGCGGCGACATGCGCCGCGGCCAGAGCCTGGTGGTCTGGGCAATCCGCGAAGGCCGCCAGGCCGCTCGCGCGGTCGATCAGGCACTGATGGGGGCAAGCGAGCTGCCGCGTTAGGCGGCAGCCCGCTGCTATCCCCCAGTCAGCCCCGCGCCGGCATGAAGCGCGGGTTGCGCAGCAGCGCGGCGCTGATCAGCGGGACGATCAGCGCGACCGGGGCGATTTCGCTGAGCGTCATCAGCATCCGCAGGATCGGGTTGCGGTACATTTCGACAAAGCCCTGCATCTCCGCCTTGAAGGCCGCCAACTCGGCTGCGCTGGCGCCCGCTTCCTGCTTTTGCTTGAGCATGGAGGCCATGTATTCGGCCATGAAGCGGTTGTCGGTTGCCCACATGTAGAGCTCCCAGCCCAGCACATAGAACAGGCAGGCGACCCCGGCGATGCCGAGCCCGACCAGCAAGGCCCGACCGAACTTGATCACCCCTCCTTGCTGTTCGTCGCGGAACCGCTTCACACCAACGAAGACCATGCTCATCGCGATCAGCATCGACAGGTAGCCCAGCACCATGCCCAGGCTGCCGTGGTCGCTGATCATGCCCATCGTCAGCGCCAGCAGCGCCAGTTCGACGGTTCCGGCAATGGCGCCGTAGACGAATATCAGTCGCATCATAGCCTTTCTCCCCTTACGGTTTCAGTGTCCTGCGACTAGACCTTGCGGCGGCGCGATCCTATCGCCCGGATGGGTGATTTGGCACCGGCCACCCGAAATTACGGCAACAATTCCAGCTCACGCGCCTTGCGCACCAGCTGTGTGCGGCTGGTCGCCTCCAGCTTCTCGAACAGCCGTGCGCAATGGGTCTTGACCGTATTGGGGGAGATCGCCAGCTGCCGCGCGATCACCTTGTTTGCATGCCCGGCGGCCAGCAGTTCCAGCACTTCGCACTCGCGCGGGCTGATCCCCAGCGCGGCCAGCGCCTTGTCATTGCGTTCGAATCCGGTTCCGCGCGGGCGCGGCACAAGCCGGGTTCCCAGCCAGATCCCCAGCGTTGCAAAGACCAGCGCCACGCACAGGACATAGAACGAGGTCGACCAGGACTGCGTCTGATGCCGCCAGTCCATCCATTCGACCAGCAGCGCCAGCGCCGCCAGCGCCGCGCCATAGGGAAGGATCACGCGCAACATCGGCAAAGTCTGCCATGCCGGCGCGATCCCCTCAAGCCGCGTCGACCAGGACCAGTTCGCTGTCTTCCAGCGCGGTCACTTCGATCGCGGTTTCGCCGGTGATCGCAATGCCGTCACGGGCCTGCGCCTCGACCTCGCCGATCCGCACCCGGCCGGTCGCCGGGACCAGATAGAGGTGCCGCTCGGGCGAGGTTTCATAGCGCACGGTTTCCCCGGCCCGAACGAAGGCACCGGCGACGCGTCCCGGGGTGTTGATCGGCAATGCCTCGTCATCGCCGCGCAGGCCCGAGGCGAGCGTGACGAAGCGGCCGTGGCGATCGTCCTTCGGGAAAGGCCGGGTTCCCCAGCTGGGCGGGTGACCGCCGCGATCGGGCAGGATCCAGATCTGGAACAGGCGGCACTCCTCGTCTTCGAGGTTGAACTCGCTGTGGCGGATTCCGGTCCCGGCGCTCATGACCTGGACATCGCCCGCCGCAGTGCGGCCTTCGTTGCCCAGGCTGTCCTTGTGGCTGATCGCGCCCTGGCGGACATAGGTGACGATTTCCATGTCGGCATGCGGGTGCGGGGGAAAGCCGGACTTCGGCGCGATCCGGTCATCGTTCCAGACCCGCAAGCTGCCCCACTGCACCCGCGCCGGATCGTGATAGCCGGCGAAGGAAAAGTGGTGGTGGGCATCGAGCCAGCCGTGGTCGGCGGCGCCCAGCGAGACGAAAGGGCGAAGTTCGATCATGGTCATTCTCCGGAACCCGGCGCGCAAAGGCCGGTAGTTTCTTCCAGATAGGTCTTGTCCGTCGCCGTGCCAGATGGAACAGGGCCGCATCTTCGCAACGAAAGATTGCCCGTGCCCAAGATCGCCTTCCTCGCCTGCCCCGATACCCTGCCCGGATCGCCCGTCCGCCGCCCCGACGCCTTCGAGCATGATCTGCTGTTCGATGCCATCGCCGCAGGGCTGGCCGGACGGGCGGAGCTGGTCGCGCTGGACTGGCGCGCGCCGCTGGCGGAGCTGGCTGCGTTCGATCTCGCCTATCTCGGCACTCCGTGGGACTATACCGAGGCCAAGGACGAATTCCTTGAGCGGCTCGAGGCGCTGGAGGCTGCGGGCGTGGTGGTGGCCAACCCGGTCGAAGTGATCCGCTGGAATTCGGACAAGCTCTACCTCAAGGAACTGGCGGCGCGCGGCGCGGTGTCGATCCCGACGCTGTGGCCGGACAGCGCCGGCCCCGCCGATGTGCTCGCCGCCTTCGACCATTTCGGCTGCGACCGCCTGGTGGTGAAACGCCGGGTCGGCGCGGGCGCGATCGGGCAGGACAGCTTCAGCCGCGACGCTCCCCCGCCGGCCGATTGGCGAATGGATCAGGCGGCAATGATCCAGCCGTTCCTGCCCGCGATCCAGAGCGAGGGCGAACACAGCTTCATCTTCGTTGACGGCCAGTTCAGCCACGGCCTGATCAAGCAGGCGAGCGGCGGCGATTATCGGATCCAGTCGCTCTACGGCGGGATCGAGATCGCGGTCGAACCCGCCCCGGCCGATCGCCAGGCGGCCGAAGCGGT
>CAZNII010000133.1:0-5426 GCA_964573075.1 uncultured Novosphingobium sp. | reverse complement strand
TGCAAGGACCGCGAGATCATCCGCCACGATCCGCACAAGCTGATCGAAGGCGCGCTGGTCGCCGGTTTCGCGATGGGTGCGCGCGCGGCCTATATCTATATCCGCGGTGAATACATCCGCGAGGCCGAGACGCTGTTTGCCGCCGTGCAGGAGGCCTATGACGCCGGGCTGATCGGCAAGAACGCCTGCAAGAGCGGCTACGATTTCGATGTCTTCGTCCACCGCGGCGCGGGCGCCTATATCTGCGGCGAAGAAACCGCGATGATCGAAAGCATCGAGGGCAAGAAGGGCCAGCCGCGCCTGAAGCCTCCGTTCCCGGCCGGCGCGGGCCTTTATGGCTGCCCGACGACCGTCAACAACGTCGAATCGATCGCGGTTGCTCCCACGATCATGCGGCGCGGGGCGGGCTGGTTCAGCTCGTTCGGGCGCGACAACAACAAGGGGACCAAGCTGTTCCAGATCAGCGGGCACGTCGATAAGCCCTGCGTGGTCGAGGAAAGCATGTCGATCCCGTTCAGCGAACTGATCGAGAAGCATTGCGGCGGGATCCGCGGCGGGTGGGACAATCTGCTGGCGGTGATCCCGGGCGGCAGCTCGGTTCCGCTGGTGCCGGCGGCGCAGATCAAGGACGCGCCGATGGACTTCGACGGCCTGCGCGAACTCGGCTCGGGCCTTGGCACCGCGGCGGTGATCGTGATGGACAAGTCGACCGACATCGTCCGCGCGATTTCGCGCCTCAGCTACTTCTACAAGCACGAAAGCTGCGGCCAGTGCACCCCGTGCCGCGAAGGCACCGGCTGGATGTGGCGGGTGATGGAGCGCCTGCGCACCGGTGACGCCGATGTCGAGGAAATCGACATGCTGTTCAACGTCACCAAGCAGGTCGAAGGCCACACCATCTGCGCGCTGGGCGATGCGGCGGCCTGGCCGATCCAGGGCCTGATCCGCCACTTCCGCCCCGAGCTGGAGCGCCGGATCGCGGATCACGTGCGGGAGGCGGCGGAGTGAACGGCCTCGCCATCGCGCTTGTCCTGCTGGCCTCCGCCCAGAGCGGGGATACGCGCGTCGGGTCGCGGCTCGATCCGGCGACCCGCAAGGTTGCCAACGCCGACACCTCGGGCAGCGACGCGACGCTTTACCGCTTCGTCGAATGCGCGGTCGCGCGCCGCGAAGTGAAGGTCAGGGCGGCGATCGATGCCCGCAACGAGGCGGCCTACCAAAAGGCGCTCGATTCCCTCTCCGATGTGCAGCGCTGCGCGGCCAGCGCCTATGTCGCCGAGGATGCTTCGGTCATTACGCTGACTTCGGATCGCGGCACCATGCGCGGGTTCATTGGCGAGGCTTTCGTCAAGAAGGAACCAAAGCGGGCAGCCGGTCTGGCTCCGCTGCCGCTGCAGCGCACCTATGTGCGTGATTGGTACGAAATGACCGGACGGGCCCGCCCGGTCGACGAAATGGCAACCTGCGTCGCCGATACCAATCCGGCCGGGATTGTTGCCCTGCTCAAGACCAGGATCGGCAGCTCGGACGAAAAGGCCGCCGTATCCGCGCTGGCGCCGTCGCTCGGCCAGTGCCTGGCGACCGGCTACAAGCTCAACACCAACCGCCTGGGGCTGCGCACCGCGCTGGCCGAAGCGCTTTATCACCGCGCCTTCGATCCGGCTCCGGCAGCAGGAGCAGCGCAATGATCGTTCGCACCGCAATTGCCGCCGCGACCCTTGTCGCAGTCGCCAGCGCCGCCCCGGCGGCAACGCCGGATATGCGGCAGCTGCGCAAGGCGATGGCCGATTATGGCAAGTGCATCGTCAAGTACGAGCCGGCCAAGGCCCGCGAATTCGTGCTTTCCGGCGGGTTCATCAGCCGGCGCGACCAGGACGAGCAGGTGCTGCTGAGCAAGGAATGCATGCCGGGCGAGGAACTGCTGCGCGAAGGCATGGCCGGCCAGCGGGCGATGACCAGCCGGGCCAAACTGAGGCTGCCCGACGTGATGATCCGCTGGGCAATTGCGGGCGCGCTGTTTGAACGCGATGCGGGCAAGCTGACCGCGACCGACTTCACGACGGTTCCCGCGCTGGCCTATGAAGAACCGTTCCCGGTTCGCACCACCACCAAGGACGGCGATCCCCTCCCGGCGGAACGGATCGCGGCGCAGCAGCAGAAGTTCGACGAGAAGATGGCCGATGTGACGCTGGCCAAGCTGGGCGAATGCGTCGCCCGGATGGACGGCGCCGGCACCCGCGCCGCCTTGCTCACGCCGATCGATACGGCCGAGGAGTTGACCGCGCTCAAGGCGATCACCCCGGCGATCGGCAATTGCCTGCCCAAGGGGCAGACCCTCAAATTTGACCGGATGTCGCTGCGCGGCTCCCTGGCGGTTGCCTATTACCGCCTGGCCAGCGCCGCACAGCCCAGCGGAGCCGCAAGCTGATGCCCAAAGTTACCGTCGACGGCGTTGAAATCGAAGTCCCGCAGGGCGCCACCGTCCTGCAGGCCTGCGAACTCGCCGGCAAGGAAATCCCGCGCTTCTGCTATCACGAGCGCCTGTCGATCGCCGGCAACTGCCGGATGTGCCTGGTCGAAGTGAAGCCCGGGCCGCCCAAGCCGCAGGCATCGTGCGCGCTGCCGACCAGCGAGGGGCAGGAAATCCGCACCGACAGCGAAATGGTCAAGAAGGCGCGCGAAGGGGTGATGGAGTTCCTCCTGATCAACCACCCGCTCGATTGCCCGATCTGCGACCAGGGCGGCGAATGCGATCTGCAGGACCAGGCTGTCGCCTATGGCCGCGGCCGCTCGCGCTTTGCCGAGAACAAGCGCGCGGTGACCGAAAAGCACATGGGTCCGCTGATCAAGACGGTGATGACCCGCTGCATCCAGTGCACCCGCTGCGTCCGCTTCAGCGAGGAGATCGCCGGGGTCGATGAAATCGGCGCGCTCTATCGCGGCGAGAACATGCAGATCACCACCTATCTCGAACGCGCCGCCACGCACGAGATGAGCGCGAATGTGATCGACCTGTGCCCGGTCGGCGCGCTGACCAGCCGGCCCTATGCCTTCGAGGCGCGGCCGTGGGAGCTCAAGAAGACGCTGAGCATCGACGTTTCCGACGCGATCGGCGCCAATATCCGGCTCGACAGCCGCGGGCGCGAGGTGATGCGGATCCTGCCGCGGGTCAACGACGACGTGAACGAGGAGTGGCTGTCCGACAAGGGCCGCTTCCAGGTCGATGGGCTGACCCGCCGCCGGCTCGACAAGCCCTATCTGCGCCGCGACGGCAAGCTCGAGGCGGTCAGCTGGGCCGAAGCCTTTGCCGCGATCGGCAAGATCAATCCGGGCAAGTCGGTCGCGGTGGTCGCCGGCGATCTGGTCGATTGCGAAACCATGTTTGCGGCCAGGGCGCTGGCCGGGGCGCTGGGTTCCAGCCTGCTCGAAGGTCGCCAGACCGGGCTCGACTATGACTGTTCGAACCTGGCCGCGGTCAACTTCAACTCGGGCCTGGCGGGAATCGAGGAAGCCGACGCGCTGCTGATCGTCGGCAGCCACGTGCGCTGGGAAGCCCCGCTGCTCAATGCCCGCCTGCGCAAGGCGGTGAAGCGCGGGGCCAAGGTCTTCGTAGTCGGGCCGGAATGGGATGCGACCTATCCGGTCACCAACCTCGGCAATGACCTCGCCGTGCTCGACAAGCTGCCGGCAGCTGCCGAAGCCGCGCTCAAGGGCGCGCAGCGTCCGGCGCTGATCCTCGGCGGGGCCGGGCTGGGCAAGGGCGCGCTGGGCGCCTGCCTGGCGCTGGCCGACAAGTACAAGCTGGTTCGCGATGGCTGGAACGGCTTCAACGTGCTGCACATGGCGGCGAGCCGGATGGGCGGCTTGATGCTCGGCTATGCCCAGAACGGCGGGGTTGCCGATCTGGTTGCTGCCAAGCCGAAGATGCTGATCTCGCTCGGCGCGGACGAAGTGGATTATACCAGGTTCGCCGACAGCATGATCGTCTACATCGGCCACCATGGCGACAAGGGCGCCCATGCCGCCGATGTGATCCTGCCGGCCGCGGCCTATACCGAAAAACCGGGCACCTACGTCAACACCGAAGGGCGGGTGCAGCGGGCCGACAAGGCCGTGTTCGCCCCCGGCGACGCGCGCGAAGACTGGACGATCCTGCGCGCGATGGCGGATAGCCTGGGCGTTTCGGTCGGGTTCGACAGCTTTGACGAACTGCGCGCGGCGATGGCCGGGGCGGTGCCGGCGCTGGGCCGCGAAGGCCTGGCCGATTACGGCGCGCTTCCGAAGGGCAAGGCCGGCGGCGCTAAGGTTCTTGGGGGCACCATCGAAGCCTACCCGATCAAGGATTTCTACCTCACCAACCCGATCGCCCGCGCCAGCGTGACGATGCAGCGCTGCTCGGCGGAATTGCTGCACGGGGAAACCTTCGCGGAGGCCGCGGAATGACCGCCTTCTTCTCCCAATGGCTGCCCTATGAATGGGCCTGGCTGCTCGCCACGGTGTGCGGGATCCTGCTGATTGCCTTCCCGCTGATGCTGGCGGTGGCGATGATCATCTATTTCGACCGCAAGGTCTGGGCGGCGATGGCGCTGCGGCGCGGGCCCAACGTGGTCGGGCCGCTGGGGCTGCTGCAGTCGTTCGCTGACGGCTTGAAGGTGTTCCTGCAGGAAACGATCATTCCGGCGGCGGCCAGCAAGGGCCTGTTCCTGCTCGCCCCGATCCTGACCTTTACCGTCGCGCTGATGGCCTGGGCGGTGATCCCGTTCAATTCGAACGCGATCCTGGCCGATATCAATGTCGGCCTGCTTTATGTCCTCGCGATTTCCAGCCTCGGGGTTTACGGCACGGTGATCGCCGGGTGGTCGTCGAACTCGAAGTACCCGTTCTTCTCGGCAATGCGCGCCTCGGCGCAGATGATCTCCTACGAAGTGTCGATCGGGTTCATCCTGATCTGCGTGGTGATGTATGCCGGCACCTTCCAGATGGGCGGGATCGTCGAGCATCAGCGCGGCCATGTGTTCGGGCTGATCAACGCCTATGCGCTCAATCCGCTGCTGTTCCCGATGGCGGTGATGTTCCTGATCAGCGGCATGGCCGAAACCGCTCGCGCCCCGTTCGATCTGACCGAGGCGGAAAGCGAGCTCGTCGCCGGCTATCAGACCGAATACTCCTCGATGAGCTTCGCGCTCTACTGGCTGGGCGAATATGCCAACGTGCTGCTGATGTGCGCGCTCAACGCCACGCTGTTCTGGGGCGGTTACCTGCCGCCGATCGAATGGGCGCCGCTCTACCTGATCCCGGGCTGGATCTGGCTGTTCGCCAAGATCTTCCTGTTCTTCTTCGTGTTCAGCTGGGTCAAGGCCACGGTCCCGCGCTATCGCTATGACCAGCTGATGCGCCTGGGCTGGAAGGTGTTCCTGCCGGTTTCG
>CAZNII010000132.1:0-5427 GCA_964573075.1 uncultured Novosphingobium sp. | reverse complement strand
GGCCGGACCAAAGCCCATGCCGTCGATTTCGACCAGCGGCTCGAGCCAGTGCATCCCCCACGAGGAGACGCGTTCGACCGTGCAGCCGGCCTTGGCAAAGGCTTCGGCCAGGGCATCGGCGCCCAGCGCCAGCGCAAGGGCATCGTCGGAAATGCGTACCGTCGTCATGCCGACCTCACCAGTTCGACCAGCCGCGCTTCATCGAGCCCGGCATAGACCTTGTCGCCCACCCGGGCGTTGGGCCCCATCGAGCACAGCCCCAGGCAATAGACCTCGCGCAGGTTGACGCGTTCCCCGGCCGCGGCCTCTGCCGCCGGGACCAGCGCCTCGACCCCGCGGGCCTTGCAGGCTTCGGCCCGGCACAGTTCCACCCTGGGGCGCGGATCCGAGGCCGGGGTGAAATCGTGGTAGAAGCTCACCACCCCGTGCACTTCCGCGCGGCTGAGGTTGAGCGCCCGGGCGATCGCCGTTTCGGCTTCGGGCGAAATGCAGCCGAAGGCATGCTGCACGGCATGGAGCATCGGCAGCAGCGCGCCCTTGCGGCCGGCGTGCTCGGCGATGATCCGGTCGAGTTCGGTCTGGCTCATCGCCGCCGTCTGGCTGCGGCGGCCTGCCCGGTCAAATTGATAGATTTGAAGGGTGATAGAAATTATCTATCATATCGCTGGCGGCCAGCTGCTGCGCGACAGTCAGTCCGGCCCGCGCCATCGACCCCAGCGGATCGCGGTTGACCACCACCAGCCCGAGCCGGCGCAGCTCGGCCTCGGGCTCGATCGGAATGAACCGGCACCAGTCGACCCCGGCCAGCGGTCCGGCATAGGCATCGGGCACGATCGAGGCGAAATGGCCCGAGCGGACCAGCGCGAACAGCGAGACGTAGTTGTCGGCAATCGAGCGCGGGCTGACCGACAGGCCCGCCCTGGCGAACTGCGCGTCGAGGATCCGGCGATACTGCATCCCCTGGTGGAGCAGGCACAGCGGCATGGCGGCAACCTGCTGCCAGTCAACCGAATCCACATCGTCAAACCCCGTGCCGCGCCGCACCACCAGCCGGTACTGCTCGTTGTGCAGCGGGGCGGTGAGCATGTTGGTGGGCGGTTCATGATCGAGGTAGGTCAGCCCGGCGTCGACCTCGTTGGCGTGCAGTGCATGTTCGATTTCGCGTGAGGTGCCGGCGGTGACGTTGAGCGTCAGCCCGGGGTGACTGCGCAACAAGGCGTCGCCGAACGGCCCGACCAGCGGCTGCGCCGAAGGGATCACGAACAGCCGGAACTCGCCGCTCAGCGCGGTGGGATTGGTCGCCGCAGCCTGGCTCAGCCCGCGCACCGCGCCCAGTGCCTGTTCGGCCCAGGGCAGGATCGCCTCGCCATGTTCGGTCAGGCCGATGAAGCGCCGGTCGCGCTCGACCAGCCGCTTGCCCAGCTCCTGCTCCAGCGCCAGCAGTCCGGCCGAAAGCGTCGGTTGCGACACACCGCATTCGCTGGCCGCCTGGGCGAAATGGCGGGTGCGGGCCAGCGCGACGAAATAGCGCAGGTGCTGGAGCTGCATCGGAACCCTCCGTTTGAGAGGATTCCTCTATCAAATATGTCAGCCGGCGCGAAGCCTTTCGGCATGCCAGGCGATGTGCTCGGCCATGAAGGTCGAGATGAAGTAGTACGAATGGTCGTAACCCGGCTGCATCCGGATTGTGGCCGGGATCCCGGCCTTCTTGGCCGCCATCACCAGCAGCCCGGTCTTGAGCTGCTCATGCAGGAAGTTGTCGGCATCGCCCTGGTCGACCAGCAGGTCGGGCAGGCGCGCGCCGTCCTCGATCAGCGCGCAGGCATCGTATTCGCGCCAGGCCGCCTTGTCCGGGCCGAGGTAGCCGCCCAGCGCCTTTTCGCCCCAAGGGCAATTGAGCGGGCTGACGATCGGCGAGAACGCGCTGGTCGAGCGGAACCGGCCGGGATTGCGCAAGGAGATGGTCAGCGCGCCGTGGCCGCCCATCGAATGGCCGGTGATCCCCTGCCGGTCCATGTCGGCCATCGGGAATTCGGCCGCGATCAGCGCCGGCAGTTCCTGCTCGATATAGTCGCGCATCCGGAAATGGCGCGCCCAGGGTTCCTGCGTGGCATTGACATAGAACCCCGCGCCCTTGCCGAAGTCATAGCCTTCGTCATCGGGCACGTCGTCGCCGCGCGGGGAGGTGTCGGGGGCGATGAAGATGATCCCGGCCTTGGCGCAGGCTTCGCGGAACTCGCCCTTTTCGGTGACGTTGGCGTGGGTGCAGGTCAGCCCCGACAGGTACCACAGCACCGGCAGCTTCGCCCCTTCGGCATGGTCGGGCACGAAGACCGAAAAGGTCATCGGCGTGCCGGTGGCGTCCGACTGGTGGGTATAGACCCCCTGCGTGCCGCCGTGGCTGCGGTTGGTTGAGACGGTGTCCATCTGCGATCTCCCCCCTCCCGCAGGCGGGAGGGGCCGGGGGTGGGCAAGGCGGAGCGGGACGGACCCGCCCCGAACCCCTCCCGCAAGCGGGAGGGGCACTTGATCAGAACACGACGACCGAGCGGATCGACTTGCCGGCGTGCATCAGGTCAAAGGCGGTGTTGATCTCTTCCAGCCCCATGACGTGGGTGATCATCGGGTCGATCTCGATCTTGCCGGCCATGTACATGTCGACGATCTTGGGCACGTCGGTGCGGCCCTTGGCCCCGCCGAACGCGGTGCCGCGCCAGTTGCGCCCGGTCACCAGCTGGAACGGCCGGGTGGCGATTTCCTTGCCGGCTTCGGCCACGCCGATGATGATGCTGGTGCCCCAGCCGCGGTGGCAGGCCTCGAGCGCGGTGCGCATCACTTCGGTGTTGCCGGTGGCGTCAAAGGTATAGTCCGCCCCGCCGTCGGTCATCAGCACGATCTTGGCGACGATGTCCTCGCGGCTCATGCCCCTGGTGTTGAGAAATTCGGTCATCCCGAACTTGCGGCCCCACTCCTCACGGTCGGGGTTGATGTCGACGCCGATGATCTTGTTGGCGCCGGCCAGCCGCGCACCCTGGATCACGTTGAGGCCGATCCCGCCAAGGCCGAACACCACCACATTGTCGCCCACCTGGACCTTGGCGGTGTTGATCACCGCACCGACCCCGGTGGTGACCCCGCAGCCGATGTAGCAGCTGGTCTGGAACGGCGCGTCCTCGCGGATCTTGGCGACGGCAATCTCGGGCAGGACGGTGAAGTTCGAGAAGGTCGAACAGCCCATGTAGTGGAAGATCGTCTCACCCTTGTAGCTGAAGCGGCTGGTACCGTCGGGCATCAGGCCCTGGCCCTGGGTGGCGCGGATCGCGGTGCACAGGTTGGTCTTGCCCGAAAGGCAGCTTTTGCACTGGCGGCATTCGGGGGTGTAGAGCGGGATCACGTGATCGCCGGGCTTGACCGAGGTCACCCCGGGGCCGACTTCGCGCACGATCCCGGCGCCTTCGTGGCCGAGGATCGAGGGGAAGATCCCTTCGCTGTCGAACCCGTCGAGCGTGTAGGCATCGGTGTGGCAGATGCCCGTCGCCATGATTTCGACCAGCACTTCGCCAGCCTTGGGACCTTCCAGGTCAACCTCGACAATCTCGAGCGGCTGCTTGGGCGCGAAGGCGACTGCGGCGCGGGTCTTCATGGCTGGGAACTCCTCTCTCTGCCCCGATAATTCACATGCTGGCCAGGGCGCTTACTGCGCCGCGAAATCCAGCGTCAATGGCCTGGCCGCTGCCATGCGCAAAAGGCATCGGCTTGGCAAGGCGCCAGCGCCGCGCTAGCTCGAATTGATGAGATCCTTGCGCGATCCTGATTGTTTGCTGGCCGAGGGCCTTGCCGCGATCCGCGGGCAGTTCAAGGTGCCCGATGGCTTTCCCCCCGAAGTGGAGGCGGCGGCGCGCGGGGCTGCGGCGCGGGCACCGGCGGAACACGCCGATCGAACCGATGTCCCCTTCGTCACGCTCGATCCGGCCAGCTCGACCGACCTTGACCAGGCCTTCTGGATCGAGCCGGCCGGAAGCGACCTGCTGCTCCACTATGCGATCGCTGATGTCGCCTGGTTTGTCGCCGATGGCGATCCGATCGACGCCGAAGCCTGGCTGCGGGGCGAGACCACCTATCTGCCCGATGGCAAGGCCGGGCTCTATCCGCGCGTCCTGTCCGAAGCCGCCGCCAGCCTGCTGCCCGATGGCCCGCGCCCGGCGGTGGTCTTTACCAGCCGGATCGACCCCGAAGGCAAGGCGGTGCTGCAGGGGGCAGAGCGGGCGCTGATCCGCAGCCGGGCGAAGCTCGCATACGACAGCGTGGCCGAAGCCGAGCTGCCGGCCGGTTTTGCCGAGCTGGCACGGCGGGTGGCCGAGGCCGACGATGCCCGCGGCGCCGCCCGGGTCGATCCTCCCGAGCAGGAGGTCGAGCGCGATCACAACGGTCACTTCACCCTGCGGCTGCGCCCGCTGGCGCTGTCGGAACGGCGCAACGCCGCGTTGTCGCTGGCCACCAACCTCGCGGTTGCCGACGCGCTGTTCGCCGCCGGGACCGGGCTGTTCCGGGTGATGGACGGACCCGACCAGCGGGCCGAGACCCGGCTGCGCCACACCGCCGAAGCCTTTGGCCTCGAATGGCCGCACGAGGCGAGCCTCGCCCAGTTCGAACGCCTGCTCGATCCCGATGAGCCGCGCGCCGCGGCTTTCATGCTGGCGGTGCGCCGGGCCGGCAACGGGGCCAGCTATGTGCCCTATCAGCCCGGCACGATCCCCTGGCACGCGGCGATGGCGGCCACCTATGCCCACGCCACCGCCCCGTTGCGGCGACTGGCCGACCGCTATGTCGTTCGCGCCGCACTGGCCGTGGCCAATGGACAGGCCGTGCCCGATGCGGTGCAGCAGGCCTTTGCCCGGCTTGGTCCGGTGATGGGCAAGGCCCAGGCCCGCAGCGCCCAGGTCGAACGCGCGGTGATCGACCTCGCCGAAACGGCGATCCTCGCCGGGCGCGAGGGTGAGGCGTTCGACGCGGTGGTGACCGACCTTGGCGAAACCGGCGCGCGGATCCAGCTGTGCGACCTGCCGGTGGTGGCGCGGACCGTGGCCCGGCGGGTCCGCCCCGGTGACCGGATCACGGTCCGGCTCGAAAGCGCCGACCCGGTCCGCCGCGAGGTCCGCTTTGCCCGACTTTCCTGATTCCGCCACTCTTCCTGAATCGGGTTGCGCGCACCGCCAGCCTCGGCTAGTGGCGCGCTTCCTGCGGGAGACTGCGGGTGAGGCCCGATGGCGGAGTGGTTACGCACCGGACTGCAAATCCGTTTACGCCGGTTCGATTCCGGCTCGGGCCTCCACACAACAGCGATTGGTTCGCCGCTTTAGCTCAGTCGGTAGAGCACATCATTCGTAATGATGGGGTCACGTGTTCGAGTCACGTAAGCGGCACCAC
>CAZNII010000131.1:2269-5556 GCA_964573075.1 uncultured Novosphingobium sp. | reverse complement strand
GCCAGGTGGTTTGCCAAGGACGATGCCTTCGACGCCGAGATCGCCCGGCGGTTCGAAGCCGCCCACCATGCCGCGGCGCGCGGCGAGCTGGCGGACTGGGCAGAGACGGCCGAAGGCAGCCTTGCCCTGCTGATCCTGCTCGATCAGTTTCCGCGCAACATCTGGCGCGGTTCGGCCCATGCCTTCGCCACCGATCCGCTGGCCCGCGCGATCGCGGCGCGCGCGCTGGCCGCCGGGCACGATGCGCAAACCGATCCGGCGCTGCGCAGCTTCTTCTACCTGCCGTTCGAACATTCGGAGCGGCTTGAAGACCAGGACCGCTGCCTTGCGCTGTGCGAGGCGCTCGATGCCGAAAGCGGCGGCGATACCGGCACCTGGGCCCGGCTGCACCGCGACATCATCGCCCGCTTCGGCCGCTTCCCGCACCGCAATGCCTGCCTGGGGCGCGACAGCACCGATGAGGAGCTGGCCTTTCTGGCCGGCGGCGGGTTCAGCGGCTAGGCGGGACTTGCCCCGGCCTGCGCAATCGGCCACCTAGCGGCGATGCAAAACCGCAAGCTGCTGTTCGCCCTTTCCATTTCCGTCCTTGCCCTGGCCGCCTGCACCCCGCAGCCCAAGGGCCTGGCCAGCACCCCCGCGCCGCAGCCCGACTGGGCCTTCGAGAAGAGCGATGTCCCGGTCGATCCCGGTTACCGGTTCGGCAAGCTGCCCAACGGGATGCGCTATGTGATCCGCCAGAACGCCACGCCCAAGGGCACGGCGCTGGTGCGGATGCAGATCGATGCCGGCTCGCTTGACGAGAACGACAACGAGCGCGGCTTTGCCCACTATGTCGAGCACATGGCCTTCAACGGATCGACCAATGTGCCCGAAGGCGAGATGGTCAAGCTGCTCGAGCGCCACGGGCTGGCCTTCGGGGCCGATACCAACGCCTCGACCGGGTACGAGCGGACCACCTACATGCTCGACCTGCCGCGCAACGATCCTGAACTGCTCGGCATCGCCCTGATGCTGATGCGCGAGACGGCGAGCGAGCTGACCTTCAATCCCGGCGCGGTCGAGCGTGAGCGCGGCGTGGTCCAGGCCGAAATGCGCGATCGCAACACCTTCGCGCTGAAGAGCTATCAGGACCAGATCGAGTTCCTGCTGCCCGGATCGCGGGTCGCCAGCCGGCTGCCGATCGGCACGCCGGATTCGCTCGCCGGGGCCACCGCCGAGGGACTCAAGGCGTTCTGGGCGCGCGAATATGTGCCGGCGCATACCACGCTGTATGTGATCGGCGATTTCGATCCCGAATTCGTCGAGCAGGCGATCCGCCAGCGCTTCGGCGACTGGAAGCCGGCCCCGGCCGAGCCGCAGCCCAAGGCCGGCCCGGTCAGCGCCGATGCCCGGCAGCTGGACGATGTCTATATCGATCCGGCGCTGTCCGAACGGGTCACGATCAGCCGCAAGGGGAACTGGCTGGACGAGCCAGACTCCATCGCCCAGCGCCGCGAGAACCTGCTCAGGCAGATCGGCTATGGCATCATCAACCGCCGCCTGCTGCGCCGGACCCGCGAGGAGAACGCCCCGTTCCGCGCCGCCAGTTTCGGCACCGGCGACATCTTCAAGGAAGGCCGCAGCACCGAGCTGTCGATCGACACGGTGGACGGCAAGTGGCGCCGCGGGATGATCGAGGCCGCGCTCGAATACCGCAGCGCACTGACCTATGGCTTTACCCCCGAGGAAGTGGCCGAGCAGATCGCGATCATCCGCAACGCGCATGCCAACGCCGCCCAGGGCGAAGCCACCCGCAGCAATACCCAGCTGCTCGGCGCGGCCCAGGCGCTGGTCAATGACGAGCAGGTGCCGGTCACCCCGTCGGGCGCGCTGACCCGGCTCGATGCCTTCATCCCTGAAATCACCCCCGACGCGGTGATGGGCGCGCTGCGCCGCGACATGATCCCGCTTGAGGCGCCGCTGCTGCGGTTCCAGGGCCGCACCCCACCGGCCGATGGCGACAAGGGCCTGCGCCAGGCCTGGGACCAGGCGATGACGGCACCGATCCGCGCGCCCGAACGCAAGGCGGCGGGCAGTTTCGGCTACACCGATTTCGGCGCGCCCGGTCAGGTCGTCAGCGACACCCGCGAGCCCTTGCTGGGGATCCGCACGATCCGCTTTGCCAACGGGGTGCGGCTCAACATCAAGCGGACCGATCTCAAGCAGGACCAGGTGCTGGTCCAGGTTTCGATCGACGGCGGCGACATGCTGGCGAGCCGCGACAGGCCGCTGGCCACCCGGATGGTGCCGGTGCTGGCGCTGGGCGGGCTGGGCAAGCACAGCAAGGACGAACTCGATACGATGCTGGCCGGGCGGACGGTCTCCTCGAACTACAGCTCGACCGACCTGACCTTCACCGCGATCGCCGCGACCACCCCGCGCGATCTGGAGCTGGAGCTGCAATTGCTGACCGCGCAAATCGTCGATCCGGGCTATCGCAAGGAAGGCGAGGTGCTGTTCCGGCAGACCATCAACAACCTGTTCGCGAGCCTGCGCGCCACCCCATCGGCCGCGCTCAGCGCCGAGCTGGGCGAGATCGTTTCGGGCGGCGATCCGCGTTTCAGCCTGGGCAAGGTGGAGGATTACCGCCAGCTCAGCTTCGGCCAGCTTAAGACCACCCTGTCCGACCGTTTCGCCAATGGCGCGATCGAGATCGGGATCGTCGGCGATGTCGACGAGGCTGCGGCGATCGCGCTGGTCGGCAAGACCTTTGGCGCGCTGCCCCGGCGCGAGGCGGAGTTCCGCCCCTATGCCGAGGAGCGCAACCGCCCCTTCGCCAGGGAGCGCAAGCGCCACGTGCTGCGCCACACCGGGGCCAAGGACCAGGCGCTGGTGGTTTATATCTGGCCGACCCGCGACGGCGAGGACCTGACCGCCGCGCTCCAGCTCGAACTGCTCGAGCGGGTGATGCGGATCGAGATGACCGACACCCTGCGCGAAAAGCTGGGCAAGGCCTATTCGCCCGGGGCGAGCAGCAATGCCTCGCGCACCTGGCGCAATTACGGGACGTTCAGCGTCAACGCCTCGGTCGATGTCAGGGAAGTGCCGGCCACCCGCGCGGCAATCGCGGCGACGGTCGGCGAGCTGCGCGATGCCCCGATCAGCGAAGATGTGCTCACCCGGGCGCGTGAGCCGATGCTGGAAAACCTCGACAATGCGCTCAAGACCAATGCCGGCTGGCTGGCCTTCGTCGACCGCGCCCAGACCGAGCCCGACCGGATCGAACGATACGTCAGGTCGAAGGAGGC
>CAZNII010000131.1:0-2169 GCA_964573075.1 uncultured Novosphingobium sp. | reverse complement strand
AGGCAATCGTATCGCGGTAACGCCGCACGGCCACGGTGCCGAGCACCAGCAGCATCAGCACCAGCACCCCGGTTTCGGGCAAGGCGATCCGCAGGTCCCAGCCTTTCAGCATGATCCCCCGGACCAGCCGGATGTAATGCGTCGGGGGCAGGACTTCGGCCAGGTACTGGATTGGTACCGGCATGCCGCGATAGGGGAAGGCGAAGCCCGACAGCAGGATCGAGGGCATCAGGTAAAACATGCTCATCTGCATCGACTGGACCTGGCTCTTGACCATGGTCGACATGGTGAAGCCCAGCGCCAGGCTGACCAGGGTGAACAGCAGGGTCACGAACAGCAGCAGCCAGAACGAGCCGACAAAGGGCACGGCGAAGATGATCTTGGCCGCCGCCAGCACCACCAGCACCTGGACCAGCCCCATGCCGAAATAGGGCACGATCTTGCCGACCATCACCTCGACCGGGCGCAGCGGGGTGGCCAGCAGGTTTTCCATCGTCCCCTGCTCGACCTCGCGGGTCACCGACATCGCGGTCAGCGCGACCATGGTCATCGACAGGATGATCGCCAGCAGCCCGGGCACGGTGTTGTGGCTGGTGATCCCTTCGGGGTTGTAGCTCTTGTGCAGGACCAGGGTGACCGGCGGCGGGCCCTGCTGGCGCTGGCTGAGCGGGCCGCGCAGTTCGCGGGCCAGGGCCTGGCTGACCGCCTCGTTCACCGCTGCAACGGCCGGGCCGGTGCTGGCCGGATCGGTGGCATCGACCGTCAGCAACAACTGCGGCCGCTCGCCCCGCACCAGCGCACGGGAAAAGTCGGTCGGCACGGTCAGCACGAACTGCGCCTTGCCCTCGGCGATCAGCCGCTCGCCTTCGCCATAGCGGTCGGCCACCTCGATCAGGTCGAAGTAGCCGGTGCTGCGAAGCGAGCTGAGGATCGAGCGCGAAAAGGCTGAATTGTCGTTACTTTCCACCACCAGCGGCAAGTGCCGGGGATCGTTGTTGATCGCCACCCCGAAGATCACCAGCTGGATGATCGGAAAGAAGAACATCATCGCGATCGTGCCCGGATCGCGCGCCATCTGGCGCAGCTCCTTGAACACCATCGCGCCGATCCGCTGCCACATGATCAGGCTCCACGTCCTGGGTTCGTCCGGCAACAATGCCAACCCCGCCCGTCCTGAGCTTGTCGAAGGACTGCTTTCTGCTTCGTGCCCTGCGGTATGCCGCAAGAAGTACAATGCTTCGACAAGCTCAGCATGGACGGGTTTGAGGACGGCAGTGCCATCTATGTCTCCATCACCGAGTGGTCGGGGGCCTGCTGCATCAGGTGGATGAAGACGTCCTCCAGCGTCGGCTCGCTCTGGGTGAAGCGGATCCGGTCGGCCCAGGGCTGCACCGCCTGGCGCAGCGCGGCCAGATCGGGCCCGCAGACGTGGAGCGAGGTGCCGAACGGCGCGGCCATGGCCACCCCGGGGCGGCCCTCGATCTCGGTCGCGAGCCGGTCGGCACCGGGACCTTCGCCCTGCAACGCAACCAGGCCCGACTGGGCGATCACCTCGTCGGTGGTGCCGCGCGCCAGCATCACCCCATAGGCGATGTAGGCGATCTCGTGGCAGCGCTCGGCCTCGTCCATGTAATGGGTCGAAACCAGCACGGTCATGCCTTCGCGCGACAGGCCGTGGATCTGGTCCCAGAACTCGCGCCGGGCCTTGGGATCGACCCCGGCGGTGGGCTCGTCGAGCAGCAGGATCTTCGGTTCGTGCAGCACTGCGGCGGCCAGTGCCAGCCGCTGCTTCCACCCGCCGGAAAGCTTGTCGGCCAGCTGGTTGGCGCGGCTGGTCAGACCGAGCTTCTCGAGCGCCTCGTCAACCCGCTCGTGGCGGCGGTCGAGGCCATAAACCCGGGCGACGAATTCGAGGTTTTCGGCGATCGTCAGGTCGCCGAACAGCCCGAACTTCTGCGTCATGTAGCCGATCTGGTGCTTGATCGCGCGGCGCTTGGTCGCAAGGTCCAGCCCCAGCACCTCGCCCTCGCCGGCGTCCGGGATCAGCAGCCCGCAGATCATCCGCAGGGTGGTGGTCTTGCCCGATCCGTTCGGGCCCAGGAACCCGCAGATCCGCCCCGGCTGGACCGTCAGGTCGACATTGTCGACCACGGTGCGCGGCCCGAACCG
>CAZNII010000130.1:0-5623 GCA_964573075.1 uncultured Novosphingobium sp. | reverse complement strand
GCTGCCGATGCTGTTCGTTTCCGGGCTGATGGGGCCCTACATGGCGCCGATCCCGATCAATGCCTCGGCGGCGATGATCTTCTCGTTCTTCGTCGCGGTGATCATCGCTCCGTGGCTGATGATCCGCTTTGCCAGACAGGCGCTCGCCCACGGCCACGATGCCCACGACGGGGGCAAGCTTGGCGCGCTCTACAAACAGTGGGCGGTCAAGGTGATCGCGACGAAGCAGGGCGCCAGGCGTTTCCTGATCGGGGTCGGGGTGGCGACGCTGGTGGCCTGCTCGATGTTCTACTTCAAGGCGGTGACGGTGAAGCTGCTGCCGTTCGACAACAAGAGCGAAGTGCAGCTGGTGGTCGATCTGCCCGAAGGGACCAGCCTGGAAGGCACCGGCCGGGTGCTCGAACAGGCTGCCGCGGTGACCCGCCAGGTGCCCGAAGTGGTCTCGATGGAGGCCTATGCCGGCACCTCGGCGCCGTTCAATTTCAACGGGCTGGTCCGGCACTATTTCCTGCGCGCCCAGCCGGAAATGGGTGATTTGATGATCACGCTCCTGCCCAAGGGCGACCGCTCGCGCTCGAGCCACGAGATCGCGGTCGACCTGCGCGAGAAGCTGAAAGCCGTGCCGCTGCCCGCCGGCGGGTCGATCAAGGTGGTCGAAACTCCGCCCGGCCCTCCGGTGATGGCGACGCTGCTGGCCGAGGTTTATGGCCCCGACGAGGACACCCGCCGCAAGACCGCGATCGAGGTGGAGAAGCTGTTCAAGTCGGTTCCCTACATCGTCGATACCGACAATTCGTTCGGCAACCCGCGTCCGACCCTGCGGCTGGTGCCCGACCGCGCCAAGATCGACCAGTACGGCCTGTCCGAACGCCAGTTGTTCGATTCGATCGGCGCGCTGCTCGGCAGCCAGACCGTCGGCTATGCCCCGCGCGGGGCCGACCGTGATCCGCTGCCGATCGAGCTGGGGCTGGGCCAGGCCCAGCGAACCTGGTCGGCCTCGCTCGCCGCCACGCCGGTTGCGGTCGCGCCGGGCGGCCAGCTGATCCGGCTGGGCGAACTGGTCCGGGCTGAATTGGTCCCCGGCGGGCAGATGATCTTCCGCCGCGACGGGCGCGGCGCGGCGATGGTCATGGCCGATCTGGCCGGGCGCTATGAGGCGCCGATCTATGGCCTGCTCGCGGTCGATGACGCGATCGAGGAGTTCGACTGGCAGAAGGCCGGCCTCGCCAAGCCCGACGTGCTCCTGAACGGCCAGCCACTCGACGAGGGCAAGCCCTCGGTCCTGTGGGACGGCGAATGGGAAATCACCTGGGTGACCTTCAGGGACATGGGCGCGGCCTTCATGGTCGCCTTGCTGGGGATCTATGTGCTGGTGGTCGGCCAGTTCAAGAGCTTCAAGCTGCCGCTGGTGATCCTCACCCCGATCCCCCTGACCCTGGTCGGGATCGTGCTGGGGCACATGCTGTTCCAGGCTCCGTTCACCGCCACTTCGATGATCGGCTTCATCGCGCTGGCCGGGATCATCGTGCGCAATTCGATCCTGCTGGTCGATTTCATCCGCCACGCCGCTGCCCCGGACAAGTCCTTGCGCGAAACCCTGCTGGAGGCCGGAATGATCCGGTTCAAACCGATCGTGCTGACCGCGGCGGCGGCGATGATCGGGGCGGCGGTGATCCTGACCGATCCGATCTTCCAGGGGCTGGCGATCTCGCTGCTGTTCGGGCTGGCTTCATCGACCCTGCTTACGGTGCTGGTGATTCCGGCGATCTACATCGTCCTGCGCGATGACGGGAAACTGTTCGAGGAGGCGGCATGACCAAGCCTGTCAACCTGGCCGACCTGAAGGCCAACGCCCAGGCCATGTCCGGGCGGCTCAGGATCATGAGCCACCCGGAACGGCTGATCATGCTGTGCCGGCTCGACGAGGGCGAGGCCTCGGTCAGCGAGCTGGTGGCGCTGACCGGGCTGTCGCAATCGGCGGTTTCGCAGCATCTTGCCCTGCTGCGCGAGGAAGACATCGTCACGATCCGGGGTGAGGCGCAGACCCGCTATTACAGCCTCAAGGATCCGGTCGTCCGGGCGATCATCCATTCGCTGTGCGACATCTGCTCAGACGCCTGCGGCTGACAGCTCAGGGGTGGTAGATCTCGCACAGGGTCCGGAGCAGCCTGACCGCATCCTCGTCGGCGATCCGGTAGTGGATCGTCTGGGCCTCGCGCCGGGTTTCGAGCAGGCCTGCCTCGCGCAGCCGCGCCAGGTGCTGCGATGTGGCCGATTGCGCCAGCCCGACATGTGCGGCGAGCGGCATGACCGAGCATTCGCCTTCGAGCAGTTTGCACAGGATCAGGAGGCGCTGCTCGTTGGCCAGCTCCTTGAGCAGACGCGAGGCGCGGTGCGCCGAATCGCGCAGCGCTTCGATCTCCTCGTGCGGCAGCAGCTGGCTCACCCGGCTTCGTCCCTTCTGCCCGCGGGATAGCCCGCGGGCAGGGAAGGTCAAGCCGGGATCGCGTTGAACGGCACACCCTTGTCCGGCCGGTGATCCTGCGGCAGGCCAAGGATCTTTTCGGCAATGGTGTTGAGCAGCACTTCGTCCGAACCGCCGGCGATGCGCCCGGTCGGGGCATTGAGCCAGCTCGCGCCCCAGTCTTCCTTGACATAGGCATGGGGATCGAAGTCTAGGCTCAGCACCCCTTCAAGGTCCATCGCCAGTTCCGACAGCTTCTGCCGGCTGCGGACCGATACCAGCTTTTGCAGCGAGCCTTCCGGCCCCGGCTGCATCCCGGCCTGCATCATCTGGAAGGCGCGGCTGGTGATCGAATCGAGCCCCGCGCGCATCGCGTGGTTGCGGGCAATCTGCTGGCGCACCCGGCCGTCCTTCAGCGCCGGCCGGCCGTTGATTTCCAGCCCCTTGACCAGATCGACGAAGACATCGAGGTGCGGGCCGAACCCGCCGCTGTCGGTGGCGATGTAGCGCTCGATCATCAGCGTGGCGAGCGCCACCCCGAAGCCGCCGCCAACCGGGCTCATCCGCTGCGAATCTTCCAGCCGGACATCGTCGAAGAACACCTCGTTGACGTGGCTGTCACCGCCGGCCAGCTTGATCGGGCGCACGTCGACGCCCTTGGCCTTCATGTCGACCCAAAAATAGGTCAGGCCCTTGTGCTTCTCTACAGTCGGGTCGGTGCGGACCACGATCACGCCATAGTCGCAGTACTGCGCCCAGCTGGTCCAGATCTTCTGGCCGGTCATGCGCCAGCCGTTGCCATCCGGCTCGGCCTTGGTCCGCAGCCCGGCAAGGTCGGAGCCGCCCGACGGTTCGGAGAACAGCTGGCACCAGATTTCCTCGCCGCGCAGCGCCTTGATCACGCGCTCCTTGACCCAGGGGAAATGCTCGTTGTTCTCACCCATGCCATAGCGCATCAGGATCGGCACCGGCATGCCCAGCGAGATGCCGAAGAACACCGTCGGCATGCCGAAGTTCATTTCCTCGCTGTCGTAGGCAATCTTGTGGAGGTTGCTGAGGCCCTGGCCGCCGATTTCCTTGGGCCAGTTGATCCCGGCATAGCCGGCCTCGTACTTCAGCGCCTGGAATTCGCGGCCCATTGCCAGCGATTCCTCTTCGCTCATCCCGCGGCGGGCTTCACGACCGTATTTGGGGGCCATGCTTTCCAGCCAGGCCCGCGCCTTTGCCCGATAGGCTTCAAGCTCGCTCATGCCGCTTCTCCCGTCAGCTGCTCGACCAGCAGGTCTTCCCAGAAATAGAGATTGCCCAGTTCCACCGCCAGGCTGCGCGCGCGGCGCATGTGCAGATGCAGGCCCAGCTCCCAGGTCACGCCGATCCCGCCGTGGATCTGGATGCAATCGCGCGCGGCGGTATCGTAACCGTCGGTCGCGGCGATCCGCGCATCGGCGGCGGCGATCAGGAAATCGGCCTGGCCTTCGCGCGCGGCGGCATGAATGCAGGTTGCCCGGGCGATCTCGACCAGGCCATACATTTCCGCGATGCGGTGCTTGATCGACTGGAAGGCGCCGATCAGCTGGCCGAAGGCCTTGCGGGTCACGGCATATTCGCGGGCGATGTGCAGCATCGCTTCGGCCCCGCCGACCTGCTCGTGCGCAGTGACCACCGCCATCCGGGCCAGCACGTCGAGCGCCAGCGCGCGGGCAGCGTCGCCCTCGGCCAGGACCGTCGCCGGGGTTCCGGCAAAGGTCAGGTCCGCATAGAGCCGGCTGTTGTCATAGCTGGAAACCGCGGTGCGGGTGGCGCCGGCCAGTTCGGCCAGGACCAGCACCGGCTTGCCCCCGGCATTGGCCCAGACGATCGCGAAATCGGCGCTGAGCCCGCCGGTAACCGCCGGCTTGGTTCCATCGAGCTTGCCATCGGCATAGCTTACCCCGGGCAGCGGCGGCAGCGCCGCGGTGCCCTCGGCCAGGGCGACCGTGCCGAGCGCTTCGCCGGCTGCGAGCTTGGGCAGCCAGGCGGCTTGCAGTTCGGCGTTGCCCGAGCCGGTCAGCGCGCTCGAGGCGCCATAGCCCAGGGTCAGGAAAGGCGCACCGGCAGTGGCCGCGCCGCAAGCCTGGGCAACCAGCCCCAGCTCGACCAGGCCAAGCCCCAGCCCGCCGTGTTCTTCCGGAATGGCCAGCGCCGTCCAGCCCTGTTCGACCGCGGTGTCCCAGAACGGCCGGTCGTATTCACCGGTCTGCTCGAGCAACGCGAGCAGGCGGTCCTTGGACGTGCGCGCATCGAGCACGCGGCGGGATTCGGTGGCGATGGCCTGTTGGCCTTCATCATAAAGGATGGACATTGGCGCTTCTCCTTGGCACCCCCTTAATCGCTCGATTAAAAAGCGCAAAGCCCTGAACCCGACAAGACCTCAATTTTTCCGGAGATAGCCCATGACCCTTGATCCGCTGTTCGATTTTACCGGCAAGGTGGTGCTGGTGACCGGGGGCTCGCGCGGGCTCGGCTACCGCATGGTCCAGGCCTATGCCCAACGCGGGGCCGACGTGATCATTGCCAGCCGCAAGCTGGAAAACTGCGAAACGGTGGCGGAAGAGGTCCGGGCGCTGGGCCGCCGGGCGCTGGCCGTGGGGATGCATGCCGGGCGCTGGGCCGATTGCGATGCGCTAGTCGAGCGCGCCTATGGCGAATTCGGGCGGATCGACGTGCTGGTCAACAATGCCGGGATGTCGCCGGCCTGCCCCAGCCACGAGATGAGCGAGGCACTGTTCGATTCGGTCCTCAACCTCAACTTCAAGGGGCCGTTCCGCCTCGCGAGCCAGATCGGTCACCGGATGGCCGAGGGCGAAGGCGGGTCGATCATCAACATCAGCTCGATCGCCTCGATCCGTGCCGCTCCTGCAGTAGTGCCCTATTCCGGAGCCAAAGCCGCGCTCAACGCGATGACCGTTTCCCTCGCGCGCGAATATGCGCCGAAGGTGCGGGTCAACGCCATCGTCGCCGGCGCCTTCCTGACCGACATCGCCGAAGCCTGGGCACCCGAACAGCGCGAGAGCCAGCCGGTTGCGCTGGGCCGGCCGGGACGCCCGGAAGAGATCGTCACCGCCGCGCTGATGCTGGCCAGCCCGGCATCGTCCTATACCACCGGAGCCCTGCTCCAGG
>CAZNII010000129.1:0-5669 GCA_964573075.1 uncultured Novosphingobium sp. | reverse complement strand
CTGGTTCTTGCGGCGCAGCCGCTTTGATCCTTCGGCTGGTGCGCCTGGGGTGCGGCTTGCACAAAAAGCCTGCGGTGCAGTCTGTCCTCTTCGCGCCTTCGCGCCTTTGCGTGAGGAAATCTTCTTCCCCTGGGTCAGTTCCAGAACCAGCCGGGCTGCTGGGCGCGGGCCTTCCGGTTGCGCCACATCTGCAGGTAGAGCCACAGGCCCGAAACGGAGAAGAACACCATCGCCAGCCCGGCGAGCGTCAGCACCGCCACCCCGAGCGGGCCGAAGCTTTCGCCCGAATGGAGGTGGTGCAGCGTGCCGACGATCGAGCGCGGATCGCCCGGCTTCGGCTTGGGCCGGCACGAATAGTCCGGCGGGCAGACGAAGGCCGGCTTGGCCGGATCGGCCGCGGCGACCGGTTTGGGCTGGGCCGCGTCGAGATAGAGCGGCACCAGCTGGCTGAGCGCGCCGGTCACCGCGATCCACAGCGCGAAGATCCCGAAGACCAGCGATAACCAGCGATGCCACTTGCGCATTTTCACGAACTCCACGGGGGTTGATTGCGCCCCCGCCAAAGCCCGCGCCGCGCGCCGGGGCAAGCGCCAATTGGTCGCCAATTGTAACGCCGCGCGGCACCATCAGAACAGCACCGTCGCGCCCTCTTCGGGCATCAGCACGTTGAGGATGAAATAGAGCAGCACCGGAATCACTAGTTCGAAGGCGATCGCCAGGCGATAGGTCCGCGCCTTCGCGCCGACCGTCTGTTCGTCATAGTCCGGGCTCATCGGATCGGGCAGCCGCCGCAGCATCGCCAGGAACAGCGGCACCGCCACCAGCGCCCCCAGCGCGGTGACCAGCGGCATGAGGATTCCCAGGGTCACTGGCCGAGCCGCTTGGCTTCGGTCACCGGCAGGCCGGCCTCGGTCGGAACATAGATCAGCGAAGCCTTGGTTTCCTCAAGCGCCTGGATCTGCAGATAGCGCAGGTAGCCTTCGGGCCCGCCGAGCGAATCCTGCAGGATCTTGTTGGCCTTGGCCGCGCCTTCGGCCCGGATCACCTCGGCCTCGGCCAGCGCGATCGCGCTTTCCTTCTTGGCGCGGGCTTCAAGGATCGCGACCTGGCGGCTGCTCTGCGCCTCGGCCAGTGCGGCCTCGCCGGCCAGCCGCTGCTGATAGACCCGGTATTGCGGCCAGGCGATCAGCAGCGCCGCCAGCAGGATCACACCGATCACCACTCCGGCGACCGAACAACCGCTTCTCGAATCCATGGCGCTCTCCAGCAACGGGCGGAGCTTGCTCATCTCACTGGCAGCTCAGGCATTCCTCATAGTCGGTCTGCTGGGCGGCCAGTTCGATCTTGGGGGCATCGGCGGTATTGTCCGCCTCGACCCCGCCGGCGAAGCCCGCGCGCTGGACCGACTTCGAGCGCAGGTAATAAAGGCTCTTGATGCCCTTTTCCCAGGCCTGGAAGTGCAGCATGGCAAGGTCCCACTTGTCGACATCGGCCGGGATGTAGAGGTTCAGCGACTGGGCCTGGTCGATATAGGGGGTGCGATCGGCCGCGAATTCGAGCAGCCAGCGCTGGTCGATCTCGAAGCTGGTCTTGTAGACGTCCTTTTCCTCGGGGGACAGGAAATCGAGGTGCTGGACCGAGCCGCCGTGTTCGAGGATCGAGTTCCAGACGTTGGTCGAATCCTTGCTCTTCGAAGCGAGCAGCTTCTTGAGGTAGGGGTTTTCGACCACGAAGCTGCCCGACAGGGTCTTGTGGGTATAGATGTTGGCCGGGATCGGCTCGATGCAGGCGCTGGTGCCACCGCAGATGATGCTGATCGAGGCGGTCGGCGCGATCGCCATCTTGCAGGAAAAGCGCTGCATCACGCCCATGTCGGCAGCATCGGGGCAGGCCCCGCGTTCTTGCGCCAGCAACAGGCTGGCCTCGTCCGCCTTGGCCGCGACATGCTTGAACATCTTGAGGTTCCAGGCCTTGGCCATGGCGCTTTCGAAGGCGATGTTCTTCTTCTGCAGGAACGAGTGGAAGCCCATCACCCCCATCCCGACCGAGCGTTCGCGCATCGCCGAGTACTTGGCCCGGGCCATCTCGTCGGGCGCGCGGTCGATATAGTCCTGCAGCACGTTGTCGAGGAAGCGCAGCACGTCTTCGACGAAGCGGTCTTCCTTGTGCCATTCGTCCCAGGTCTCGAGGTTGAGGCTCGAGAGGCAGCAGACCGCGGTGCGATCGTTGCCGAGGTGGTCCTTGCCGGTCGGCAGCGTGATTTCCGAGCACAGGTTCGAGGTCGAGACCTTGAGCCCCAGATCGCGGTGATGCTTGGGCATCATCCGGTTCACCGTATCGTTGAAGACGATATAGGGCTCACCGGTGGCAAGGCGGGTTTCGACCAGCTTCTGGAACAGCGCGCGGGCATCTACGCACCCGCGGACCGAGCCGTCCTTGGGGCTCTTCAGTTCGAATTCGCGGCCTTCGCGCACGCATTCCATGAACTCGTCGGTGACCAGCACCCCGTGGTGGAGGTTGAGCGCCTTGCGGTTGAAATCGCCCGAAGGCTTGCGGATCTCGAGGAACTCCTCGATCTCGGGGTGCGAGATGTCGAGATAGCAGGCGGCCGAGCCGCGCCGCAGCGAACCTTGCGAGATTGCCAGGGTCAGGCTGTCCATCACCCGGACGAAGGGGATGATCCCGCTGGTCTTGCCGTTGAGGCCGACCGGCTCGCCGATCCCGCGGACATTGCCCCAGTAGGTCCCGATTCCGCCCCCGCGCGAGGCGAGCCAGACGTTCTCGTTCCAGGTCCCGACGATCCCTTCGAGGCTGTCGGACACCGAATTGAGGTAGCACGAAATCGGCAGGCCGCGGTTGGTGCCGCCGTTCGACAGCACCGGCGTCGCCGGCATGAACCACAGCCGGCTGATATAGTCATAGAGCCGCTGGGCATGGCCCTCGTCATCGGCATAGGCGGCGGCGACGCGGGCGAACAGGTCCTGATAGCGCTCACCGGGCAGCAGGTAGCGGTCGTCGAGCGTTTCCTTGCCGAAATCGGTCAGCAGCGCGTCGCGGGCGTGATCGACCTCGATCTCGAAGCGGCGGTCGTGGATCGCCTTGCTGTCGTCCACCTTGGGCGCGGCTGCCGCCGCAACCGCCCCGGCCAGCGCCTCGGCGCCGAGCCTGGCGACCAGGGCTTCGCTGCCGGCATCGCTCTTTTCCGTCATGCCCAGCGCCGGGGCTTCCCCCGCCTCCTTCTTGCCGCGCGGGGCCTTGGCCACCGCCGCATCGCCCGAAGCGCCGTCTTCCGCCAGTGCTGCCTCAACCTCGGCCATGCTCGGCTCTTCTCCGTTCCTGAAATCCACGTCTTGCCCCTGTCGTTCCAAACCGCCCCGCGGACCGTCTGGCCCGCCCTGTCATTCGATCGCGTCCGAATCGCCGGGTATGCCCCAAGCCTATGCGAACGCGCGGAACAAAACGAGAAAAACTTTTCCCGGTTTCATCCCCCGATCCTTACCCGCCGATACCCCCGCCAGGCCCGAATCCGGCCCTGCTGCGCGAAACACGCCCAAGGCACTGAATCTAGGTCTAGTGGGTCCCCCCGCAAGCCGGACCACTATCCATAGTGCCTTTTCCTGAATCCGGTGCAAGAGGGTAAATCGCCGTTAACCCGATGCTGTGGGTAAGTTGCGGCCCCGCGATTCATGGCGCGGTGCAGCGACGCGCGGGAAATCGGGCACTGCGCCAGCGCGCAAGAGTCAAAATCAGAAATGAAAAAAAATTTGCCCGGGCACAGGGGGTATCGGGGCGTTGACAAGGAAAGAATCGGACCCGGAAATCTTGTTGCGCAAGGGCCGGCTTGCGCGCAATCGCCGCCCGTTCTTGAACCCGGCGCGACCGACCCTATCTGGACGGTCGGAACCCTTGCGGAGCTCTTCCCGACCATGTTCAATCTGATCGGCGCCATCGTCACCGGCTTCTTCGTCGGCCTGCTCGCCCGGGCCTTCTATTGGGGCGACAATTCGATGGGCTTCTGGATGACCAGCCTGCTGGGGGTCGGCGGCTCGCTGCTGGTCGGGCTGTTCACCAGCTGGACCACCGGCGAAGGCGTGCGTGAAGGCTTCAACCGCGCCGGCTGCCTCGCCTCGATCGTCGGGGCGATGCTGCTGATCTTCATCGGCCGCCAGCTCGGCTGGGATTTCTAGATCCGTCCGCTTAGCGCGCGTGCTCGGCGATCTTGCCGGCGATCTCGTCGACCAGTTCGACCGGCAGGTCGTGACCCATGCCCGCAATCTCGTGCAGCTTGGCCCCCGGGATCGCCTTGGCGGTATCGCGTCCGCCCTCGACCGGGACCAGCGGATCGTCGATCCCGTGGATCACCAGGGTCGGCGCGGTGACCCGCTTGAGCCGCCGCCGCCGGTCGCCATCGTCCATGATCGCGGCGAGCTGGCGGGCGGCGCCTTCGGGATAGAAGCTGCGATGGTAATCGCTGGTGATCCGGGCGCGCAGCCGCTCTTCCGGTGCGGGATAGGCCGGGCTGCCGATCGCCCGGGCCACCTTGATCCCGATCGGCAGGACCTGTTCGAGCGTGGCATTGGCCGGCGGCTTGGACAGCAGCGCCTCCATCGCCGCCGGACGCGGCCGGGGCAGGCGCGGATTGCCGGTGGTGGAAAAGATCGAGGTCAGCGTGCGGACCCGTTCGGGATGCTCGATCGCCATCAGCTGGGCGATCATCCCGCCCATCGATCCGCCGACCACGTGGGCGCGCTCGATCCCCAGCGCCGAGAGCAGGGCGACCGAATCGCCGGCCATGTCGCTCAGCCGGTAGGGCAGGCGGGTGCGGATCCCGAACATCCGCAGCAAGGCGACCTTGCGGAAGTTGGGAATCCCGGCGTGGCCGAACTTCTCCGACAGGCCGATGTCGCGGTTGTCATGCCGGATCACGTAAAAGCCGCGCGCCGCCAGCGCCTCGACCAGCTCGATCGGCCACAGCGTCAGCTGCGCACCCAAGCCCATCACCAGCAGCAGCGGCGGATCGGCCGGGTTGCCGTGGGTTTCGTAGGCAATGGTGATGCCGTTGGCGGTAACTTGCGGCATGGTTCCTCCCAGCGTGTTTGCCGGGAGGATTAGCGTTTTCGTCAAATGCGGCAAGGGCCTCCGCCCCTGCCTGGCAAGACCCAACCGTCAGGCCGGAAATCAGTCGTCCTTGCCGCTGCGCCAGCCGTGCTCGCCGCGTTCGTGGATGATGTTGGCGCGGCCGACGATCAGGTCATCGACCATCCCGATCCGCTTCACGTCCTTGTCCTTGTAAGGCAGCGAGTGGAGGACATAGCGCATCGCGTTGAGCCGGGCGCGCTTCTTGTCGTCGCTCTTGACCACGGTCCACGGGCTGTCGGCGGTGTCGGTGGCGAAGAACATCGCTTCCTTGGCGCGGGTGTAATCGTCCCACTTGTCGAGACTGGCGAGGTCGACCGGCGAAAGCTTCCACTGCTTGAGCGGGTGGACCTTGCGCTCCTTGAAGCGGCGGCGCTGCTCGACCTGGCTGACCGAGAACCAGAACTTGATCAGGTGGATGCCGCTGCGCACCAGGTTGCGTTCGAACTCGGGCGCCTGGCGCAGGAATTCCTTGTATTCCTCGTCGCTGCAGAAGCCCATCACCCGCTCGACCCCGGCGCGGTTGTACCACG
>CAZNII010000128.1:1161-5709 GCA_964573075.1 uncultured Novosphingobium sp. | reverse complement strand
CCGGTCTGGCTCGCCAGCAGCGCCGGGTCGATCCCCAGCGCTTGCCAGCAGGCGGTCCAGCGCCGCTCCGGGGGCGTATCGAACAGGATCGCCTCGCTGCCATCGAGCACCTGCCAGCCGTGGCCGTGCAATTCCCCTTCGAGTTGCCCGCCGCTCCATCCGGCATAGCCCAGCGCGATCACGAAACGGCTGGGTCCCGTGCCCGCCGCGATCGCCCGCAGCACCTCGAGCGACGCCGACAGCGCACACAGCTCTCCCGCCATGATCGTGCCGGGCCCGTCCCAGTCGGCGCTGTGCAGCACGAACCCGCGCTGCGGCTCGACCGGGCCACCGTCGAGCACCGCGCAATCGGGCGCCTGCCCCGGATCGATCTCCAAATCCTCGAGCAGGCTGTGCAGCCCCAGCCCTTCGCGCACCCGCCCCAGGCCGATTCCCAGCGAACCTTCGGCTTCGTGGACCATCATCGCGATCACGGCGTGGTCGAAACGTGGATCGCCCATGCCGGGCAGGGCCAGCAGAAACTGGCCGGCGAGAGAATCGGGTCGGGTCATGGTCTGCAGGATAGTCCCACCCGGCCAGGCTTGCTATGATCTGGGACATGGCCGATCCCGAAGACATCCGCGGCTGGCACCGGTTGGACGCAGCGACGACCACTTCTGGCCGCCTGCTGCCGGACGATCCCGCTCGGCTCGCCGGAATCGGGGTGCGCCACGTCATCAACCTCGCGCTCGACGATCATCCCGAGGCACTGGAGGATGAGGCCGAGCGGCTGGCCGCGCTGGGGATCGGCTACAGCCACATCCCGGTGCCGTTCGATGCCCCGCAAGAAGCGCATTTCGATGCCTTCCGGGAGGTCATTGAGCGCATCGACGCGCCCGTTCACGTCCATTGCATCATGAACTGGCGGGTCTCGGCCTTCTTCTATCGGCTCAACCGGCTGAACGGGATGGACGAGGGCGAGGCCGCCACGCTGATGCACCGGCACTGGAACCCGCTGACCAGCGACAATCCCCACGCCCCGGCCTGGGCCGCCTTCACTGCCGCAGAATCGCTTGCCAATCGGCCGATTCCCCGTTAGGGGCGCGCGCTTCAACCGACACGGATGAATCGTTTAGGGACGATTCTAGACGATCGGCCTGGCCATCAAGGGCTGCCACGGCGGATCAAACGTGTCTCTGATCTAGGAGACGAAAATGCCCAAGCTCAAGACCAAGAGCGGCGTCAAGAAGCGCTTCAAGCTCACCGCCACCGGCAAGGTGAAGCATGGCGTCGCCGGCAAGCGCCACCGCCTGATCAGCCACAACGGCAAGTACATCCGCCAGAATCGCGGCACCGACGTGATCTCCGACGCTGACGCGAAGGTGATCAAGAAGTGGGCGCCCTACGGGCTGAACTGAGGAGCGCTAGACCATGAGCCGTATCAAACGGGGTGTTACCACCCGCGCCAAGCACAAGCGGATTCTCGACCAGGCCAAGGGCTATCGCGGTCGCCGCAAGAACACCATCCGCGTCGCGCGTCAGGCGGTCGAAAAGGCCGGCCAGTACGCCTATCGCGACCGCAAGGTGAAGAAGCGGACTTTCCGCGCGCTGTGGATCCAGCGGATCAATGCCGCGGTCCGCGCCGAAGGCCTCAGCTATTCGCAGTTCATCCACGGCGCCAAGCTGGCCGGGATCGAACTCGATCGCAAGGCGATGGCCGATCTGGCGATGAACGAAGGCGGCGTCTTCGCTGCCGTGATCGCCCAGGCCAAGGCGGCGCTGCCGGCCTGAAACGCCTGACAGCGATCGCTTGAAAGGGCGCGGGAAGCGGTAGAAGCCGTTTCCCGCGCCCTTTTCGTTTGCGTCACCCCCAAGTGGGGATTGTCCGCGGGCTTGCGCCTTCGCACTTTCGCGTCATTCCCGGGACTTCCCATCACCCCCCGGGAATGTGGGGCGCGTGCGACCATGCCGATTGAACTGCCATGCTGAAGCGGGGCCTGACCGATGCCGTCAGCACCCGGTTTTTCATGCCGGCTGCCCAGCTGGCTCCCTATGTCTCGACCTATTATCTGACCGAATTCGCGATCCGGCCGGGTGAAACGGTAAGCGACTGGCTCCATCCCGAATGGGCCAACATCCGCATCGCCGATCGCCCGGGGCTGAGCGCCGGGATCGGCAGCGCGGCGCTGGCGCCCTTGCCGCGCGCGCTTGGTACCGGCCCCACCGGCCTGGCTACCCGCTTCGCTGCCGAAGCGCCGCTAAGGGTCTGGGGCATCGGCCTGCTGCCGCTTGGCTGGCTTCGCCTGCTTGATACTCCGGCCAACCGGCTGGCCGATACCACGCTGGAATGCACCCCGGATTCGCCGTTCCGCGCCTTTGCCGGACTGCAACAGCATGTCTATGCTGGCCCGCCCGACCCCCAGGCCGAGGCCACGCGGATCGATGAATTCCTGCTCGATCTGCTGGCCGATCGTCCACCCCATGAGGACGAAGGCCGGATTCGCCAGGCCCATGCCGCCTTGCTCGACGATGCCGTCACCTCGGTTGCGGATCTCGCCGATCGGCTTGGCATATCTTCACGCTCGCTCGAACGGCTGTCGCTGCGCGCGTTCGGATTTCCGCCCAAACTGTTGCTGCGCCGCCAGCGGTTCCTGCGCAGCCTGGCCCAGTTCATGCTCGACCCTTCGCTGACCTGGATCCGGACGCTGGACTGGCACTATGTCGACCAGGCACATTTCGTCCGTGATTTCAGGCGCTTCATGACGATGAGCCCGAGCGCCTATGCCGCTCTCGACCACCCGGTGCTGCGGGCCGCTGCCCAAGCCCGGGCAGTTGCCGCCGGTGCCGCAGTCCAGGCGCTTCATCAGCCGTAACAGCCCGGCTTGTGCGGGCAGACAGACTCGTGCAAGCTGCAGCGATAGAGAAAACCAGGGAGCCTTCTGTGTCGTCCGGTCAAGCCGTTTCGGTGCGGTTCCATCAACCGCCCGAAGATCTGCGTCGCTACTTCACGACGTTCTACCTTACCGAGATCGATCCCGGCGAGGCAGGAACGCTGCGCGACAGCCTGCATCCGGAGTGGGCCGGTCTGCGCTTCTTTTCCCCGCAAGGACCGCGGGCCTGGACCGATGCCGGCGACAATATCAAGGGGGCGAGATTCCAGGCGACCGGGCCGACATCGCACCCGATCCATTTCGATCTGCCGCGCACCCGGATGTGGGGGATCGGCATCCTGCCGCTAGGCTGGGCCCGGTTTGTCGGCCGCCCGGCCGCAGCATCCGCCAATCGGCTGTATGACGGACTGAAGGAACCGGCCTTTGCCGCATTCCGCCCGCTGGCCGACAGCTTGCTGGCCTGTGCCGGCAACGAGGATGCCGAACTGGCCGCAATTACCGCCTTCTTCCGGGATTTTCCCGCCCATCCGCTGGCCGACGAGCGGCGCCTGCTGGCAATCCACGTTGCCCTGGTCGATCCCGAGGTGATCACGGTGGCCGATCTGGTCAAGCGCGTCGCCGCCAGCCAGCGCACCGTCGAGCGGCTGTGCCATCGCCACTTCGGCTTTTCTCCCAAACTGCTGCTGCGGCGCCAGCGGTTCATGCGCAGCCTGGCCCAGTTCATGCTCGATCCCTCGCTCAAATGGATCGGGGCGATGGATCCCAACTATCACGATCAGGCCCAGTTCGTGCGCGACTTCCACGAATTCATGGGGCTGACCCCGCGCGAATATGCCGGCCAGCCGCACCCGGTGCTGGAACGCTTCGTGCACGAACGGCTGAAGGCCCACGGTGCTCCGGTGCAGACCCTGGACAAGCCGATTTCCGGTCGGGCCCAGGTCCCGGCCAAGCCCGCCCCGGCGAAATTAGGGTTTTGACCCCGCGCGCGGCTTGGCTAAAGGCGCGGGTTCAACCGCCCCAACCAGGTAATGGAAGCAACGCCCGTGGACCATGCAGCAACCCGTGAAGCAGCGCTGGCGCGCATCGCCGCCGCGCAGGATTTGGGCGCGCTGGAAGCTCTGCGGGTCGAATTTCTCGGCAAGCAGGGCTCGATCTCGGGCTTGCTGAAGACGCTGGGCGGCATGTCGCCCGAAGAACGGCAAGTGGCGGGCCCGCAGATCCACGCCCTTCGCGAGGCAGTGACCGAGGCGCTGGCCGGCGCCAAGGCGGCTCTGGAAGGCGCCGCGCTCGAGGCTCAGCTGGCCAGCGAAACGGTCGACCTCTCGCTGCCTGCGCCCGAAGCGCCGCGCGGCACGATCCATCCGGTCAGCCAGGTGATGGACGAACTGGCCGAGATCTTCGCCGACATGGGCTTCGCCGTCGCCACCGGGCCGGAGATCGAGGACGACTGGCACAATTTCACCGCGCTCAATATCCCGGAAAGCCACCCGGCCCGGGCGATGCACGATACCTTCTATTTCCCCGACAAGGACGCGGAAGAGCGGCCGATGCTGCTGCGCACCCACACCAGCCCGGTGCAGATCCGCGCCATGCTGCAACAGGGCGCGCCGATCCGGATCATTGCCCCGGGGCGGGTCTATCGCAACGACAGCGACGCCACCCACACCCCGATGTTCCA
>CAZNII010000128.1:0-1061 GCA_964573075.1 uncultured Novosphingobium sp. | reverse complement strand
AACCGCAAGGTGATCGAGGCCGGCGGGCTCGATCCCGACGAGTGGCAGGGCTTTGCCTTCGGGGTCGGGGTCGATCGGCTGGCCATGCTGAAATACGGGATGGACGATCTGCGCGCCTTCTTTGACGGCGATGTCCGCTGGCTGGCGCATTACGGCTTCTCGCCGCTCGATGTGCCGACCCTTTCCGCCGGCGTGGGAGCACGGGCATGAAGTTCTCGCTGACCTGGCTCAAGGACCACCTCGAAACCGACGCTTCGATCGAGGAGATCGCCGCCAAGCTCAATGCCATCGGGCTAGAGGTCGAGGGGATCGAGAACCCGGCCGACAAGCTGACGGGCTTCACCGTCGCCCGGGTGCTGACCGCCGAGCGCCACCCCAATGCCGACAAGTTGCAGGTGCTGAGCATCGATACGGGTTCGGGTGAGCCGCTGCAGGTGGTCTGCGGCGCGCCCAACGCCCGGGCGGGGCTGGTCGGCGTGCTGGGTCTGCCCGGCGCGGTCGTTCCGGCCGGCGGGTTCGAGCTCAAGAAGAGCGCGATCCGCGGGGTCGAATCGAACGGCATGATGTGCTCGACGCGCGAGCTTGAACTGGGCGACGATCATGACGGGATCATCGAGCTGCCGGCCGACGCGCCGGTCGGCACGCCCTTTGCGGATTATCATGGCGCCGATCCGGTGATCGACGTGGCGATCACCCCCAACCGTCCCGACTGCATGGGCGTTTACGGCATTGCCCGCGATCTGGCCGCCGCCGGGCTCGGCAAGTTGAAGCCGATCGCAGTGCAGCAGGTGCCGGGCTATTTCCCCTGCCCGATGCCGATCCGCACCGACGATCCCGAAGGCTGCCCGGCCTTCTTCGGGCGGGTGATCCGCGGGGTGAAGAATGGCCCCTCCCCGGCCTGGTTGCAGGAGCGGCTGAAGAGCGCTGGCCAGCGCCCGATCTCGGCGCTGGTCGACATCACCAACTACGTCATGCTGGCCTATGGCCGCCCAGCCCACGCCTATGACCTGGCGCAGCTCAAGGGCGCGATCTTCGCCCGCCGCGCGCGTGACGGCGAAACC
>CAZNII010000127.1:1636-5838 GCA_964573075.1 uncultured Novosphingobium sp. | reverse complement strand
ATCGAGGAGGACGAGGACGAATTCGAAGCCGAAGACCGTTCGGACGATGGCGAAGGCCGCGGCAAGCGCCGCCGCAAGCGCCGCCGCCGGGGCGGCCGTGGTCGCGACGATGAACGGGCTCCGCGCGACGATGACGGCGAGGCCGAGGAAAGCGAAGACGAGGGCGATCGCGAAGAACGCGGCGAAAGCGACGACGGCGATGCACCGCGCAAGAAGCGCCGCCGGGGCCGTCGCCGGCGCGGTGGCCGCGGTCGCGGTGATGGCGAAGGCACTGCCGATGGCAGCGAAGGTGCCGACGAGGCTGTCGAAGCCCCGGTCGAAGCCGAAGCTCCCGCGCAGGCCGAGCCGGTAGCCGAGGAGGCTCCGGCCAAGCCCAAGCGCAGCCGCAAGAAGAAGGTAGAGGCCGAGGAAGCTCCCGCTGCCGAACCGGTGGCTGAAGAACCGGCTCCCGCGGCGGAGGAAGCCCCGGCCAAGCCGAAGCGAACCCGCAAGAAGAAGGTCGAGGCCGAAGCCGAAGCCGAGCCGGCAGCTCCGGAACCGGTGATTGAAGAACCGGCCGCCGAAGCGCCCGCAGCCAAGCCCAAGCGCAGCCGCAAGAAGGTTGCCGAGCCGGTTGCCCAAGCAGCGACTGCGGAAGCAACCGAGGTTCCGGCAGAACCCGCGGAAGAGGCTTCAACCTCGCCGCGTCGGGGCTGGTGGCAGCGTACCTTCGGGGAATAGGCCATCGCCGCATGAAACACCCCGCTCCGTCAGATTGACGGGGCGGGGTTTTTCTTTGCCTGAAGCGCGCTGTTGCAGCGCGCGGGGGTCAGCGCTGGTAATCAACCGCGCCAAGCGCAAGCGGAACCGGATTCCGCTTCACCCAGGTCACCGCAAATTCGCACAGTCGGGACGCGTCATCGCTGTTGCGCAGGTTCGGAAGCAGAGCCGCCGCTTCGGCCAAATCCGCCGCATCCAGCGCGGATCCGCTGCCAAGATGGGCGTGGAGAGCCTTGCCCATCTTGCGAAAGTCGGCGTCCCAGTTCGCTCCGCCGTTCATCACCAGCTCGTTGTCGATCCGCCCGGACAGCCGCACCACTTCCCCCTGCACGGTTGCAGCCGGCCCGCTCGACGGGACCAGCAGCTCCCACAGGGTCTGATGCTGTTGCTGCCAGCTACCGGGTCCCGGATCGATCAGGGCCTTGCCATCGTGCATGATCCGGCGCGGCACCGGCGGCACGCCGAACAGGTCATAGAGCTTGGCGAGGCCAGCCTCGGTTTCCTCCAGCAGTTCAGGGTTGAAGTTTCCCCGGTGAAATTCGAATTGCTGCCCGATCCTGACAACGGCCTCGGCCAGCTTGGGATCGGGCACCGGACTGGCAGGTGCACGGCCGAACAGCCTGCCGAGCAGTCCCGCCGGCCTGGCAGGCGTCGCGGCCAGCAATTGCTCCGCCACCTGGGCGACCCCGGCAATCCCTGCATTGTGGCATTGCGCCAGCGCCAGCTGCAACGGGGTCTGCCCCATGTCGTTGCGCGCTGCAGGATCAGCTCCTGCAGCCAGCAGGCGGTCGACGGCATCGGCATTGCCCGAACGCGCGGCGGAATGCAGCGGGGTATGGCCATAAAGGTCAGCCGCATTCGGATCGGCACCCAGTTCCAGCAACAGGCCGATATCACCCTGCCAATGCCCCGCATGGCGATCGAGCGGAGTGCGGCGATAGCTGTTGCGGGCGTTTACATCGGCGCCCTGCTCCACCAGCCAGCGGGTGACATCGTCCGGCAGCCCGACAAAGGCCAGCGCGGTGTCCTTTTCATAGCCGCCCGTGGCCCAGACCTCGCAGTGATCGAACACCTCGCGGATCCGCACCGAATCGCCCGCCAGGACCAGCTCGAAGAAGTCCTTGGGCAGGGTCTTGCGCTTGGCCTTGGCCACCAGCCTACCCCGCCCTTACCGCCTCGCCCCACTCCATCCATCCGGCAAAGCGCGGAGTCTTGGGGGCATATTGCTCGCCCAGCACATTGAGCTGGAACCCGGCCTCGGCAATCGGCGCGCCGATCGGACGGGTCAGGTGGCAGCCGCCGGCGAGCTTTTTCCAGACCGGCTCGATCCGGCCCTGCCATTTCTGCACCGATGCATCGGGAGCCTTGCCGTGTTCGGCATAGAGCAGCCGGCCACCCGGCTTCAGGATCCGACGCAGTTCGGAAAGGGTGCCTGCCTGGCTTTCGACCGAGCAGAGCGTGAAAGTGCAGACCACGCAATCGAAGCTTTCGTCCTCGAACGGGATCGCCTCGCCAAAGCCCTGGCGAACATCGGCCTGCCAGCCCTTGCGCGTCACGGCCTCGCGGGTGAATTCGAGGCCCTTGGTCGAGGGGTCCATGCCGGAAAAGCTGCTGACCCTAGCCGGGTCATAGAACTGCTGGTTGATCCCGCCGCCGCAGCCGATCTCGAACACCTTGCCGCTGGCCAGCGGCACCACCTTCTGGCGCAGCTTCATGATCGCGGGTGATGAGCAGGCGCACTGAATGAAGCGCGGCACCACGTGTTCGTCATACCATTTGCCAAAGCCCACCGGTCGGTCCTTCCCCTGACTTCGTTCATCAGCCATGATGGCACAAACCACGCGCAGGGAAAGGCCCGATGGACATTTATCGCACCCCCGAGGAACGCTTCGCCGGACTGCCCGACTTTCCCTTTGCCTCGCACTATCTCGGCATCGCCGGCGGGCTGCGGGTTCATTACCTTGACGAGGGCCCGCGCGATGCGCCGGTCGTGCTGCTGCTGCATGGCGAGCCGACCTGGTGCTATCTGTACCGGCACATGATCGCGCCAATCGTTGCCGCCGGATTCCGGGTGGTCGCGCCCGACCTGATCGGTTTCGGCAAGAGCGACAAGCCGCTGGACCGCGCTGCCTATTCCTACGCCGGTCAGGTCACCTGGATGCGTGAATGGGTCGAGGCGCTTGACCTGACGCGGATCACGCTGGGCTGCCAGGACTGGGGCTCGCTGATCGGCCTCAGGCTGGCGGCGGAAATGCCCGAACGCTTTCACGGCGTGGCGCTGTCCAATGGCGGCTTGCCGGCCGGGCAGGAAGCACCGCGAGCCTTCGCGATCTGGCGCGCCTTTTCGCGCTACAGTCCGGTCTTCCCGATCGGGGGAATCGTCAAACGCGGGACCAAACGTCCGCTCAGCGAAGCGGAGGTCGCGGCCTACGATGCGCCCTTCCCGACCCGCGCCAGCAAGGTCGCGGCGCGGGTCTATCCCGGGCTGGTGCCGTTTGCCGGCAACCCGGCGGTTCCCGACCAGCTGCGCGCGTGGGAAGTGTTCGACCGCTGGGACAAGCCGTTCCTGTGCTGCTTTTCCGATGGCGATCCGATTACCCGGGGCGGCGATGCGCAGTGGCTGGAACGGGTTCCCGGCACCCGCCGGATGAATCACCGCACGCTGCACGGCGGCCACTTCATCCAGGAAGACGACCCCGCCGGCTTTGCCGCCGCGATTGTCGATGTGGGCTTGCTCCAACCTGACACAGCAGGCGATCGCAATCCCATTTGATACCAGTCGGTGAACCGGTTAGATTTGATTGTGCCATGGCTGACATCCTCAAGCAGACCGCCCAGCTCGACGCCCTCACCGACAAGCAGCGTGAGGTTCTCGCGCTGGTTTCAGAGGGCATGACCAGCAAGGAAATCGCCAGAAAACTGGGCATTTCGGAAAGCGCGGTCAATCAGCGGATCGAAGTGATCCGGCAACGTCTGGGTGGACTTTCCCGGGCCCAGATCGCCCGGATCTATCGCCAGACCAGCACCCTGGTGATCACGATTCCGACCAGTAATTCCCTTACAGGTAAGCCAATCCAGCTTCATGACGAGGCCGGCAGCGCGCAGCAAATCGAACCGGAGGGTGTCGACGTCTTCAAGGCACCTGCCGACGAAGCCTTCGGCGAGTTGCAACCCTCCAACCTCCCCCCCCTAACCGTCCTGCCCGCGGTCCTTCATGGACCCGCGGGCCCTTTGTTGCGGCTTGCCGCGATCGCGGTCCTGGCCGCGGCCCTGCTGGCCGCCGCGGTGCTGATTCTGACGGTCGTCCATGCGCTTGGCCAATTCGGCGCGGTGGCACCGGGATGATTGGCACCGGACTTGTCCCGGCCGGACTGGCCGCGATCCTGTGCCTGGCGGCACTGGCAAGCGATACCGCGCCGGTCCGCCGCTGCGGCGCTATCGCG